>JBBIPL010000016.1:0-31711 GCA_037442845.1 Hydrogenophilales bacterium | reverse complement strand
GTCCAGAGGTTTTGCGACGCTACTGGATTCCGGCCTGCGCGGGAATGACGATGAAAGTTACAGCAGCAACCGGCGCACGTCGGAAAGCATGGCGCGCAGGTGGCTGGTGAAGCGGGCGCCGTCGGCGCCGTCGATGACCCGGTGGTCGTAGGACAGCGACAGCGGCAGCATCAGGCGCGGCTCGAAAGTCTTCGTCGTCTTGTTCCACACCGGCTTCCAGTCGGCGCGCGAGACGCCGAGGATGGCCACCTCGGGACAGTTGATGATGGGCGTGAACTGGGTGCCGCCGATGCCGCCCAGGCTGGAGATGGTGAAGCAGCCGCCCTGCATGGCGTCCACCTTGAGTTTTCTTTCCCGGGCCAGATCCGACATTTCCGCCAGCTCACGGGCGATGTCCATGACGTCCTTCTTGTTGACGTCGCGCACCACCGGCACCACCAGGCCGTCCGGGGTGTCGCAGGCGAAGCCGACGTGGAAGTACTTCTTCAGCACCAGGTGCTCGCCGTCGGCGGCCAGCGAGGCGTTGAAGTTGGGATAGGCGCGCAGGGCGTTGACCGCCGCCTTCATCAGGAAGGCCAGCAGGGTGAGCTTGACCCCGCGTTTGCCGGCCTCGTCCTGCATGGACTTACGGAAGTCTTCCAGGTCGGTGATGTCGGCCTCGTCGAACTGGGTGACGTGCGGGGCGGTCACCCAGTTGCGGGATAGATTGACGCCCGAGAGCTTGCGGATACGCGACAGCGGTTGCGTGGCGATCTCGCCGAACTGGCTGAAGTCGATCACCGGCGCGGGCGGAAAGCCCAGGCCGAAGGCCTCGCCGGCGGGCTTGGCGAGTTCCGCCTTGACCCAGTTCCGCACGTCCTCCTTGAGGATGCGGCCGCGCGGTCCGCTGCCCTTGACGCGCGACAACTCGGCGCCCAGCTCGCGCGCGAAGCGGCGCACCGAGGGGCTGGCGTGGGCCGGTTTGCCGCTGTCGAAGCCGGCATGCGCGGCCACCGGATGCGGCCGGTTTCTGGGCGGGATGGGGGCGGGCGGCTGCGGCGCGGGGTTGGACGGCGGCGGTACGGAGGCCGCCAGGGCGCCTTCCCCGCTGCCGGAGTCGGCGTCGACCATGGGGGAGGGGGCGGTGAAGGACTTCACCACCGGCGCGGCTTCTTTGGCGGCGGATATGTCGGAGGCGTCCAGCAGCAGCACCAGGCTGCCGGCGGAGACCTTGTCGCCCACCTTGATTTTCAATTCCTTGACCGTGCCGGCGAAGGGGGCGGGGATGTCCATGGCGGCCTTGTCGGATTCCACGGTCATGATGGAATCATCGGCGGCCAGGCTGTCGCCCGGCTTGACCATGAGTTCGATGACCTCGACGTCCTTGAAGTTGCCGATGTCGGGGACGAGGACTTCCTTGATAGCCATGCGCTCGTCTCCTTACACGTTGACCGGGTTGGGCCGGTCCGCGTCGATGCCGTATTTCCTGATGGCTTCGGCCGCCTTGCCGGCGGGCAGGACGCCGTCGTCGGCAAGGGCCTTGAGGGCGGCCAGCGCGACGTAATGGCGGTCCACCTCGAAGAAGCGGCGCAGGGCCTGGCGCGAATCCGAGCGGCCGAAGCCGTCGGTGCCCAGGGTCACATAGCGGCGATGCACGTAGGGCCGGATCTGGTCGGGGAAGGCGCGCATGTAGTCGGTGGCGGCGACGATGGGGCCGTCCGTGCCGTCCAGGCACTGCTCCACGAAGCTCACCTTCTGCTTCTTGTCCGGGTGCAGCAGGTTCCAGCGATGGGTCTCCTGCGCCTCCCGGCGCAGTTCGTTGAAGCTGGTGGCGCTCCACACGTCGGCGGCCACGCCCCAGTCGCTTTCCAGCAGCTCCGCGGCGGCGATGACCTCGTGCAGGATGGCGCCGGAGCCCAACAACTGGACGCGGGGTTTCGTTTTTTTGGCTTTTGCCGTTTCCCGTTTCCCGTTTCCCGCTTCCCTGAACTTGTACAGCCCCTTCAGGATGCCTTGCTCGGCCCCCTTGGGCATGCCCGGATGGCTGTAGTTCTCGTTCATCACCGTCAGGTAATAGAACACGTCCTCCTGCTCCTGCACCATGCGGCGCAGGCCGTCCTGGATGATGACCGCCAGTTCGTAGTGGAAGGTGGGGTCGTAGCTGACGCAGTTGGGAATGGTGGCCGCCAGCAGATGCGAGTGGCCGTCCTCGTGTTGCAGGCCCTCGCCGTTCAGCGTCGTGCGGCCGGCGGTGGCGCCGAGCAGGAAGCCGCGCGCGCGCGAGTCGCCGGCGGCCCAGGCGAGGTCGCCGATGCGCTGGAAGCCGAACATGGAGTAGTAGATGTAGAAGGGGATCATCTGCACGCCGCTGGTGCTGTACGCCGTGGCGGCGGCGAGCCAGGAGCTGAAGGCGCCCGCTTCGTTGATGCCTTCTTCCAGGATCTGGCCGCCCTTGTCCTCGCGGTAATACATGACCTGGTCGGAATCCACCGGCTCGTAGAGCTGGCCGACGGAGGAGTAGATGCCCACCTGGCGGAACAGGCCTTCCATGCCGAAGGTGCGCGCCTCGTCCGGGACGATGGGCACGATGTGGCGGCCAATGGCCTTGTCGCGCAGCAGGCTGGTGAGGATGCGCACGAAGGCCATGGTGGTGGAAATCTCGCGCTCGCCGGTGGCTTCCAGCATGGCCTGGAAATTGGAGAGCGGCGGCGCCGCCAGGGGCTCGGCCTTGACGCGGCGGCGGGGCATGTAGCCGCCCAGGGCGGCGCGGCGGGCTTGCAGGTACTTCATCTCCGGGCTGTCGTCGGCCGGCCGATAGAACGGCAGGTTGGGTAGATCTTCATCGGAGATGGGGATGCGGAAGCGGTCACGGAAGGCGCGCAGGTCCTCCAGGGCCATCTTCTTGGCCTGGTGCGTCGGGTTCTGCGCCTCGCCGGAGGCGCCCATGCCATAGCCCTTGATGGTCTTCGCCAGGATCACCGTGGGCTGGCCGGTGTGCTTCGACGCCGCCGCGTAGGCCGCGTAGATCTTGTGCGGGTCGTGGCCGCCCCGGTTCAGGCGCCAGATGTCCTCGTCCGACATCGCCGCCACCATCTCCTTCAGTTCCGGATACTTGCCGAAGAAGTGTTCGCGCGTGTAGGCGCCGCCCTTGGCCTTGAAGTTCTGGTACTCGCCGTCCACGCATTCTTCCATGCGTTTCCGCAGCAGGCCCTGGTTGTCCATGGCCAGCAGCGGATCCCAGTAGGAGCCCCAGATGACCTTGATGACGTTCCAGCCGGCGCCGCGGAAGGCGGCCTCCAGTTCCTGGATGATCTTGCCGTTGCCGCGCACCGGACCGTCCAGGCGCTGCAGGTTGCAGTTGACGACGAAGATCAGGTTGTCCAGCTTCTCGCGCGAGGCCAGGGTGATGGCGCCCAGGGATTCCGGTTCGTCGGTCTCGCCGTCGCCGAGGAAGGCCCAGACCTTGCGGCCGGAGGTGTCGGCGATCCCCCGGTCGTGCAGGTAGCGCAGGAAGCGGGCCTGGTAGATGGCCTGGATGGGCCCCAGGCCCATGGAGACGGTGGGGAACTGCCAGAACTCGGGCATCAGCCAGGGATGCGGGTAGGAGGAGAGGCCGCCGCCGGCGGACTCCTGCCGGAAATTGGCGAACTGCTCCTCGCTGATGCGGCCTTCGAGGAAGGCGCGCGCGTAGATGCCGGGGGCGGAATGGCCCTGGAAATAGACCAGGTCGCCGCCGCGCGAGGCGTCGAGGCCATGGAAGAAGTGGTTGAAGCCGACTTCGTAGAGAGTGGCGGCGGACTGGTAGCTGGCGATGTGGCCGCCCACGCCCGGCGCCTTCTCGTTCGCGCGCATGACGCAGGCCACCGCGTTCCAGCGGATCAGGCTCTTGATGCGGGTCTCGATGGCAACATCGCCCGGATGCTTTTCCTGCAGGTGCGCCGGGATGGTGTTTACATAGGCGGTGGTGGCGTTGTACGGCAGGTAGGCGCCGGAGCGGCGCGCCTTGTCGATCAGGCGTTCCAGCAGGAAGTGGGCGCGCTCGGCGCCTTCCTCCTCGATGACGGCGACCAGGGCATCCAGCCATTCGCGGGTTTCCTGGGGGTCGATGTCGGGCTTGCCGCCCGGCGTGTGGCTATTCGACATGCAATGAGTCTCCGAACGAGTGACGGGATCCCCCCGCGCCGTGAGCGCCGTCCGGCGCGATCCGGCGTGGGTCCTGGTTTTCGTGGAACAATCGGGTTGACGGAAGCGGGCGCATTATCCGGACCGGGCGCTTGCCCGTCAATTCTTCAATACTGATCATTCAAGTTTTTAATATTAAGGTTGTCCAATGAACAGCTCCGCGAAAAAAACGGCCATCCCGGCGATCCTGGCCAGAGTGCAACAGAATAACGAAGTCCTCGTCCGGCGTAACGGCAAGCTTCGTCATCTGCTGAATATCCTGCCCGCCGGCACGGACTGGTGCGAGGCGCCGGACGCCGAGGCCGCCCGCGCCGCCCTGGCGCGCAAGGACAAGAAGGCCGACGAGCTGTCGAAGTCTCCCTTGGTCCTGGAACTGTCCGGCGGCTGCCTGTCGGTCTGGCTGCGCCTGGACGAGGCGAAGCCGGTCTTCGACCGCCATGCCGCCCTGCGCCAGGCCCTGAAGTCCTTGCTGGACGAGCACCCCGCGGAGCTTCATGTCGCCCTCTACGGCGCAGAGGATTTCCGCGCCCGCGCCGCCCGGGATGCCGCCTACGTGGCCTGGCTGAACGGCGCGCGCCTGCCCGCCTGGAAAAGCGGGAAGGCCCCGGCGGCCCTGGAGCGGGTGGTGTTGCACGGCGTCTTTGGCCTCGATCTGCGGCGGGAGCAGGCGCTGGCCGAGGGCAACACCCTCTGCCGGCAGCTCACCCTGCTGCCTCCGAACCTGCTGACGCCGGCCACCTACCGGGAATACGTCCGCGTCCTGGCGCAGGAGGCGGGCTGGGACATCGAGGAATACGACGTGAAGCGTCTGAAGAAGCTCAAGGCCGGCGCCTTCCTGGCGGTGGCCCGGGGCAGCGGCCACGAGGACGCGGCCATCGTCAGACTGCGCTACGCGGGTGAGGCGAAAGGCGAGAGGCGTAAGGCGGGTAAAACCATCGCCCTGGTCGGCAAGGGCATCTGCTTCGACACCGGCGGGCACAACCTGAAGCCGGCCCGTTACATGCACAACATGCACGACGACATGAACGGTTCCGCCGTCGCCCTGGGCATCTTGCTGGCGGCGACCCGGCTTGGGCTGCCGGTCAACCTGGAAGCGTGGCTGGCCATCGCCCAGAACCATCTGTCGCCCGAGGCCTACACCCAGAACGAGGTGGTGACCGCCTTCAACGGCGCCACCATCGAGATCGTCCACACCGACGCCGAGGGCCGCATGGTGCTGGCGGACACCCTGGCCCTGGCGGCGAAGGCGAAACCCCAGGCCATCATGGATTTCGCCACCCTCACCGGCAGCATGACCACAGCCCTGGGCGAGCGCATGAGCGGGGTGATCGCCAATCGCGAGGAATTCGCGGCGCGTGCGGTCGCGGCGGGCCAGGCAAGCGGCGAACGGGTGGTGGCCTTTCCCATGCCGGAGGACTATGACGAGGCCCTGGATTCGAGTGTGGCCGACGTCAAGCAATGCACCCTCGAAGGCGCGGCCGACCACATCCTCGCCGCCCGCTTTCTCAACCGCTTCGTCGGCGACACCCCCTGGCTGCACGTGGACCTGTCCGCCAGCCGCTGCAAGGGCGGCCTGGGCGCGGCCGGATCCGACATCACCGGGTTTGGGGTAGGGCTTGGACTGGAGTTGGTTTCCCAAGCGGCGGCGAAATCGGGCTGACATGCGATAATCCCCGCCAATTCCCCGATTTCCCACGCAAATGTCCGGCAACACCCTCGGTTTGGCCTTTTCCGTCACCTCCTTCGGCGAATCGCATGGGCCGGCCATCGGCTGCGTGGTGGACGGTTGCCCGCCGGGCCTGACCCTGACCGAGGCGGACATCCAGATCGACCTGGACCGGCGCAAGCCGGGCACCTCGCGCCACGTCACCCAGCGGCGCGAGTCGGATACGGTGGAGATCCTCTCCGGCGTGTTCGAGGGCCGCACCACCGGCACGCCCATCGCCCTCTTGATCCGCAACGAGGACCAGCGCAGCAAGGACTACGGCAACCTCGCCAACACCTTCCGGCCCGGCCACGCCGACTACACCTACAACCAGAAATACGGCTTCCGCGATTATCGCGGCGGCGGCCGTTCCTCGGCGCGGGAGACGGCGGTGCGGGTGGCGGCCGGGGCCATCGCCAGGAAGTGGCTGCACGAGAAATTCGGCACCGTCATTCGCGGCTATCTGGCCCAGCTCGGGCCCATCGTGGTGCCCTTCAAGGCCTGGAGCGAACTGGACGCGGAGGGCAACGCCTTCTTCGCCGCCGACTCCTCCTGCCTGCCCCAGCTCGAAACCTACATGGACGAGTTGCGCAAGGAAGGCAATTCGGTCGGTGCCCGCATCAACGTGGTGGCGGAGAACGTGCCCGTGGGCCTGGGCGAGCCGGTCTACGACCGCCTGGACGCGGATCTGGCGCATGCCCTGATGAGCATCAACGCGGTGAAGGGCGTGGAGATCGGCGACGGTTTTGCCTGCGTGGCGCAGAAGGGTACCGAGCACCGCGACGAACTGACGCCCGAGGGTTTCCTTTCCAACCACGCCGGCGGCATCCTGGGCGGCATTTCCAGCGGCCAGGCCATCACCGCTTCCATCGCCATCAAGCCCACCTCCAGCATCCGCATTCCCGGCCGCAGCATCGACGTGGACGGCCGGCCCACCGAGGTGGTGACGCACGGCCGCCACGATCCCTGCGTCGGCATCCGCGCCACGCCCATCGCCGAGGCCATGCTGGCCATCGTGCTCATGGACCACGCCTTGCGCCAGCGCGGCCAGAACGCCGACGCGCGCTGCCCCACCCCCGTCATTCCCGGTTCAACCCGCTAAGCCGACCAAGCAAAGGAGCGAAAAAAATGATCGAAAGCCACGACCTCTACCACGAATTCCCCGAGCACGCCGACACCATCCGCAAGCTGGTCCTGTCCAACGACCAGTTCGTGAAGATGATGCGCGACTACGACGACATCGACCACAAGATCCAGCGCATCGAGCAGCGGGTTGAGGCGGCCTCGGAGCTGTACGAGGAGGAACTCAAGAAGATCCGCGTGAACCTCAAGGACAAGCTGTACCGCATGCTGGTGACGGCGAAGTAGGCGTGGCCACACCGCGAGCGGCCCGGAGACTCCCTCCGGGCCGTTTTGTTTACAGCGCCGCAGGTCCGCGATGAGCCCGGTTCCCTACTGGCGCCTGTCCGGCTTCTATTTCTTCTATTTCGCCTTCGTCGGCGCCATGGCGCCGTTCTGGGGGCTGTACCTGCATTCGCTGGAGTTCAACGCCTTCCAGATCGGCGTGCTCATGTCCCTGCTGCAGGTCATGCGCATCTTCGCGCCCAACATCTGGGGCCACATCGCCGACCGCAGCGGGCGGCGCGTCGCCATCGTGCGCCTGGCGGCCATGGCTTCCCTGCTGTCGTTCGTCGGCGTGTTCTGGGCCACCAGCTTCTGGCCGCTGTTCGCGGTGATGAGCCTGATCAGCTTTTTCTGGAGCGCCTCGCTGCCGCTGGTGGAAGCGACCACCCTGTCGCATCTGGGCGAGCGCGCCGACCGCTATGGCCGCATCCGCCTCTGGGGCTCCATCGGCTTCATCGTCGTGGTGGTGGGCCTGGGCTGGGCGCTGGACCATGCCTCCATCCGCCTGGTGCCCTGGGTGGTGCTGGGCCTGCTGCTCGGCATCGTGCTCACTTCCCGCCTGATTCCGGAGGCGGAGATCGCCCACCGGGACCACGTGCACATCCCCTTGGGCGAGGTGCTGCGCCGGCCCGAGGTGCTGGCCCTGTTGGCGGCCGCCATGCTGATGGCGGCGGCGCACGGCCCCTATTACACCTTCTTCACCATCCACCTGGTGGAAAGCGGCTACAGCAAATCCATGGCCGGCTGGCTTTGGGCGCTCGGGGTGGTCTGCGAAATCGGCATTTTCCTCATCATGCCGCGGGTGTTCGCCCGGGTGCGCGTGGAGACCGTGCTGTTGGCCGCCCTGGTCATCGCCGCCGTCCGCTTCCTGCTCATCGGCTGGCAGGCGGACAACCTGCCGGTGCTGCTGCTGGCGCAACTCATGCACGCCTTCACCTTCGGCGCCTACCACGCCTCCGCACTGGCCCTGGTGCACCGCCATTTCACCGGCAAGAACCAGGCACGCGGACAGGCCTTGTACAACAGCCTTGCCTTCGGCGCCGGCGGCACCCTGGGCAGCCTCTATTCCGGAGCGGCCTGGGATGGCCTCGGTTCAGGCATGACCTACAGCCTGGCGGCGGGCTTCGCGCTCATCGCCGCCTTGCTTTTTGCCTGGAAGGGCAGGCCAGGACAGGGCCCGGCCTGAGTCCGGCCTTCGGTCTCGGCCACGCGGGCGCTGTGTCATAATTCACCGCTTACTAATATTTCCCGCTGAACGCATGTCCGCCCGCACCCTTTTCGACAAGCTCTGGGACAGCCACGTGGTGCACGTGGAGCCCGACGGCACCGCGCTGCTCTACATCGACCGGCAACTGGTGCACGAAGTCACCAGCCCGCAGGCCTTCGAGGGCATGAAGATGAACGGCCGCAAGCCCTGGCGCCTGGCCTCGCTGCTGGCGACGCCGGACCACAACATTCCCACCGCGGATCGGGACAAGGGTATCGCCGACCCCGTCTCCCGCACCCAGGTGGAGACCCTGGACGCCAACTGCGCCGAGTTCGGCATCACCGAATTCGGCATGCACGACCCGCGCCAGGGCATCGTCCACGTCATCGGGCCCGAGCAGGGCTTCACCCAGCCGGGCATGACCATCGTCTGCGGCGATTCCCACACCAGCACGCACGGCGCCTTCGGCGCCCTGGCCTTCGGCATCGGCACTTCCGAGGTGGAGCACGTACTGGCCACGCAGTGCCTGTGGCAGAAGAAGGCCAGGACCATGCAGGTGCGGGTGGAGGGCGCACTGAAGTTCGGCGTCACCGCCAAGGACATCGCCCTGGCGATCATCGGCCGCATCGGCACCGCCGGCGGCACGGGCTACGCGGTGGAGTTCGCCGGCTCGGCCATCCGCGACCTGTCCATGGAAGGCCGCATGACCCTGTGCAACATGGCCATCGAGGCGGGCGCGCGCGCCGGCATGGTGGCGGTGGACGAGAAGACCGTCGCATACATGCGCGGCCGGCCCTATGCGCCCAAGGGCGAGCAATTCGAACAGGCCGCCGCCTGGTGGCGCAGTCTGGTGTCCGATGCGGGCGCGGCCTTCGACGCGGTGGTGGAACTGGACGCGGCCGCCATCAAACCCCAGGTCACCTGGGGCACTTCGCCGGAAATGGTGGCGCCGGTGGACGGCCGCGTGCCCGATCCGGCCCATGCGCCCAATGCCGTGAAGAAATCCGACTGGGAGCGCGCCCTGGCCTACATGGGCCTGGCTCCCAACACCCCCATCGACCAGATCGACGTGGACAAGGT
Organism: Hydrogenophilales bacterium; assembly: GCA_037442845.1. Taxonomy (GTDB): domain Bacteria; phylum Pseudomonadota; class Gammaproteobacteria; order Burkholderiales; family Thiobacillaceae; genus PFJX01. The sequence goes on along the minus strand of JBBIPL010000016.1, from coordinate 22,154 downwards.
GTTCATCGGTTCCTGCACCAATTCCCGCATCGAGGACCTGCGCGAGGCGGCCAAGGTGGCGAACTGGGCGGTCTCACAGAACCGCAAGGTGGCCGCCAACGTCAAACTGGCCATGGTGGTGCCCGGTTCCGGTCTGGTGAAGGCCCAGGCCGAGGCCGAGGGGCTGGACAAGCTGTTCACCGCCGCCGGCTTCGAGTGGCGCGATCCGGGCTGTTCCATGTGCCTGGCCATGAACGCCGACCGCCTGGAGCCCGGCGAGCGCTGCGCCTCCACCTCGAACCGAAACTTCGAGGGCCGCCAGGGGCAGGGCGGCCGCACGCATCTGGTCAGCCCCGCCATGGCGGCGGCGGCGGCCGTGTTCGGACATTTCGTGGATATTCGAGTATTGGCAAATGAGGTGAGGCAATGACTCCGCAGAAAATCATCGGCCTGGTGGCCATCAAGGTGCTGGTGCTGGCGGCGGCGATCGGCGTGGTGTTCATGATGGTCGGCTGCAACACCCTGCGCGGCATCGGCGAGGACGTGGAGAAAGCCGGCGAGGCGATCCAGAGGTCCACGCGATGAAGCCCTTCACCCGCCTCGACGGGCTGGTGGCGCCGCTGGACCGCGCCAACGTGGATACCGACGCCATCATCCCCAAGCAATTTCTCAAGTCGATCAAGCGCAGCGGTTTCGGCCCCTACGCCTTCGACGAGTGGCGCTATCTGGACCACGGCGAGCCGGGCATGGACTGTTCCAAGCGGCCGCTGAACCCGGACTTCGTGCTCAACCAGGCCCGCTACCAGGGCGCCTCGGTGCTGCTGGCGCGGGAGAACTTCGGCTGCGGCTCGTCCCGCGAACACGCGCTATGGGCACTGGAGGACTATGGCTTGCGCGCCATCATCGCGCCGTCCTTCGCCGACATCTTTTTCAACAACTGCTTCAAGAACGGCGTGCTGCCCGTCGTCCTGGCGGCCGACGTGGTCGACCAGCTGTTCCGGGAGACCGTCGCCGCCGAGGGCTACAGACTCAGCGTGGATCTGGCCGCCCAGACCGTGACCACCCCGTCCGGCGAAGCCTTCGCCTTCGAGGTGGACCCGGAGCGCAAGCACCGCCTGTTGAACGGCCTGGACGACATCAGCCTGACCCTCAAGTTCACCGACCGGATCCAAGCCTACGAAGCCCGCCGCAAAGACGAGGCGCCCTGGCTGTTCGCCTGAAAGGAAGTTGCATGAAGATCGCTGTACTGCCGGGTGACGGCATCGGAACGGAAATCGTCGCCCAGGCCATGAAGGTGCTGGACGTGCTCCAGCGCGAGGGCATGAAGATCGAGACCGAGGAAGCCGCCATCGGCGGCGCCGGCTACGACACGGCCGGCGATCCGCTGCCCGAAGCCACCCTGAAGCTGGCCAAGGCCGCCGACGCGGTGTTGCTGGGCGCCGTCGGCGGCCCCCAGTACGACAGGCTGGACCGGCCCCTGCGCCCGGAGCGGGGCCTCTTGCGCATCCGCAAGGAACTCAACCTGTTCGCCAACCTGCGTCCGGCCCTGCTGTATCCGGAACTGGCCTCCGCCTCCACCCTGAAGCCGGAAGTGGTGTCCGGCCTGGACATCATGATCGTGCGGGAACTCACCGGCGACGTGTATTTCGGCCAGCCGCGCGGTATCGAGGTGCGCGACGGCCAGCGCTGGGGCTTCAATACCATGATCTATTCCGAGGCCGAGGTGCGCCGGGTGGCTCACGTGGCCTTCGGCATCGCCATGAAGCGTGCCAAAAAACTGTGCTCGGTGGAAAAGGCCAACGTGCTCGAATGCTCCGAACTGTGGAAGGAAGTGGTGGCCGAGGTGGCGAAGGAGTACCCGGAGGTGGAACTCTCCACCATGTACGTGGACAACGCCGCCATGCAGCTGGTGCGCAATCCCAAGCAGTTCGACGTCATCGTCACCGGCAACATCTTCGGCGACATCCTGTCCGACGAGGCCTCCATGCTGTCCGGCTCCATCGGCATGTTGCCCTCCGCGTCCCTGGACGAGCACAACAAGGGCATGTACGAGCCCATCCACGGCTCCGCCCCGGACATCGCCGGCAGGAACCTGGCCAATCCGTTGGCCACTATCCTGTCCGTATCCATGATGTTCAAGTACACCTTCAACGACAAGGCCACCGCCGACCGCATCGACAACGCGGTGAAGCAGGTGATCGCCCAGGGTTACCGCACCGGCGACATCTGGACCGAGGGCTGCCAGCGGGTGTCGTGCAGCGAGATGGGCGACGCCGTGGCGGCGGCGATGTGATTGACTTTGGGAAACGGGAAAAGGGAAACGGGAAACGCAAGATCAGATCTGTCCAGGATGTGACGGTCTTCACGTTTCCCGTTTCCCGTTTCCCTTTTCCCGCCTTACCAAGGAAAAGCAAATGAAACGAGTAGGTCTGATCGGTTGGCGCGGCATGGTGGGCTCGGTGCTCATGAGCCGCATGAAGGAAGAACGGGATTTCGATGCCATCGATCCAGTGTTCTTCACCACCTCCAACCCCGGCGGCAAGGGCCCGGACATCGGCAAGGACGTGCCGCCGCTCAAGGACGCCAACAGCATCGACGAGCTGAAGGCCATGGAGGTGATCATCACCTGCCAGGGCGGCGACTACACCAAGGAGGTGTACCCCAAGCTGCGCGCCGCCGGCTGGAACGGCTACTGGATCGACGCCGCCTCCGCCCTGCGCATGCGGGACGAGGCCATCATCATCCTCGACCCGGTGAACAAGCACGTCATCCAGGACGGCCTGAAGAACGGCGTGAAGACCTATGTGGGCGGCAACTGCACCGTCTCCCTGATGCTCATGGCCATCGGCGGCCTGTTCGACCAGGGGCTGGTGGAGTGGATCGCCCCCCAGACCTACCAGGCGGCCTCCGGCGCCGGCGCCCGCAACATGCGCGAACTGCTGCAGCAGATGGGCGCGGTGAACGCCGAGGTGAAGCCGCTGCTGGACGACCCGGCCTCCGCCATCCTGGAGATCGACCGCAAGGTCACCGACTTCCTGCATTCCGAGCGCTATCCCTTGAATGCCTGGCCGGTGCCGCTGGCGGCGAGCCTGATCCCGTGGATCGACGTGCAACTCGAATCCGGGCAGTCCAAGGAAGAGTGGAAGGCCCAGGTGGAGGCCAACAAGATCCTCGGCCGTGCCGATAACCCGGTTCCCATCGACGGTCTGTGCGTGCGCGTCGGCGCCATGCGCTGCCACTCCCAGGCGCTGACCATCAAGATGACCCGGGACGTGCCCCTGGACGAGATCCACGGCATCATCGCCGAGCACAACGCCTGGGTGAAGGTGGTGCCCAACGACCGCCAGATCACCATGCAGCAGCTCACTCCGGCCGCCGTAACCGGCACCTTGACCGTGCCGGTGGGGCGCATGCGCAAGCTCAACATGGGCAAGGACTATCTCTCCGCCTTCACCGTCGGCGACCAGCTCCTCTGGGGTGCTGCCGAACCGCTGCGCCGCATGCTGCGCATCCTGCTGGAAGCCTGATTTGGCGGCCCGATCCACGGCCCGGCCGGAGGCCGGCGCGCCCGCTTTCGACCTGGCGCTACTCGGCGCCGATGATCCCCTCGGCGCCGCCATCCTGCGGATTCTGGAGGAGCGAAAGGTGCCGGTCGGGCGGCTGTATGCCCTCAGCGTGGGAGAGGCCGACAGCAGCGTGACCTTTCGTGGCCAGGAGTGGCCGTGCGAGCCGGCCGAGGGCTTCGATTTCGGCCGCGCCCAGGCGTTGCTGGCGGCCAGCCGCGCGCCCGGCGCCGCGCACTGGGTCGAGGCGGCGCGCGCCCGCTGTCCGGCCATGCCGATTCGCACGGTCGACGATCTCGATCCGGCTCCCGCGGTGGCGGTGGCGCGTGTGCTGCGCACGCTCACCGCGCTCGGCGGTGCGCTGTCGGCGGACGCCTTCGTCGCCCTGCCGGTGTCCTATGCGGGACGGGACGCGGTCGAGGAGCTGGCCGCCCAGTCGCGCGGCCTGTTCAACATGGACAGTCCGGATGCGGAGGTTTTTCCCCTGCGCATCGCCTTCAATCTGTTGCCGCACGATGCAGCCACCGGCCCGCAAGACTACGCGAATCGCCTGCGCGCCGCCTGTGCCCGGCGCGTGGACGACGCGTCGGTGGAGTTCAGCGTGGCCTGGGCGCCGCTGTTTTTCGGCGCGGCGGCGCAACTGCATGTACGCGCCGACGCTGCGGTGGATGCCCATGCCCTGCGCGCGGCCTTGCGCCACAGGGATGATCTGGTCCTGATGGAGGCCGATCTGCCCGCCGCCACACCCACTCCGGCGACCGACGCGCAGGGCAGCGAGGCCGTGTTTGTCGGCCGCATACGCGGTGATGCCGGACGTTTTCGCTTCTGGCTGGTGTTCGACCCCTTGCAGATGGAAGCGGGGGCGCTGGTGTCCGCCGTGGAAAATTGGATTGATCAGCCCGCGACTTCAATGCTAACGTGAGGCGACATCAGGATATGCGCCTAAGCTCATGACACATTTAAGGAATTAGGACATCTTGCCGACAAGGGACGGAAACTTTTACGTATTCCTCGGCCAAATTCAGTCGATAAAGGCGATGAGATGAAAAAATCCATGAAAATCAGTGAGTTGGCATTGGCGCTGCTGTTGGCGTCGGGGGCCGCCAACGCCGCCGGGCTGGGCAAGCTGACGGTTCAATCCGCTCTCGGACAGCCCCTCATGGCGGAGATCGAACTGCTCTCCGTCAGCAAGGAGGAACTGGCCGACCTGTCGGCCAAGCTGGCCGGCTTCGAGGCCTACCGGCAGGCCCGCATCGAACGCGGCGAGGTCCTCAACAACCTGCGTTTCACGGTGGAGCAGCGCGCCAACGGACAGCCCGTCGTGCGCATCACCTCTTCCGCCAACGTCGCCGATCCCTTCCTCGACCTGCTGGTTGAACTCAATTGGAGCTCCGGGCGCATCGTCCGCGAATACACCGTCCTGCTCGATCCGCCCAGCGCCGCCAAGCCCGCCCAGGCGGTCAAGGCGGTGGCCGCCGCCGAGCCTGCGCGCCCCGTCGAAGCGAAGCCGCAGCCCGCTTTCGAGGCGCCGCCGAAACCGAAGCCCGCGGCTCAGGCCGAAGCCGCCGCTGCGCCAGCGCCGCAACGCTATGGTCCGGTGAAGTCCGGGGAAACCCTGCGCGCCATCGCCGCAAAGGTCAAACCGACGGAAGTCAGTCTCGAGCAGATGATGGTGGGCCTCTATCAGGCCAACAAGCGCGCGTTCAGCGGCGACAACATGAACCGCCTGAAACGCGGGGAGGTCCTCAATGTGCCCGATGCCGGCACGCTGACGGCGACCTCGCAGCGGGATGCGGTACGCAGCATCCGCGCCCACGTTCAGGACTGGCAGGCCTATCGTCGGCAGTTGGCCGAGGCGGCCGGCGCCGTCTCCCCGGCCGATGTGCCCGCCGCCACCGGCAAGATCACGCCTCAGGCCGAGGCGCGGCCGACCCCGCCGGCCCCCGCCCAGGATGTCCTCAGCGTTTCCAAGGGCGAGCCGGGTACCGCGACGGGCAAGGCGGACGCCAAAACCCAGGAACGCCTGCGCGCCCTGGAAGAGGAAATATTGGCCAAGGACCGCGCCCTGCAGGAGGCCAACGACCGCGTGGGCCAGCTCGAGCGCAGTGTGCGCGACCTGCAGAAGATGCTGGAACTCAAGGCCCAGGAGGCGGGCAAGGCGGCGCCGCCGCCCGTGGCAACCCCGGCCCCCGTCGAACCGCCCGCGGCGCCGGCCCCCACCCCGGCGGAGGCTCCCGTTGCTCCCGCGGCGGCTTCGCCGGCTCCCTCGCCGGTCCCCGCGCTGGCGCCGCCAGCGGATGCGCCAAGCTGGTGGTCGACCTTCCTGGGCAACCCGCTGTATGTCGGTGGACTCATCGCCGCCGTGCTGCTCTCCGGCCTGCTGTGGATGATGATGGTCGGCAGCCGCCGCAAGCAGGGATTGAACAAGTTCGAAGACAGCATCATGACCGGCGGCGAATTCAAGAACAACGTCGTCTTCAATCCTCCCGCCGCACCGCCGCCCGCCGGCGTGGCGACGGAAAGCAGCATGCTGCTGACCGATTTCAGCAAGCTGGGCATGGGCGCGATCGACAGCCATGAAGTCGACCCGATCGCCGAGGCCGAGGTGTACATGGCCTACGGCCGCGATGCCCAGGCCGAGGAAATCCTCAAGGAGGCGCTTGGCAAGGATCCCGGCCGCCACGAGATCGCCCTCAAACTGCTGGAGATCTACGCCGCGCGCAAGGACACGGTGCTGTTCGAGAACGCCGCCAGCGAGCTGTACGCCGGCCTGGGCGGCCAGAACACCCCGGTCTGGCAGCGTGCCGCCGAGATGGGGCGTTCCATCGACCCGGACAACCCGCTGTATCGCGCGGGCGGCATGGCTGAGGCCCCGGCCGCTCTCGGCGCCGTCGGTCTTGCCGCCAGCGCGGCGGGCATCGCGGCCGCCGCCGCCGCAGCGGCGCCCGCGCCCGCTCCGGCCGATCTGTCCCTGGATTTCGTCCGTGAGCCCGCCGCGAAGGCGGTCGAGCCCGACGCCTCCATGCCCGATCTGGGCTGGGACGCGGAACCGCTGACCTCCCCCGCCTCCGAGGCGGAGGCCGCGCCGGCGATCGAGCCGTTCGCGGAGCCCCTTGCCGCGGACCTGGGCGCGCAGATCGAGGCCGCTTTGCCCGAGTCCATGCCAGCCCTGGAAACCGCTGAGGAGGCGTTTGCCGCGACGCCGCTGGAAGACATGATGGAAGCCTTGACGGCCACCCCCGTCGAGGAAGAGAGCATGCCGGCACCGGTAGCGGAGACGCCGACCGAGGAGGCGCCGGTGCTGGACCTTTCCGGCATCGATCTCGATCTGCAAATCGCCGAGGCGCCGGCCATCGAGGAATTCGCGGCCGCGCCGGAGCCGGCCATGGATTTCGAGCCGGCCGCGCTGCCCGACGAAGTTCCGGCCGCCGCCGCCGAAGCCGAGCCTGAGGCCGCGCCCGCCGAAGGCGGCATCGACCCCGAATTGCGCGAGGAAGTGAACACCAAGCTGGATCTGGCCCGGGCCTATCTGGAAATGGGCGACCGCGAAGGCGCCCGCGAAATCCTGCAGGAAGTACTCAACGAGGGGGATGCCGCCCAGAAAGCCGAGGCTGGAAAGCTCATCGCCGAGGCGGGCTGATTGCACCCCGCCAGTCGCATCCTGACCTACCTCATCGCAGCCCTGGCAACCCCAGGGCTGCCTTTTTTCATGGTTGCGTTGCTGACGCTTGCCGCCCTGCCGCTTCTCGCCGTCCTTCGCCGCGCTCCCTTCCGCCTGATGTGGCGCGCGCGCTGGCTGCTGCTGGTGCTGGTCCTGGGCTACGCCTATGGCCTGCCGGGAGAACCCCTGTTGCCCGCGCTCGGCGACTACTCGCCCAGCCATGCAGGCTTGCTGCATGGCGCCGGGCAAGCGCTGCGTCTGTTGCTGCTGCTGCTCTGGCTGGACATCCTGGTGCTGGCCCAGCCCAGCGAGCGTTTACTCGAAGGCCTTTATCGGCTGGCCGCGCCGTTTTCCGCGCTGGGCGTCGACAGCCGGCGCGCCGCCCTGCGGCTGGGCCTCACGCTGCAAGCCATTGAACGTCTGGAACGCGGGCGCGGCAATCTTGCCCGTTTGCTCGACGCCGACGCCGGCGATGACTTGCCCGGCGGTTTCTCCATCCGCATGCACCCCCTGCGTCCCCTCGACCTGCTCGCGCCGACGGCGTTGCTGGCCGCGCTCCTGGCCCTATGGCTGAACGCATAGCCCTGGGCCTGGAGTACGACGGGCGCGGTTTTTGCGGCTGGCAGACGCAACCGGGCGGCTGCGCGGTGCAGGATCATCTGGAACGCGCGCTCGCCTTGATCCAGTGCGAACCCGTGCGCACGGTGACCGCCGGGCGCACCGACGCCGGCGTGCATGCCCTCGGCCAGGTCGCGCATTTCGACAGTCCGCGCCCGCGCCCGCCGGCCGCCTGGGTCAAGGGCGTCAACGCCCATCTGCCGGACGGCATCGCCGTGCGTTGGGCGCGTGCCGTGGCGCCGGATTTCGATGCCCGCCGGCATGCCCTGGAACGCGCCTATGTCTATCTGCTGCTCAACCGGCCCGTGCGTCCGGCGCTGTTGCATGGCCGGGTAGGGTGGGTGCACGGCGCTCTGGACGAGACGGCGATGGCGACGGCCGCCGCCAGCCTGCTCGGGGTGCGCGATTTTTCCGCTTTCCGCGCCGCCGAATGCCAGGCCAGGAGCCCCGTGCGCGAACTGCGCCAGGCCAGCGTGAGCCGCCGCGGCGACCTGCTGCGCTTCGAATTTCGCGCCAATGCCTTCCTGCACCATCAGATCCGCAACATGCTCGGCGCCCTGGTCTGGGTGGGTTTGCGGCGCCGTCCCGTGGAGTGGGTGGCGGAGGTGCTGGAATCGCGCGACCGCGCGCGCGGCGCCGCTACCTTCGCGGCGGATGGCCTCTACCTGACGGAAGTGGAATACGATGCGGCCTGGGGCTTGCCCGCCGAGGCCCGCTCTCCTGAACTCCTCCTACCCGGATTCTGATTTCGTCAGCATGACCCGAGCCAAGATCTGCGGCATCACCCGCATCGAGGACGGCCTGGCGGCCGCGCGCGCAGGCGCCGACGCCATCGGCCTGGTCTTCTTCACACGCAGTCCGCGCCATGTCGACGCCGAGCGCGCCGCCGCCATCGTCGCCGCCCTGCCGCCCTTCGTCGCCAGCGTCGCCCTGTTCGTCAACCCGGCAGCCGTCGAGGTGGAGGCGGTCCTGCGCCGTTTTCGTCCCGACCTGCTGCAATTCCACGGCGAGGAAGCCCCCGCTTTCTGCCGTGCCTTCGGCGTGCCCTACCTGAAGGCCGCGCGGGTGAGGCCGGGGGTCGATTTGCTACAATTCGCCGCCTCGTATGCCGACGCCCGCGGCCTGCTGCTGGATGCCTGGAGCGAGGGCGCGCATGGCGGCACCGGCGAGCGGTTCGACTGGTCGCTGATCCCGCCGGACCTGCCCAGGCCGGTGATCCTCGCCGGCGGCCTCGATGCCGGCAACGTGGCTGCGGCGATTCGCGCCACGCGGCCCTGGGCGGTGGACGTCAGCAGCGGCGTGGAAGCCATGCGGGGAGCAACGCCCCTGAAAGGCATCAAGGACGCGGCGAAGATCGCCGCCTTCATGAAGGAAGTGCGCAATGCAGATGCATGATTTGCCGGATGCCCGCGGGCATTTCGGCCCCTACGGCGGCGTCTTCGTCGCCGAGACCCTGATGGCCGCCCTCGATGAGTTGCGGCGCGAATACGAGGCCGCCCGCGCGGATCCGGATTTCCAGGCGGAATTCCGCCATGAACTGCGCCATTACGTGGGCCGCCCCAGTCCCATCTACCATGCCCGGCGCTGGTCGGAAAAACTGGGCGGCGCGCAGATTTACCTGAAGCGCGAGGACCTCAACCACACCGGCGCGCACAAGATCAACAACACCATCGGCCAGGCCCTGCTCGCCCGGCGCATGGGCAAGAAACGCGTCATCGCCGAGACCGGCGCCGGCCAGCACGGCGTCGCCTCGGCCACCGTGGCGGCGCGCTACGGCATGGAATGCGTGGTTTACATGGGCGCCGAGGACATCAAGCGGCAGTCGCCCAACGTCTATCGCATGAAGCTGCTGGGCGCCGCCGTGGTCGGCGTCGAATCCGGCTCGAAGACCCTCAAGGATGCCCTGAACGAGGCCATGCGCGACTGGGTGACGAACGTCGAATCCACCTTCTACATCCTCGGCACCGCCGCCGGCCCGCATCCCTATCCCATGCTGGTGCGCGACTTCCAGTGCGTCATCGGCGAGGAGTGCAAGGCGCAGATGAACGAGATGCTGGGCCGCCAGCCGGACGCCGTGATCGCCTGCGTCGGCGGCGGCTCCAACGCCATCGGCATCTTCCATCCCTACATTCCGGTCGAGGGCGTGCGCCTGATCGGCGTCGAGGCGGGCGGCGAGGGCGTCGCCAGCGGCCGCCACGCCGCGCCCCTGTCGGCGGGCACGCCGGGCGTGCTGCACGGCTTCCGCAGCTACCTCATGCAGGATGCCAACGGCCAGATCATCGAGACCCATTCGGTCTCCGCCGGCCTCGACTACCCCGGCGTCGGTCCCGAGCACAGCTGGCTCAAGGACAGCGGCCGTGCCGAGTACGTGGCGATCAACGACGACGAGGCCCTGCGCGCCTTCCACGACCTCTGCCGCTTCGAGGGCATCATTCCCGCCCTCGAATCCAGCCACGCCCTGGCGCACGCCGCCAAGATCGCGCCGACCCTGGACAAGGATCGCATCCTGCTGGTCAACCTGTCCGGCCGCGGCGACAAGGACATCAACACCGTAGCCCGGCTGTCGGGCATCGAGCTCTGACATGTCGCGCATCGCCACCACCTTCGCCGCCCTCAAGGCGGCCCACCGCAAGGCCCTGATCCCCTTCATCACCGCCGGCGATCCGGCCCCCGGGCAGACGGTCCCGCTGATGCACGCCCTGGTGGCGGGCGGTGCGGACATCATCGAGCTGGGGGTGCCGTTCTCCGACCCGATGGCCGACGGTCCCACCATCCAGCGCGCCAGCGAGCGGGCGCTGAAGCACGGCGTGGGCCTGCGCGACGTGCTGGCGATGACCGCCGAGTTTCGCAAGACCGATACCGCCACGCCTGTGGTGCTGATGGGCTACGCCAATCCGATCGAGGCCATGGGCTGGGAGGCTTTTTGCGCCGCCGCCCGCGACGCCGGGGTGGACGGCGTGCTGACCGTAGATTACCCGCCCGAGGAGGCGGCCGACTTCGCCGCGCAGTGCGCGGCCGCGGGCTTGGACAACATCTACCTGCTGGCGCCGACGACGCCGCCGGCGCGCCTGGCGGCCATCACCAGGCAGGCGCGCGGCTTCGTCTATTACGTGTCGCTGAAGGGGGTGACCGGCGCGGCCAACCTGGATCTGGCGGAAGTGGCCGAGCGGGTGGGCATGATCCGCGCCGAGGCGGGCCTGCCGGTCGGCGTCGGTTTCGGCATCCGCGACGCGGAAACCGCGCGCCAGGTGGCCGCGGCGGCGGACGCCGTGGTGATCGGCTCGCGCATCGTGCAGGAAATCGAACAGTCCAGCGACGCTGCGCGCCTCGACAATGTCAGGCTTTTCCTGGCCGGCGTGCGCGCGGCGTTGGATCGTTGAGCGGATTGGTGATGCGCGCGTCCCTCACCCCCCAACCCCTCTCCCGCTTGCGGGAGAGGGGAGCTTCAAGCGCCGCCGTGCGGCGTTCGACAAGGATGCGACCATGAGCTGGTTCCAGAAAATCATCCCGCCCAAGATCAAGCGTCGCGAGTCCGCCAAGAAGGTGGTGCCGGAGGGCCTATGGAGCAAATGCCCGAGTTGCGAGGCCGTGCTCTACGCTGCCGACCTTGAAACCAATCATCATGTTTGTCCGCAGTGCGCTCACCACCTGCGCATCGGCGCGCGCAAGCGGCTGGACATCCTGCTCGACGAGGAAGGCCGCAACGAGATCGGCGCCAACGTGCTGCCGATCGATCCGCTGCGCTTCAAGGACAGCCGACGCTACCTGGATCGTCTTTCCGAAGCCGTGCGCGAAACCGAGGAGCAGGATGCCCTGGTGGTCATGGAGGGGCGCCTGTTCGGCCTGCCGGTGACGGCGGCGGCCTTCGAGTTCCGTTTCATGGGCGGTTCCATGGGCTCCGTCGTGGGCGAGCGTTTCGTGCGCGGCGTCGAAGCCTCGGTGCGCGGCAAGAAGCCCTTCATCTGCGTCGCCGCCAGCGGCGGCGCGCGCATGCAGGAAGGCCTCAACTCGCTCATGCAGATGGCCAAGACCTCGGCCGCCCTGACCCAGTTGTCGGCCAACCGCCAGCCTTTCATCTCGGTGCTGACCGATCCGACCATGGGCGGGGTGTCCGCCAGTTTCGCCATGCTGGGCGACGTCATCATCGCCGAGCCGAAGGCGCTGATTGGTTTCGCCGGCCCCCGCGTGATCGAGCAGACCGTGCGGGAAACCCTGCCGGAGGGCTTCCAGCGCGCCGAATTCCTGTTGGAGCACGGCGCCGTCGATCTCATCGTCGATCGCCGTGAAATGAAGAAGACCCTCGCCCGCCTCTGCGCCCAGCTGAGCCGCAAGACCAGTCCGGTCTGATGCGCGGGCGGGCATGGCGCCGGGGCCTGAAGTGAACGCGCCCGACTCCCTGGCCGACTGGCTGCGCCTCCTGGAAAGCCGCCAGGGGCAGGCCATCATGCTGGGCCTGGAGCGGGTGGCTCTGTTGCGCGACCGGCTCGGCCTCTATCCCGCCTGTCCCATCATCACGGTGGGCGGCACCAACGGCAAGGGTTCCACCTGCGCCTACCTGGAGTCTGCGCTGGCGGCCGCCGGCTATCGCGTCGGTTGCTACACCTCGCCGCATCTGTCGCGCTACAACGAGCGCGTCCGCGTCGACGGTGCCGAGGCCGCGGATGCCGAGTTGTGCGCCGCGTTCGCGGCGGTGGAGGCGGCCCGCGGCGACACCCCCCTGACTTATTTCGAGCAGGGCACGCTGGCCGCTCTCTGGCTGTTCCAGCGGGCCGGCGTCGAGGTCATGGTGCTGGAGGTGGGCCTGGGCGGACGCCTGGATGCCGTCAATGCCTGGGAGGCCGACTGCGCCGTGGTGACCAGCGTGGATCTCGACCATCAACAGTTCCTCGGCGACACGCGCGAGGCCATCGGCTTCGAGAAGGCCGGCATCTACCGTGCCGGGCGCCCGGCGATCTGCGGCGACCCGGAACCGCCGCTGAGCCTGCGCCGACATGCCGAGGCGATAGGGGCGCGCTGGCTGTGCCTGAACGAAGCGATCCAGGTGAAGGTGGACGATGCCGGCTGGACCTGCCGGGTGGAAGGCCGGAGCTTTCAGGCGCTGCCGCGCCCGGCCCTGCCAGGGCTGCATCAATATGCCAACGCCGCCTGTGCCGTCGCCGCCCTCGACAGCCTGCGCGCGCGCCTGCCGATCGCCGTCAACGCGCTGCGGCAGGGCCTGGCCGGCGCCCGCCCGCCGGGCCGCTTTCACATCGTCGGCCGTCAGCCGCTGCGCATCCTCGACGTCGCGCACAATCCGCATGCCGCGCGCGCCCTCGCCGACATTCTTGCCGATGCGCCGCCGGGCGGGCGCGTCCTCGCGGTGTTCGCGATGCTCGCGGACAAGGATGTGGAGGGCGTCATTGCGCCGCTGCTAGGCCGCGTCGATCAATGGCACGTGGCCGGACTGGCCGGCCCGCGCGGACTCGCCGGCGCCGATTTGCTGGCGCGCCTGCTGGCCATGGGTGCCGACGCCAGCCTGCATGCCGACGTCGCGCAGGCATGGCTTCACGCCTGCCGACAGGCGGAAGCGGCTGATACAATTCTCGCCTTCGGTTCTTTCCATACCGTGGCCGAGGTACTGGCGGAAACCACAGGCGGACCCTGCATCACCCATGGCTGATTCGAAGATTCTGACCCAGCAAGAGATGGCCCTGCGACGCCGCGCGCGGCGCCGACTGGTGGGCGCCGCGGCGCTCGCGCTGGCGGCCGTGGTGGTGTTGCCGATGCTGTTCGATACCGAGCCCAAACCCTTGGGACCGGACGTGGAGGTGCGCATCCCCGCGAAAGATGCTCCGTTCGAGCCGGCGCCGACCGCACCCGCCGCCGCGCCCCCCGCCGCGGGCGCGGATCCCGCTCCGCGGGAGGCGGAGCCGACCCTGCCGCCGGCCGCCGTGCCGAAGCCCGCCGAGGAACCGCCGCCCGTGCAAGCGGACCAGCCCGCGCCTGCGCCCAGCCCCGGGCAGAGCGCTCCCGCCAAGCCGGCAGAGCCGCGCGGCGACGCCGCGCGCGAAGCGGTTGCGCCCGCGGGCAAGCCGGCGAGCAAGTCCACGCTGCCCGAGAATCCGCCGGAGGCGCCGGCGAAGGCCGAGGTCGCGCCAGCCAAAGGCTATTTCCTGCAGCTCGGGGCTTTCTCCAGCGAGGCCAACGCCCGCCAATTGCAGGCCAAGGCGCAGGCCGCCGGCTTCAAGGCGGCGGTACAGGCGGTGAACGGCCAACACCGGGTGCGCGTGGGTCCCGTCGCCGAGCAGGCGAAGGCGCTCGACTATCAGGCTCAACTCAAGGCCAGGGGCTTCAGCCCGGTGCTGGTCAGTCCCTGAGCCCGCGTCATGCAGACACTCCGCTCCAGCGTCCACGCTTCGCCCGTGCGCCGCGCGACACTTCCCGGTGTGACGGCCATTCCGGCCGTCGCCCTCCGATCCATCCACCCCGGCGCGCCGGAATAGGCGCCCAGCGAGGTTCGGCGACATGTGCGGCATCGTAGGCATCTTTTCCCGGCAGCCCGTCAACCAGGCGCTCTACGACGGCCTGCAACTCCTGCAGCATCGCGGCCAGGACGCGGCGGGCATCGCCACCATGGACGGCAGCATGTTCCACATGCACAAGAACCTAGGCATGGTGCGCGACGTGTTCCGCACGCGGGACATGCGCAACCTTCTGGGTAACGTCGGCATCGCCCATTTGCGCTACCCCACGGCGGGTTCCGCCTCGAGTCCGGCCGAGGCGCAGCCGTTCTACGTGAATTCGCCCTTCGGCATCGTCCTCGCCCACAACGGCAATCTCACCAATACCGACGCGCTGCAGCGGGAGCTGTTTCTCGACGATCTGCGTCACGTCAACACCAACTCGGATTCCGAGGTGCTGCTCAATATCTTGGCGCATGAACTGCAGGAAGCCGTGCAGGGCCATCGCCTGACCGCCAATGAGCTTTTTGCCGCGGTCTCCGGTACGCACCGCCGTTGCCGCGGGGCCTACGCGGTGGTGGCCATGGTCGCCGGCTTCGGCCTGCTCGCCTTCCGCGATCCCAACGGCATTCGTCCTCTGGTGGTGGGCAGGATGCAGACCGAGGCCGGACCTGAATACATCATCGCCTCCGAGAGCGTCGCGGTGGAGGCCCTGGGCTTCCAGGTGCTGCGCGACGTGGAGCCGGGCGAGGCGGTGCTGGTGACCCAGAACGGCGAGTTGCTCAGCCAGCGCTGCGCCTCCCAGGCGCCCTTCACGCCCTGCATCTTCGAATACGTGTACTTCGCCCGCCCTGACTCGGTGCTCGATGGCGCTTCGGTGTACGAAAGCCGACTGCGCATGGGCGAATATCTCGCCGAAAAGATCCGGCGCCAGTGTGCCGACCTGCGCATCGACGTGGTCATCCCCATCCCCGACACCAGCCGCCCCTCCGCCCTGCAGCTGGCCTCCAGGCTTGGTCTGCCGTATCGCGAGGGTTTCATCAAGAACCGCTACATCGGTCGCACCTTCATCATGCCCGGCCAGGCGGTACGCAAGAAATCCGTGCGCCAGAAACTCAATGCCATGCCGCTGGAATTCAAGGGCAAGAACGTCTTGCTGGTGGACGATTCCATCGTGCGCGGCACCACCAGCAGGGAAATCATCCAGATGGCGCGCGACGCCGGCGCGACCGCCGTGTATTTCGCCTCGGCCAGCCCGCCGGTGCGCTTTCCCAACGTGTATGGCATCGACATGCCGACGCGCGGCGAACTCCTCGCCAACGGTCGCACCGATGCGCAGATCGCCGCCGAGATCGGCGCCGACGCGGTGGTCTACCAGGATCTCGACGACCTCATCGCGGCGGTGCGCTCGGTAAATCCCCGCATCGAACGTTTCGATGCCTCCTGTTTCAACGGCTGCTACGTCACCGGCGATGTCACCGAGGACTATCTCGCCCGCCTGGAAGGCCGGCGTAACGGTTCCGTCCCCGCCATGCCGCCCACTCCGCAGATGGACCTGAACCTGGCCACCGCATGAATACCGAAGACCTGCATCCCGATACCCTGGCGGTGCGCGCCGGCACCACGCGCACGTCTTTCCAGGAACATTCCGAGGCCATGTTCCTGACCTCCAGCTTTGTGTTTTCCAGCGCCGCCGAGGCCGCCGCGCGGTTTGCCGGCAGCGCGGCCGGCCCCATCTACGCCCGCTTCACCAATCCGGGCGTGAGCATGTTCGAGGAACGCCTGGCGCAGCTGGAGGGGGCGCAGCGCTGTGTCGCCTTCTCCAGCGGCATGGCCGCTATCCTGGCGACGGTGATGGGCCTGATGAAGGCCGGCGAGCATGTCGTCGCCTCACGCTCCATCTTCGGCTCCACAGTGCAGTTGCTGCAGAACATCCTCGGCCGCTTCGGCGTCGAAACCACCTTCGTCTCACCCACCGACCTCGCCGAATGGCGCGCGGCGACGCGGCCGAACACGCGCCTGTACTTCGTCGAGTCGCCGTCCAACCCGCTCACCGAGATCAGCGATATCCGCGCCCTCGCCGACCTCGCCCACGCGCACGGCGCCTGGCTGGCGGTCGATAACTGCTTCTGCACGCCCATCCTGCAGCGGCCGCTGGAACTGGGCGCCGACATCGTCATCCACTCCGCCACGAAATATCTGGACGGGCAGGGCAGGGTGCTGGGCGGCGCCGTGCTGGGCGCCAGGGATTTGATGGAAGGCGTGTACACCTTCCTGCGCACGGCGGGACCGACCCTGTCCGCCTTCAACGCCTGGGTGCTGCTGAAGGGACTGGAAACCCTGCCCCTGCGCATGCGCGCCCATACCGCGGCCGCCGCCGAACTGGCGGCGTGGCTGCAGGACCAGCCCGGCGTCGGCCGCGTGCTTTATCCCGGCCTGGCCTCGCATCCCCAGCACGCCTTGGCCATGTCGCAGCAGTCCGGCGGCGGCGGCATCGTCGCCTTCGAACTGACCGGGGGGCGCGAGGCCGCCTGGCGCCTCATCGACGCCTGCAGGATCCTGTCGATCACCGCCAATCTCGGCGATACCCGCAGCACCATCACGCATCCGGCCAGCACTACGCACAGCCGCATGAGCCCGGAACAGCGCGCCGCCGCCGGCATCGGCGACGGCCTGGTGCGCATCGCCGTCGGTCTGGAGGACCTGCGCGATCTGCGCGCCGACCTGCAACGCGGACTGGCCGCCGCCTGATCAGCCGGAGAAGCCGATCAGCCGCTGGCGGTCGAGTACCGCGATGCGCCGGCCGCGTACCTGGATGAGGCCGGCCTCGGACAACTGGCCCAGCACCCTGGAGAAGGTTTCCGGCGCCAGGTTCAATTGCGAGGCGATGGTCTGCTTGCTGGCCGGCAGGCTGACCTCGAAGCTGTCGCCGGATTCCGGCGCGGATTGCACCAGGAAGCACACCACCCGCTGCACGCTGTTGCGCAGCAGGCAGGTTTCCATGTCGCTGATCATCTCGTGCAGACGCACCGACAGGCTGGCGATCATCTTGCGGCACAGCGTGTTGCTGAGTTCCAGGGCGTCCAGCAGGACGCGTTTGGGGATCAGCAGCAGCAGGCTCTCGGCGGTGGCCTGCGCGTTCACCGGGTAGGGTTTGTCGAGAAACGCCACCGCTTCGCCGAAGGTGTTGCCCGGACCGCACACGTGCACCACCTTTTCCATGCCCTGCGACGAGGGCAGCGACAGTTTGACCTGACCCATCACCACCACATGCATGCCCTCCACCGTATCGCCGCTGTGGAAGATGATCTCGTTCTTCTTCGCGCGGTACTCGCGCGTGCCGTTGGCGATCTCCCGCAGTTCGTCATCGGCCAGCCCCCGGAACAGGGGCTGGCGCGAGAGGATTTCGTGGATGGAGTGGCGGGTTTCCAGGATCAAGGCTGACTCGCAATACGCAGCGGACAATGTGCAACATTAAGTCATTTTGATGGCGCCGAGGAATTGATGCGGATCAAGGCGTTTCGAGGACTTGGTTGTAAGGATTCCAGCGCTGTCTAAGCTAGGAGGAAGACCGTGAATCTGTCGGGCATTTTGGTGGTGACGAAACCTGAGTTTCAGGGCGAAGTGGTGGAAAACCTCAACGCCCTCGAGGGCGTGGAAGTGCATCAGGTGGATGAGGCGACCGGCCGCATCGTGGCGGTGCAGGAAGCCGCCGACATCCATGCCGAGATCGAGGGTGTCAAGCGCATCAAGGCGGTGCCACACGTGATTATGGCCGAGATGGTGTACCACTATCTCGCGGAGGACGAGCGGACCTACGAAGGCATGCCGCCCGAACTGGAAGACGAGCAGGACGGTTTCGATGCCTGCGTCGTGCCCGAGTATCTGAACAGTTGATCGGGCTAGGAGGCTGAGATGGGACTTACGCCTCGTGATTTTCTGAAGACCAGCATTGCCGGCGCCACCGCCGCCACGGTGGGCGTGCCGCTTTCCAAAGAGGCCGAGGCCGCCGTCAAGGCTTCCGAACGAGGCTGGCAATGGGATAAGTCGGTCTGCCGTTTCTGCGGCGCTGGCTGCGGCATCATGGCGGCCACCCAGGGCGGCCGCATCGTCGCCGCCAAGGGCGATCCGGATGCGCCGGTGAGCAAGGGCCTGAACTGCATCAAGGGCTACTTCAACGGCAAGATCAACTACGGCCAGGACCGCATGACCCAGCCCTTGTTGCGTATGACCGATGGCAAATTCGACAAGAAGGGGAAGTTCACACCCATCTCCTGGGAAAAGGCCATCGACATCATGGAAGAAAAGATCCGCTGGGCGCTGAAGGAAAAGGGCCCCACCGGCATCGAGGCGTGTGTCAGCCCGCGCTTTCACCCCGGCCCGAGTGGCCAATCATTGTTACGGGTGAATTGAATGTCTGACCAAGGCCCGGTTGGTCTGAGCCCCAAACGCCGCGACTTCCTCGTGAAGCTTGCGCAAGGCGCCGCCCTCGCGGGCGCCGGCGGTCTGTTGTGGGATTACATCCTGCGCAACGAGGCGCGCGCCGCCCCGTATGCGCTGCGTCCGCCCGGCGCTCTCGACGAGGACGACTTCAACGCAGCCTGCATCAAGTGCGGTCAATGCGTGGTGGATTGCCCGCCGCTCATCCTCAAGCTGCAACCCGCCGGCGGCAAACTGCCCATCGGCATGCCCTACTTCGAGCCGCGCACGGGTCCCTGCATCATGTGCCCGGACATTCCCTGCATGAAGGCCTGCCCCACCGGTGCGCTTTCGCCCTCGCTGAAAAGAATCGAGGACGCGCGCATGGGCCTGGCGGTGATCGACATCGAGAACTGTCTGTCCTGGAAGGGCCTGCGCTGCGAGATCTGCCATCGGGAATGCCCCATCAAGGGCAAGGCCATCACCCTGGAAACCCACCCCCGGCAGATTTCCAAGCACGCCATGTTCGTGCCGCTGGTGCACTCCGACGCCTGCACCGGCTGCGGCATCTGCGAGAAGGCCTGCCCGACCACCATCGCGGCCATCCGCATACTGCCGCACAAGCTGGTGCAGGGAAAAATCGGCGAGCATTACCGCCTGGGCTGGACTTTCGACACCGAGGTCACGCAGGACTTCAAAGCGCCCGAGGCGGCGCCAGCGGATGGGTCCGACGCCGCCGTGCCGAAGACCGCGCCCGGCGTGGATTACCTCAATGAGGGTGGACTATGAGCGAGGCCGCCGTGCGCGCTCCGTCCACTGCTGCGAAGCACCCCGTGCCGACCGGGATTTGGGTCTGGCGCTACATCATCCTGCGGCGCATCAGCCAGGTCGGCATTCTGCTGCTGTTCTTCGGCACCCTGCACTGGGGCTGGGAATTCTCCAAGGATGTGGGGCTGCTGTCCGGAAATCTGTCCGCCTCCACCTTCATCGGCCTGATTCCGATGACCGATCCCTTCGCCGCCCTGCAGATCTTCCTCACCGGCCACGTGCTGGCGCAGGAGAGCCTGATCGGCGTCGCCGTGGTCCTCGGCTTCTATCTGATCTTCGGCCGGGTATTCTGCTCCTGGGTCTGTCCGGTCAACCTGGTCACCGACGCCGCTGGCTGGCTGCACAACAAACTGGGCATCCAGGCCATCTTTCATCTGCCGCGCGGACTGCGCTACTTCATGCTGGCCGCCACCCTGGTCATCACCGTGATCAGCGGGCTTGCGGCATTCGAGTGGGTCAGTCCGATCGGCATGATGCATCGCGAGATCATCTTTGGCCTGGGGCTGGGCTTCACCGCCCTGCTGGCCATCTTCCTGTTCGACCTGCTCATTCTCAAGCATGGCTGGTGCGGCCATCTCTGCCCCCTGGGCGCGTTCTACAGCCTGATCGGCAAGACCGCGCTGATTCGGGTGCGTTTCGACAAGAACACCTGCACCCACTGCGGCGAATGCGCCAAGGTTTGCCCGGAGCCGCAGGTGCTCAACCTGAAGAAACTGGAAGAACGCGGGTATGTGTTTTCCGGCGAGTGCAGCAACTGCGGGCGTTGTACGCCGATTTGTCCCGAAGGTAGCCTGAAGTTCGATCTCAAACCCCTGATCCGCGGCCACAACGTGCAGGCGGACGCCATTGCCGTTCAAAGGAGGACGAAATAAGGAAGACCTTGCTGTTGAGTTCCATGCTGGCATCTCTCTTGGCGCCGACGCATCCGCGAGGTGCAAACAAAAACGACCGGCTGGCCGGTCGTTTTTGTTTGCAGGGAGGTGTTGCCCGGGCGCCGGCGCTTACTCGCTTTCCGCCGCCGCGCGCGGACCGATGCTGACCTGCTTGCTAGGCGACACCGTGGAAATCGCGTGCTTGAAAATCGCCTGCACGGCCTGGTCGTTGCCGCGCAACAGCACCATGTACTGATCGAAGGACTCGATGCGTCCCACCAGCTTGATGCCGTTCACCAGGAACACCGAGCAGTGCACGTGTTCCTTGCGCAGGGTGTTGAGGAACTGGTCTTGCAGATTCTGGCGGTCGCTCATTGCAGTCGGGATAGATTCAGGGCGGCCGCCATCATAGCACGGCCGGCGGCACGCAAGCGGTTGCCGGCACGCGCTCCGCGTCGCCGCGGCGCATTCGTGGCGTACGCATGCGTGCCGCAAGCCCGCGTGCACAGGGGATCCGTCACCCAGGCGGCGGCACGGCAAGAATTTCCGCCAGGCAATCCTTGCCGCAATCCAAGAGGTGAATGGGAGAAGGTTTTCCTGGATGCCCGCGACCACGTCCAGCAAGTTGAATGCAACTGCATGATTCATCGTCATAAAGGGTAAAGAAATGTAGTTGGCACACCAATTGCTAAGTCCACCCCGAGATTCATTCGGGCGCTATCCAGGCGGCTTCCGATTGGGGCTCCTTGGGGTGGGATGGAAGGATGCCGAGAACACGGACCTGGCATCCCGTCCCGTCGGATCGCTTCTTTTATATGGAGAGATGACATGGCAATTGGCGATATCACGTTGACATCGGCGATGCGGGCCAATCTGGTGAGCCTGCAGTCCACGGATCAGTTGTTGGGAAGAACGCAGGAGCGGCTGGCCACCGGCAAGCGGGTGAACTCGGCCATCGACAACCCCACCAACTTCTTTGCCGCGCGGGCGCATACGCAGCGGGCCGACCTGCTCAATGGCCTCAAGGACAACATCAGCGAGGCGATCCAGACGGTGAAGGCCTCGGACAATGGCGTGAAGGCTGTCAACAGCACCATCGAGGCGCTGCGCGGTATCGTTGCCCAAGCGCGTTCGGCACAGACATCCACCACTTCTGCGGCCGACCTGCAGGGCCTCACCGCCCAGTACAACGAACTCGTTCGCCAGCTCAACAACACGGTGGAGGATTCCGGATACAAGGGCGTCAATTTCCTGTCCAGCGGTGCGCTTAGGGTCAACTTCAACGAACAGGCCTCTACCTCGCTGCAAATGCAGGGCTTCAACGGAAGCGCCTCGGGCCTCGCGATTTCGGGCGGCACGCAAACCGGCTTGGGCTCGCTCACTTCGGCCAACCTGGTTGGCGGCACCAACCTGGACAATATCGAAACGACGCTGAATGTGGCTTTGGGCAAGCTGCGCACGGAAAGTGCCGGCCTCGCTTCCAACCTGTCTATCCTGACCACGCGTCAGCAGTTCATCACCGATATGGTGAACACCCTGGCCGAGGGCGCCACCAAGCTGACCGTGGCCGATACCAACGAGGAAGGCGCCAACATGTTGCTGCTGCAGACGAGGCAGCAGTTGGGGGTCACGGCCCTCTCGTTGTCAGCCGAGGCCAATTCCTCCGTACTGCGCTTGTTCTAAGTCGGCTGAAGCCAGCGAGCAGCATGAAAGTAAAGCTGGCTCTTCCGGTAAATCCTACGGAGGAATGGAATGACCGACACCCCTGAAATGC
>JBBIPL010000015.1:0-31957 GCA_037442845.1 Hydrogenophilales bacterium | reverse complement strand
GCGACGGGCTCGGCGATCGCCGGGGAGGACTCGGCCAGCGCCGGGGAGGACTCGGCCGGCGCCGGCGTCATGGCGGGCGCGGGCTCGACGCGGGGCGGCTGCAGGCGGGCGCTGATCACCAGCATGTGCGGCCGGTCGGTCGCCGGGCTGGGTTGGATCAGAACGATGGCCGCGCCATGCAGGCAGGCCGACAGCAGCAGCGCGCGCGCCATCGGCGCCGGGCGCGGGGTGCGCGGTTCGTCGGGGGGCGATGCCGTCATGCCGGCAGTATAAAAGGCGCTGCCGCCGCGCGCCTCGGCGCATGCCGCTGGCGCGGCGAGGCGTTATGCTTGCCCCCTCTTGCCTGAAGGAGCCGGTCCATGAAGAAGCTGCTTCTTATGCTGGCGGCGCTGGCCGCGCCCATGGCCGCCGCCGACGTGGCGGTGCGCGAGGTGACCCTGCGCTCCGGCGACGTCGACGTGCCCCTGCGGATCGCCGTGCCGGAAGGCAAGGGGCCGTTTCCCCCGGTGCTGTTCATCCACGCCAAGCGCGGCATCGACGAGAATGAGCGCCGGCACATCCAGGAACTGGCGCGACAGGGCTTCCTGGTGGTGATGCCGGATTGGCAGAGCGGGCGCATGATCGAGCGCTGGCCGGCCGAGCATGATCCCGCCACGGAAGGCGACGTCGAGGCGGCCCTCGACTACCTGCGCGCCCTGCCCGAGGCCTGCAAGACGCCGGTGGGCATCGTCGCCCAGTCGCGCGGCCCCTACTACGCCATCCGCCTGGCCGACAAGCGCGGCGCCGACATCGCCGCCATCGTCAGCTACTACGGCCACATGCAGAATCCCAACGCGCCGGAGCCGGACCAGTTGTTCCGCGTCGCGCCCGAGATCATGCGCATCACCACGCCCATGCTGTTCCTGATCGGCGAACAGGATTTCGAGCTGCGCCGCATCAACGGCGGGCGCGCCTTCTACGCCCTGTGGGAGCGCGGCGTGCCGGTGGAATACCAGGTCTATCCGCTGGCCCGGCGCGCCTTCGATTTCCGCGCCGACCAGGGTCCGGAGGAAAAGATCGCCGCCCGCCACGCCCGCCAGCGCGCGGAAGCCTGGCTCAAGCGCTGGATCGACGTCGGCCGCTGCCGCTGAACGCCGGCGCGGCGAACGGGCGCTCACTTGGCGACGCTCTGCGAGGCGTTCAGCAAGCCTTCCAGGCGGGCCGCCTCGGCGTAGCCCGGCACCCGCTTGCCGTTGGGAAACAGCATGGCCGGCGTGCCGTCGATGCGCAGACGGGCGGCCAGGGCGATGTTGTCGTCGATGGGGTTCTTGCAGTCGTCCTTGCCGGCGGGCAGCTTGCCGCGCAGCATCAGGTCCAGCCAGGCCTGGCCGCGGTCCTTGCTGCACCACACCAGCCTCGACTTGCGCGGCGCGTCGGGGTGGATCTCCAGGGGATACATGAAGGTGTAGATGGTGACGTTGTCGAGCTTCATGAACTCCTGCTCGGCCTTGCGGCAATAGGGGCAGTCGGGGTCGGAGAACACCGCCAGCTTGCGCTGGCCGTTGCCGCGCACCACCTTCACCGCCTGTTGCAGCGGCAGGCTGTCCCACTTCACCTCGGTGAGCTTGTCCATGCGCTCCTGCGTCAGGTTGCGGCGGCTCTTCACCTGCAGCAGGTCGCCGATCAGCAGGTACTCGCCCTTGTCGTCGGCGTAGACCACCATGGGGCCGCGCGGGCCTTCCACCACGACCTCCATGAAGCCGGGCGCGCCGCTCTTGCCGATGCTGGTGACGCGCAGTTCCGGCGCGAGGGCGCGCACCGCCTGGCGGATTTCGGCCTCGCCGGCGCGCGCGGCGGCGGCGGCGAGCAGAGAGGCGATGACGCAGGCGGCGAACAGGCTGGCGTGGCGAGGCTTCATGGAGACTCCGGGGAAGACAGCGGTTACAGGATGGCGTGGCGGATGAGGGCCTGATTCAGCGGATCGCAGTCGCCGACCAGGTTCATGCCCCGGTTGCGCAAGGTTTGGCTAAGTGTGTCCGGACGCGCGAAAAGTTTCTTCAGGCCGCCGGTGGTGAACTGCATGCTGGCCACGTCCTCCATGCGCCGGGCGGCATAGGCGGTGAGCCGGCCGATCTCGCCGGGGTCGCCGCCGCCGGCGAGCATCTCGGCGAGCAGGCGGGAATCGCGGAAACCGAGGTTGACGCCCTGGCCGGCCAGGGGATGCACGGTGTGCGCGGCGTCGCCCAGCAGTACCAGGCCGGGGCGCACCCATTGCTCGGCGCGGCGGCGCACCAGGGGGAAGCCGGCGGCGGGGGTGATGCACTGGAGCTGGCCCAGCGCGTGGCCGCCGGCGGCCGCCACCGTTTCCGCCAGTGCCTCGCCGGACAGGGCCTTGAGGGCCTCCGCGTGTTCGGGGGGCGTCGACCAGACCATGGACATGTGCCGGCCCGGCAGGGGCAGCCAGGCCAGCACGCCGTCGCCGCGGAACCATTGGCGGGCGATGCCGCGATGCGGTTTCTGCGTGGCGAAATTGGCGACCACGCCGACATGCCGGTAATCCTCGGCGCGAATGCCGATGCCGGCCTGAGCGCGCAGCCAGGAATCGGCGCCGTCGGCCGCCACCAGCAGGCGGGCGGTCAGCGTGTCGCCGTCTTGCAGATGCAGGCTGTGGCGGCCCTCATCGCGCCAGCTCACCGCCTCGGCGCGGGCGGCGACCAGCCTGACGTTGGCGGCGGCGCGCGCGGCCCGCCAGAGGCCGGCCTGCACGCGGTTGTTCTCGGCGATCCAGGCGAGTTCGGGCAGGCCCGCGTCGAGCGCGTCGAAGCTCAGGCGGCCGCCGGCGTCGCCGCGGATGCGCATCTGCCGCACCGCCTCGGCGCGCACGGATTCGTCCCAGCCGCCCAGCCGACGCAGCCAGTCGACGTTGCCCGGACTGTAGGCGTAGACGCGGCTGTCCCAGTCCTCGCCGGGCGGCGCGGGCGGGCGCGCTTCCAACAGGGCGACCGAGTGCGGGCCGCGCGCCAGGGCGCAGGCCAGGGCGGCGCCATTGAGGCCGCCGCCGACCACCACGATGTCGAATGCCGTCACCATGCCTGCGCCCCGAACATCATCTTGCGCGCGAACAGGGTCTTCAGCGGCGGCGCCAAGTCGAGCAGGGCCAGCGCGGCGCCGCGCGCGCGCCGCGTGACGAAGTGGTCGTTGCAGAAGGCCTCCACCAGCAGGTCGGTCATCAGGCTGCCGCCGGCCACGTCGAGGCGGCGGCTTTGCGCGTAGCGGCGCGCCAGGTCGGCCTCGCCAAGGCGCGCGGGCGGCGTGTCGAGGATGGCCTCGGCCAGCTTCCAGGCGTCGCGCACGCCCAGGTTGAAGCCCTGGCCCGCGACCGGATGCAGGACATGGGCGGCATTGCCGATGCGCAGCAGGCGCGGCGAGGCGGAGGGCGCGGCGAGGTGCAATTTCAGGGGGAAGGCGGCGCGCGCGCCGCTGGCGAGGAAGCGCCCCTGGCGGTCGCCGAAGGCGACTTGCAGGCTGGCGAGGAAATCGGCGTCGGAGAGCGCCAGACGGGCCTTCACCTGGTCGCCGGGGGTGGTCCACACCAGGGCGTAGCGATGTCCATCCGGAGCGCCCAGGGGCAGCAGGGCGATGGGGCCTTCCGGCGTGAAACGCTCGTAGGCGCGGCCGGCATGCGGACGTTCGCCGTCGACGCTGGCGACCACCGCCGACTGGCCGTAGTCCTTGTCGCGGCGCAGTTCGGCGGGTAGGCCGCCGCCCTCGGAAAGCACGACCAGGCCGGCGGTGAGCAGATGCTCGTCGCCGTCGCGGCGGAAGCCGACGGCGCCGTAGCCGGAGGCGGCGCGGACCGAGACGACGCGGGCGCCGGTCAGCAGGGCGGCGCCGCAATCCGGCAGGCGTGCGGCAAGGGCGGCGTAGAGATCGCCGTATTCCGCGACGTAGCCGAGCGCCGGCACGCCGGCGTCGGCGGCGCGCAGTTCGGCGCGGCCCAAGCCGCCGCGCTGGGAGACGTGGATGCTGTCGATGGCCGTGGCCGCGAGGCCGTGCCAGGCGTCCAGCCGTTCGAGGATGAGGCGCGTGCCCTGGGACAGGGCCAGGGCGCGGGGATCGGCGACCGCGAGGCGCTCGCGGGCTTCGAGCAGCGCCACGGACAGGCCGGAGTCGCGCAGGGCCAGCGCCAGCGACATGCCGACCGGGCCGCCGCCGACGATGGCGACATCGACGTGCGTGGGCGGCGGGGCGCCGGGGCGGGTGTCAGTCGGCACGCATGGCCTCCTCGATGTCCGCCACCGATTTCGGCGCCGCCGCGCTGAGGACGCGGGGCGCGTCGGTGGTCACCAGAATGTCGTCCTCGATGCGGATGCCGAGGTTCTCCAGATGCGCGGGCACGTCCTTGCCGGGACGGAAATACAGGCCGGGTTCGACGGTGAGGATCATGCCGGGTTCCAGCGCGCGCCAGAGGCCGTCGCGCTTGTATTCGCCGCCGTCGTGCACGTCGAGGCCGAGCCAGTGGCCGGTGCGGTGCATGTACCAGGGCTTGTAGGCCTCCGCCTCGACGAGACCGTCGATTTCGCCCGCGAGCAGCTTGAGGTCGACCAGGCCCTGCGTGAGCACGCGCAGGGCGGCTTCGTGCGGGGCGTTGAAGCCGTTGCCGGCGCGCGCCGCGTCGATGGCCGCGGCCTGCGCCGCCAGCACGATTTCGTAGACCTCTTTCTGGACGGCGCTGAAGCGGCCGTTGACCGGGAAGCTGCGCGTGATGTCGGCGGCGTAGCCGTGGTATTCGCCGGCCGCGTCGATGAGCAGCAGGTCGCCGTCGCGCAGCGCCTGGTCGTTGCGCACGTAGTGCAGCACGCAGGCGTTGGCGCCGCCGGCGACGATGGGGGTGTAGGCCGGCGCCTGGCAGCCGCCGGCGCGCAGGACGCGCGTCAGTTCCGCCTCGATTTCCCACTCGCCCAGGCCCGGCCGGCAGGCGCGCATGGCCGCGCGATGGGCGGCGGCGGAGAGGTCGGCGGCGCGTTGCATGAGCTCCACCTCGTGGGCGTCCTTGCGCAGGCGCATGGCGTCGATGAGCCCATGCGCGTCGAGCAGGCTGGCGGGCGCCGTCACGCCGGCGCGCGCCTTGCCGCGCACGGCGTTGATCCAGCCCATGACGCGGGCGTCCCAGGCGGGGTCGGCGCCGAAGGCGTAGCAGACCCGCGCCTCGTTCTCCAGCAGCGCCGGCAGGCGCCGGTCCAGTTCCGCGATTGGATAGGCGGCGTCGAAGCCGAAGGTCTCCTTCGCCGCGCGCGGGCCGTAACGGAAGCCGTCCCAGATTTCCCGTTCCTCGTTCTTCTCGCGGCAGAACAGGAGCTGCCGCGGGCGCTTGCCGGCGACCAGCACCAGCACCGCCTCGGGTTCGGGAAAGCCGCTCAGGTAGTAGAAGTGGCTGTCGAAGCGGTAGGGATAGTGGGCGTCGCGGTTGCGGATCGCTTCCGGCGCCGTGGCCAGGATGAGCACGCCTTCGCCGAGGGTTTTCAGGAGCCGGTTGCGGCGCGCGCGATGGACTTTCAGGTCGGGCTGCATGTCTTCTCCTCGCGCGCTCTCGCGTGCGTCAGTTCGCGATCCAGGGCCGCCAGGCGCGCGGGCGTGCCGACGTCCTCCCAGCGGCCTTTGAAATGCTCGCCGGTGACCCGGCCCTGCTGCATGGCGGCGCACAACAGGGGGGCGAGCCTGGCCTTGCCGCCGGGGGGAATGCCGGCGAAGAGTCGCGGCCGGTAGCAGCCGATGCCGGAGAAGGTGAGTCTCCCCTCTCCCGCGGGCGGGAGAGGGGCTGGGGGTGAGGGGATGCGCGTGGCAAGTTGCCGCCAGACTTCCTCAAGCACGGATTCTGTTTCCGTCAGCATCTGGTTATTCCAGAACCGCAGTACGGTGATGCCCCGTCTTTGTAAATATTGCGTTCGTTGTTGGTCGTACGCACGTTGTTCCGTATGTTGCCCACCATCCAGTTCGATCGCCAGATGAACTTCGGGACTGTAGAAATCCAGGATGTAGGGCTCTACCGGGTGCTGGCGGCGGAACTTCACGCCCAGCAGGTTTCGGTTTCTGAGCAAGTGCCAGAGCAGGGCTTCGGCATCCGTTTGGGTGGCGCGCAAATGTCGGGCGTGGACAAGTAGCTCATCAGGCAATTCGCGGGGCGGGTTGGGAGGGGGGATGGAATCGGCTTGACTGATTCCCTCACCCCCGGCCCCTCTCCCGCTTGCGGGAGAGGGGGGGTAGGCGCGGCCCGCTCGCAAGACGAAATCTCCGTCGGGATGGTGCGGCGGGTTGTCCACCAGCACCAGATGCGCCAGATGCTCCGGGTTCGCCGCCATGTCGGCGAGGACCCGCGCCAGCCGGGCGTAGTCGAATTCGGTGTAGACGTCGCCGTTGGTGACCAGGAAGGGCGCCTCGCCGAGATGCGGCAGGGCGGCGGCGATGCCGCCGGCGCTCTCCAGGGGCTCCGGCTCCCGCGACCAGGCGATGCGCACGCCCAGTTCGGCGCCGTCGCCCAGGTAGTCCTCGATCTGCTGGCCGAGGTGGGCGTGGTTGATGACCAGATTGTGAAAGCCCGCCGCCCGTAGGCGCTCGATCTGCCAGACGATGAGCGGCTTGCCGCCCGCCGCCAGCAGGGGCTTGGGGGTGTGGTCGGTGAGGGGGCGCATGCGCTCGCCCAGGCCGGCGGCCAGGATCATCGCCCTGGGAGGTGAAGGGGGAAATGGAAAGGGGGAAGACGATGACATCAAAACGTGTAGCCCACCCGCGCCGCCTTGCCCTCGATGGCGTCGAGCAGGCGCAGGAAATCGCCCAGGCCGTTGTAGCGGCCGCAGGCCTGGCGCAGGTAGTGCATGACCAGCGGCATGTCCTTCAGGTAGCCGTCCTTGCCGTCGCGGTGGCAGAGGCGGGCGAAAATGCCCAGCACCTTGATGTGGCGCTGCACGCCCATCCACTCGAAATCCCGGTAGAAGGCGCCGAAGTCCCGATCCACCGGCAGGTCGGCCTGGCGCGCGGCTTCCCAGTAGCGCACCAGCCAGTCCAGCACGCGCTCCTCGTCCCAGCGGATGTAGGCGTCCTTGTAGATGGACGCCAGATCGTAGGTGATGGGGCCGTAGACCGCGTCCTGGAAATCCAGCACGCCCGGGTTGTCGCGCCCGGTGACCATCAGGTTGCGGGAGTGCCAGTCGCGATGCACGTAGACCTGGGGCTGCGCCAGATTGTTGGCGAGGATGGCCTCGAAGGTGTTGTCCAGGACCGCGCGCTGCTCCGCGTCCAGTTCCACCCGCAGATGCCTGGCCAGATACCAATCCGGAAACAGTTGCAGTTCACGCAGCAGCAGAGCCCGGTCGTATTCCGGCAGTTCCAGAGGGCGGCTGGCGGCCTGGATCCTGATCAGGGCGCTGTTGGCGTCGCGGTAGAGGCGGTCGGCATTGGTCTCGTCGAGGGCGGCCAGATAGGTGGTGTTGCCGAAGTCGGTGAGCAGCAGGAAGCCCTCGTCCAGGTTTTCCGCCAGGATTTCCGGGGTGTTGGCGCCGGCTTCGCGGAACAGCCGGGCCACGTGCACATAGGGCCGGCAGTCTTCGTGTTCGGGCGGCGCGTCCATTACCACGCGGCTGCCGGATGCCGTGGTGGCGCGGAAATAGCGCCGGAAGCTGGCGTCGGCTAAGGCCGGTTCCAGGCTCAGGAGGGGATCGGGCAGGACGGATTGGATCCATTCCCGCAAACGGGCGAAGCGTTCCAAAGCTATAATCCGGCGGTCAAAAAAGCGCCCGAATTCTACCATCCCGCCCATGCCCGCCGCCGTGCCGCCATTCGCGCGCCCCCTCCTGTTTCTGTGTCTGGCGGCGGCCATGACGTGGGGAGGCGGGCCGGCCCACGCGGCGGCGCCCTCCCTGTTCCTGAAATCCAGCGGCAACCTGTCCGGGCCCGCCGCCAAGAGACTGCCGGCGCCGGGGCCGACCCACATCGAAGCGGATCGTATCGAGGGCTGGGAAGGCCGGGACGTGATGGCCGAGGGCCAGGTGGTCGCGCGCAACCTGCGCGAGCGCATCGAGGCCGACTGGCTGCGCTACGACCAGGTCGCGGATGAGGTCGAGGCGCGCGGTCGCGTGGTCTATAGCCAGAACCGCGACCGCATCGAAAGCGGCGATCTGCGGCTCAAGCTCGCGTCCCGCCTGGGCAGCGCGCGCGACGTGCGCTACGAGGTCTATGCCCCGGACGGGCGGCGTTCGCGCGGCGGCGCCGATATCCTCGCTTTCACCGGCGTGGACAAGTACGAACTGGAAAACGCCAGCTACACCAGCTGTGCCGCCGGCAACGACGACTGGTTGCTGAAAATGCGCGAGCTCGACCTCGATTACACCCGCAATGTCGGCACGGCCCGCCATGCCCGCGTGGAATTCCTGGACGTTCCCATCCTCTATGCGCCCTGGATGGACTTCTCCCTCGACAACCGCCGCAAGACCGGATTCCTGGCGCCCTCCTACGGGGCGTCCGACGAGCGCGGCGTGGAACTGGTGGCGCCGTGGTACTGGAACATCGCGCCGAACCGCGATCTGACCCTTTCGCCGCGCCTCATGAGCAAGCGCGGCACGCAGCTCGCCACGGAATTCAGGTATCTGCAGAAGACCCGGGAGCACGAGTTTTCCGGCGATCTGCGCGGGGAGTATCTGCCCGACGACAGCCTGGCGCGGCGCGATCGCTACAACCTGGTGGTGGTACACAACCACGTCTGGCGCGGACGCTGGTCCGCCCAGGTGCATTACGAGCGGGTGTCGGACGACGGCTATTTCAGGGACCTGTCTAGCCTCATCAGCCAGACTTCGCGCGTCAACCTGCCGCGGCAGGGCAGCCTGAGCTATGACGGAGGCTGGTGGAAGGCCAGCGGCCTGTACCAGCGTTATCAGACCTTGCAGGACCCGGACGCCCCGGTCACCGAACCCTATCATCGGGCGCCTCAATTGCTGCTGAGCGCGCAACGGGAAGTTCCCGGGCTTGCGCGGACGCGGTTCGATTTCACCGGCGAGTTCGTCCAGTTCGATCATCGCGGCGGCGACTTCGTCCAGGGTGGCCGCCTGCACGCCTATCCCAGCCTGCGCCTGCCCATCCAGACCGCCTATTCGTCCGTCACCCCCCGCCTGGGCTGGCACTACACCCGATACTTCCTGGAGGACTCCACCACCGGCTTCAAAGACAGCATCGCCAATGCGGCTCCCGCCGGAGGTTACCGGGAGGAGACCCGCAGCCTGCCGGTCTTCAGCCTGGACGCCAACCTGCTGCTGGAGCGGGACTGGTCGATGGGGGGCGGGAGTTTCATCCAGACGCTGGAGCCGCGTCTGTTCTACGTCAACATCCCTTACAAAAACCAGGATCGCCTGCCGGTGTTCGACAGCGCGCTGAAGGACCTGTCCCTGGCTGAGATGTTCAGCGAGAACAAATTCGCCGGGGTGGACCGGATCAATGACGCGAACCAGCTGACCCTGGCCCTGACCTCCCGCCTGCTGGACCGGGAGAAAGGCATCGAGCGCCTGCAGCTCACCCTGGGTCGGGTGCACTACTTCGAGGACCAGCGCGTCGGCCTGACGCCGACGGCGGCGGTGAACAGCGCCAACACCTCGGATGTCATCGCCCACATCAGCGGCCAGATCACCCCCAAGTGGCGCCTGCAGTCCGGCCTGCAATACAACACCAACGACAGTGATCTGGTCAGGGGCAACATCGGCGGCGCCTATCGGGATGGACCGGGCCGGGTGTTCAATATCGACTACCGCTACTACAAGGATCTCACCAATTCCGACAATTCCATCAACCAGATGGATATTTCCAGCCAGTGGCCCCTGGCGCCCAAGTGGTATGGCGTCGGCCGCGTGAATTATTCCTTCCGCGACCGGCGCCTGGTGGAGGGGTTGGCCGGGTTCGAGTACAACGCCGGCTGCTGGTCCTTGCGCGGGGTGATCCAGCATCTGGCGACCACCGAGGAAAAGACCTCCAACGCCTTCTATCTGCAACTCGAACTGAGAGGGCTCACCAAACTGGGGCCGAACCCCCTCGATGTCCTCTCACGGAGTATTCCCGGCTATGCGAAAAGCGATGAATTCGATTTGGATGAATAAGGCGCTGCTGTGCGCCGGCCTTCTCCTGTGCGGTCCGGCGACGGCCGCGCCGGTGGAGGTGGATCGCATCGTCGCCGTGGTCAACAACGGCGTCATCACCGAGATCGAACTGAACCGGCGCGTCGACCAGGTCCTGCGCCAGATGGCCGCGCAAAGGACGCAGGCGCCGCCGCGCCGCCTGTTGAGCCGGCAGATCCTGGAACGCATGATCACCGAGAAGGCCGTCATGCAGATCGCCGAGGACAGCAACATCCGTTTCGACGGTCCGCTGCTGGACCGCGCCATCGCTCGCATCGCGCAGAACAACAAGCTCAGCCCCGAGGCCTTCCGTAAGGAGATGGAGGCGGACGGCGTCGATTTCAGGGCGTTCCGCGAGCAAATCCGCACGGAAATGACCATTGCCCGCCTGCGCGAACGCGAAGCGGAGAACAAGGTGGTGGTGACCGACGCGGAAATCGACCACTACCTCGCCGGCCAGGCCCAGTCAGAGCAGCGCAACGAGTACCGGCTGGCGCACATCCTCATCCTCACCCCGGAAGGCGCCAGCCCGGAA
The DNA here is from genome assembly GCA_037442845.1 of Hydrogenophilales bacterium. Lineage (GTDB taxonomy): Bacteria > Pseudomonadota > Gammaproteobacteria > Burkholderiales > Thiobacillaceae > PFJX01. The sequence goes on along the minus strand of JBBIPL010000015.1, from coordinate 21,292 downwards.
AAACTCGGCGAGTTGCGCGCCAAGGCGGAGAGCGCGCTGGCCGAATTGCGCACGGGCGCGGATTTCGCGCGTGTCTCGGCGGCCTATTCCGATGCCGAGAACGCTCTGCGGGGCGGCGAACTGGGCTGGCGTCACGAGGGCCAGTTGCCCGATCTTTTTCTCAAGGCGCTGGCCGATCTGAAGATCGGCGATGTTTCCGACATCCTGCGCAGCGGCAACGGCTTCCACCTGTTCAAGCTGCTGGACAAGCGCGGCCGCGACGCGCAGACGGTGGTGCGGCAGACGCGCGCCCGCCACATCCTGGTGAAAACCAACGAGATCGTCGGTGATGCCGACGCCCGCAACCGGCTGCTGCAACTCAAGGAGCGCATCGAGCACGGCGGCGACTTCGCGGCCCTGGCCAGACAGCACTCCGAGGATCTCTCCGCCAGCCGCGGCGGCGACCTGAACTGGCTTAACCCGGGCGACACCGTGCCGCAATTCGAGCGCGCCATGGACGCTCTCAGCCCGGGCGAGGTCTCCGAGCCGGTGCAGTCGCCCTTCGGCTGGCACCTCATCCAGGTGCTGGAGCGTCGCGATCAGGACGTCACCGAGGAACGCAAGCGCCTGGAAGCCCGCCGCGTGATCCGCGAGCGCAAGACCGAGGAAGCTTTCGAGGACTGGGTGCGCCAGGCCCGCGACCGCGCCTACGTCGAGTATCGCCTGGAGGAATGACGCCCGGCGCGGCCTCGCATCCTTGCATGTCCGTCCTCGAAGCCCGTCTCGACTGGCGCGGCGCGGCGGCGAGCCACAGCGATCGTCTGATCGTCGACGCGCGCGCCTGCCAGGGCGACGGGCGCTGGTTGCGGGCGGCGGAAGCCCTGTATGGCGGACGGCGTCGGGTCGGCCCGGGCGGCGGCGGAGAGCGCCAACGAGACGCCGGCGATGAGGGAGAATGGGCATCCGCGCATCGGTCCGCTCCGTGAGTTTCGCGGCATCTTTCATCCGACCCCGGTCAAGAGGAATCCACACATGTACCAACCCGCCGCCATCGGCATCGTTTCCGTTAGCGACCGCGCCAGCAGCGGCGTCTACGAGGACAAGGGCCTGCCCGCCCTGAAGGCGTGGCTGGGCGCCGCCCTGCTCAATCCCATCGAATTCGTCGAACGCCTGATTCCCGACGAACAGCCGGTCATCGAGCAGACCCTGATCGAACTGGCGCAGTCCTGCTGCCTGCTGCTCACCACCGGCGGTACCGGCCCGGCGCCGCGCGACGTGACGCCGGAAGCCACCCTGGCGGTGGCCGACAAGGTGCTGCCCGGCTTCGGCGAGCAGATGCGCGCGGTGAGCCTGCAATACGTGCCGACCGCCATCCTCTCGCGCCAGGTCGGCGTGGTGCGCGGCAGTTGCCTGATCCTCAACCTGCCGGGCCAGCCCAAGGCCATCCAGGAAACCCTGGATGGCGTGTTCGCCGCCGTGCCCTATGGCGTCGACCTGATCGGCGGACCTTACCTGGAGACGCGGGAGGAGGTGGTGCGGGCGTTCCGGCCGAAATCCGCGCGGAGAAGCTGACATGACCGTCCAGCCGGCCCGCGCCTGGTCGGCGTACCTGTGGGCCGGGGGGCTGTGTCTGGGCTCCGGAATCCTCGCTTTCGCGCTGGTCGGCTCGGAGGCGGCGCCGGCCATCTTTTGGCCGCCCGCCGGCATCGCCCTGGGGGCCGTTCTGGTCTGGGGCTGGCGCGTGCTGCCCGCCGCCCTGGCGGGCGCCGCCGCGGCCGCCCTGCTGTGGGACATGCACGCGCATGACGCGGCGTTGCTGGCCCTGGCGGCGGGCGCGCAGGCCGCCCTCGGCGCCCTGCTGTTGCGCCGTTCCGGCTTCGACGGCCGGTTCGCCAAGTTGGCCGACCTGATCAAGCTGTTTCTGCACGGCGGCCTGCTCGCGGGCCTCGCCGCGACCGGGTTCAGCTATCTGGCCCTGGCGGACACCGACTGGTTCTGGCAGGCGACCCCCTGGCGCGGCGCCGGCGCGCTCCTGTTCGCCCACATTCTTTCGGTCCTGGTGTGCGCCCCCATCCTGATCTGCCGGCCCACGCAGAGTTGTCCCAGGCCCCTGGGCCGGCCCTGGGAGCCCGCGGTGGCCCTGTCCCTGTTGCTGTTCGCCGCCCTGCTGCTGGCCCATCCCACCCTGTTCGGCCTGGCGCCCGCCGCCTTCCGGCCCTATCCCCTGCTGCCCTTGCTGCTCTGGCTCGCCCTGCGCGCCCGGCCGCGGCATACCGCGCTGGGCGTCGCCACGGTGTATGCCGTGGCGGTTTCCGGCGGTAACTGGGGGGCGGAGAACCTGTTCCTGCTGCTGCCCGACGTGAAGCTGTTCCCCATCCACGGCTTCGTTTTCGTCATGGCCGTGACCTTCCTGGCCCTGGCCGTGCTCATGGTGGCCCGCAGCCTGGCGGAGGACGCCCTGCGCACCAGCGAGGCGCGCCTGCGCAACGTCATCGGCCTGATCCGCAACTGCCTGTGGGAAACCGATGCCGGCGGCCGTTTCGTCCGCGTGGACCACCACGCGGAGTCGGTGTTCGCCCTGCCGGCCGCCGCCATGCTCGGGCGCCGGCCCGAGGAGCTCTGGCCGGAGGGCCTGGGGCCGGCCATGCGCGGGCTGTTCGCAACCACGCTGGAACAACGCGAACCCCATTGGGAAGCCCAGAACTACCGCCGGCCGGACGGCGTCATGGCCTATCTGGAAACCAACTGCGCGCCGCTCATGGACGGCGACGGCCGCCACCTGGGCTGGCAAGGCATCACCAGCGAGGTCAGCGAGCGCAAGCAGGCCGAGCAGGCCCAATTCGCGCGGGCGGTGGCGCACAAGGACGCCCTGATCCGCGAGGTGCACCACCGCATCAAGAACAACCTGCAGACCGTGGTGGGGCTGTTGCGGCGCGAGGCGGCCCGGCATCCCGAGGCCAGGCCGGCGATCGAGCAGGCCATCACCCAGGTGCGGTCCGTGGCGGTGGTGCATGGCCTGCACGGACGCGTGAGCGAGCACGCCATCCAGTTGTGCGAACTGCTGCCCGCCATCGTCCGCAGCGTCTCCGAGCTTACCGGCATGCCCATCGCCCTGGGCGGCGTGCGGCCGGGCAGCGGCGGCTTGCAGGTCAAGGACAACGAGACCGTGGCCGTGGCCCTGATCCTCAACGAGCTGGTGACCAATGCCGTCAAGCATGCCGCGGCGGACGGCGGCGAGCCGCCCAGCGTGACCCTGCTGCGGGAAGGCGAAGCCGGGCGCATCCTGATTAGGAACGCGGGAAGCTTGCCGGCGGGCTTCGACTTCCCGCGCGGCGCCGGCCTGGGCGCCGGCCTCGGCTTGGTCAAGGCACTGTGTCCGGATCCGGGCATGGCCATCGACTATGCCCAGGCCGGCGGCCGGGTGCAGGTGGCGGCGCGGATCGCCGCGCCGGTCCTGCAAATCGCCGCACCCCGGACGGCGGCGGCCGAGGCGGCGGCCTCGCCAGGACGGTCGAGCGGGGAAAGACCCTAAAGTTTTCTATAAAATTGCCGTTGCTTGCGGCTGCCGACGCCAAGTCGGCATGTCCGACCGCCAGGTCCCCACCCTCGACCTGGTCTGACGCACCCCCGTCGCCCATCTCCCGCGACACCACGCCGCGCCGGGCCGATTCCCCGCCTCCCGTTTCACCTTGATACGCCAGCCGGTCGGGCGATTGCCTGGCCGTTGCCGGATCAGCACGTCGATTGCACCAGGGAGGAACATGCGTCTGAACATGCCCGTGACCCAGCGCGAGTACCCGCTGCGCGATGGCATCGCCATCATCTCCAAGACCGACCACAAGGGCCGGATCACCCACGTCAACCAGGATTTCGTCGAGTCCAGCGGCTACGCGCAGGACGAGCTGCTCGGCCAGCCGCACAACCTGCTGCGCCATCCGGACATGCCGGCGGAAGCCTTCCGCGATCTCTGGGCCACCATCCAGGCCGGCCGGCCCTGGAGCGGCCTGGTCAAGAACCGGCGCAAGGATGGCGACCATTACTGGGTGCGCGCCAGCGTCACGCCGCTGGCCGACGGCGGCTACATGTCCGTGCGCCAGAAACCGGGCCGGGAGGAGGTGCGGCGGGCGGAAGCCCTGTACCGGGACATGCGCGAGGGGCGCGGCCCCCGCATGTACGGCGGCGCCGTGTACGCCGGCCGCGCGCGCCTGGCCCTGGCCCGTTTCCTGGATGGCTTGCGCGTCGGCCAGAAGCTCTGGGCCATGGCGGCCTTCGCCCTGATCCTGCTGATGCTGCTGGGAGGCGCGGCCCTGCGCGTGGTGGAACAGGACATGGCAAGCCTGAAGACGGTGTACGAGGATCGCGCCGTGCCCCTGCGCGACCTGGCGCGCATCCAGGTGCTGCTGCAGGAGAACGCGGCGGAGGTGCTGCGCGGCTACCAGCACGCGCCGGGGTCGCTCACGCAGGCCCTGCACGACCATCCCGCCGGCCTGCATGTGGAGCGCATCGAGCGCAACCGCCAGACCATCGACCAACTGTGGCAGGCCTACATGGCCACCACCCTGACCGAGGAGGAGCGGAAGCTGGCCGAGGCCTTCGCCGCCATGCGCAAGGAATATGTGCAGACCTATCTGATGCCGGCGGCCGAGCAGATTCGCAACGGCCGCTTCGACCTGGCGCCGCTGGATGCCTTCCTGCGTTCGGATCAGGGTCCGGGCGCCGAGGTCAGGCGGCTGATGGAGCAGTTGCTGCAACTGCAAGCGGAAGTGGCCAAGGCCGAATACGAGGCCGCCGCCGCCCGTTACCGCCTGATCCGGGGGCTCACCCTGGGCGGCCTGGGGTTCGCCGCCCTGGCTCTGCTGGGTTTCGCCTGGCTGCAGGTGCGGGCGATCACCCGGCCGCTCGCCGCCGCCGGCGCCGCCGCCCAGGCCATCGCCTCCGGCGACATCGCCGCCGCCATGCCGGCGGCGCGCGGCGACGAGATCGGCGACATGATCGCGCAGCTCACGCGCATGCGCGACCAGCTGTTCGAGATGGTCTACGGCATCCGGCGCAACGCCGAGTCCCTGAGCATGGCCGCCCGGGAACTCACCCAGTCCGCCGCCCAGGCCGCCGATTCCGCCGGCCAGCAGTCGGAATCGGCCGCGGGCATGGCGGCGGCGGTGGAGCAGTTGTCGGTGTCCATCGACCAGGTCGGCGAACATGCGCGCGAGGCCCTGGAGATTTCCCGGCATTCGGGGGAAGCCTCGCGCCAGGGCGGCGAGGTGGTGTTGCATGCGGCGGAACGCATGCGCGCCATCGCCGGCGCGGTGACCGGCTCGGCCGACACCATTCGCGAGCTGGAGACCTATTCCGGCGAGATATCCGCCATCGTCGGGGTGATCAAGGACATCGCCGACCAGACCAATCTGCTCGCCCTCAACGCCGCCATCGAGGCGGCGCGCGCCGGCGAGCAGGGGCGCGGCTTCGCCGTGGTGGCCGACGAGGTGCGCAAGCTGGCGGAACGCACCGGCAAATCCACCCAGCAGATCACCGCCATGGTGGAGCGCATCCAGGCCGGGGCGCGCAAGGCGGTGGCGGAGATGGAGACCAGCGTCGCCCAGGTCGGCGAGGGGGTGGACACCGCCCAGCGGGCCGGCGAGTCCATCGGCGGTATCCAGGCAGGCGCCGAACGGGTGGTGCGTTCGGTGAACGACATCGCCCTCGCCTTGCGCGAGCAGAGCGTGGCCACCCAGGACATCGCCCAGAACGTGGAGAAGATCGCCCAGGGCTGCGAGGAGAACAGCGCCGTGGCGCGGCAGACCTCGGCCTCCGCCCACGCCCTGAACGACGTGGCCGCGGCGCTGCGCCAGGAAGCCGGGCGCTTCCGGGTATGAGCCGGAGGCGATGGGCTATAAAAGGACCAAGAGGTGTGGAAGTGAAAAAGATCCTGATCGTCGATGACGACCGCGTCATCCTCGCCGTTCTGGCGGAAGGGCTGCGGGAATGCGGATATGAGGTGTACACCGCGGTTTCCGGACAGGCCGCCGTGGTGTCGGCGCGGCAGAACACGCCCGATCTGGCGATATTGGACATGCGCATGCCGGAGATGTCCGGTCTGGAGACGGCGCGGGCGCTCAACGCGATGGGCCGCGTGCCCTTCGTTTTCCTGTCAGCCTTTGGCGACGAGGACGTGGTGCGCGAGGCCGGCGAAGCCGGCGCCCTGGGTTACCTGGTCAAGCCCGTGGACATCCCGCAACTGATTCCCTTCATCGAGGCGGCCATGGCGCGCGGTCGCGAACTGGAACGGTTGCGCAATACCGCGGAACAGCTGGAGCAGGCCCTGCGCATCGAGCAGAAGACCCGCACCGCCGTGGGCATCATCATGGAGCGCAAGGGCCTGGGCCGGCAGGAGGCCTTCGATCTGCTGCGCGCCCGCGCCCGCGCGCAGCGCCGCAAGATCGGCGAGGTCGCCGAGGAACTCATCGTCGCGTTGGAGGATGTGAATTTGTCTCTGCGCGAACAATGAAGTCGGAGATGTGACAGAGGATAGGTGACAGATATGGACACGCGCACAGGGGATGGCATGGGCCGCGGCGGTTGCCCGGCGTCGGCTGCAAGCCGGCCGGGCGCGTCGGGTTACGCGCCGGTCAGGAAAGGATAGGCCATGGACAGCACCGCATGCGGAAGCTCAACAGCCGTGTGTGATGATACGGGGCCGCCGGTCGCCTGGGCGGCGGGCGTCGCACTGCCGATGCGGCTCTTGGAGCAGGTGATCGCATGCAGTCCCACCGCCATCATGATCGCCGACGCGCGGAATCGCATTCTGGCGGTGAACCGTAGCTTCACCCGCCTGACCGGCTATGAGGCCGAGGAGGTGCTGGGGCAAACCCCCGCCATCCTGAAGTCGGGCCGCCACGGTCAGGAGTTCTATCGCGACATGTGGAAAATGTTGCAAAGCCGGGGCGAGTGGTCGGGCGAGATCTGGGACCGGCGCAAGGATGGCAGCCATTATCCCAAGTGGCTGGACATCACCGTGGTGCGGGATGGCCCGGGCGGCCCGGCGGCCTATTACCTGGCGTACTTCAACGACCTCTCGGCCAGCAAGGTGGCGGAGGAGCGCATCCGCCTGCTGGCCTACCACGATCCCCTGACCGGCCTGCCCAACCGCCTCCTGCTCATGGACCGCCTCACCCACGCCCTGACTGTGGCGCGGCGTCGCCAGTGTCACGTGGCGGTGTTGTTCGTCGATCTGGACCGCTTCAAGAACGTCAATGACTCCCTCGGCCACGCCGTCGGCGACAAGCTGCTGTGGGAGATCGCCCACCGCCTCAACGCCTGCGTGCGCGAGGAGGACACCGTGGCCCGCCTGGGCGGCGACGAGTTCGTGGTGGTGCTGGAATGCCTGCGCGACAAGAAGGACGCGGTGTCGATCGTCGACAAGATCCACCAGACCTTCGAGCGTCCCATCCCGGTGGAGCAGCACATGCTGCACGCCTCGGCCAGCATCGGCATCGCCCTGTATCCGGACGATGGCGACAACGCGGAAAGCCTGATGCAGAACGCCGACACGGCCATGTACCAGGCCAAGTCCCTGGGCCGCGACAACTATCAGTTCTTCGCGCCCTTCATGAATGCCCACGTGCGCGAACGGCTCGACCTGGAGAACACCCTGCGCCTGGCCCTGGAGCGGCAGGAATTCGAGCTGTACTTCCAGCCCATCGTCGATCTGGCCAGCGCCGACATCGTCTGCGCCGAGGCGCTGATCCGCTGGCGGCGCCCCGGGCAGGGCCTGGTTTCTCCCGAGCGCTTCATCCCCGTGGCGGAGGAGACCGGCTGCATCGTGCAGATCGGCGACTGGGTGATGGAACAGGCCTGCCGGGTGCTGTCCGGCTGGCGCGCCGGCGGCGTGCAGCCGCCCAGGCTGGCCCTGAACGTGTCGCCGCGCCAGTTCCGCCAGCCCGGCCTGGCCTGCCGCATCCGCAGCATCCTGGAGGCGCACCGGGTCGAAGCCGCTCAGATCGATCTGGAAGTCACGGAAGGCGCCCTCATGGAACAGCCGGACATGGCGGCGCGCATCCTCGCGGAGTTGAAGGCCATGGGTTTGGGCATCGTCATCGACGATTTCGGCACCGGCTATTCCTCGCTGGCCTACCTGAAGACCTTTCCCATCGACAAGCTGAAGATCGACCGCTCCTTCGTGCGCGACATCCTCACCGACAACAGCGACCGGGAGATCACCCTGGCGGTGATCGATCTGTCCCACAACCTGAACCTGAAGGTGGTGGCGGAGGGGGTGGAGGAGTGGGGGCAGCTGGAATTCCTGCGCAACCACGGCTGCGACAGGGCGCAGGGCTACTACTACAGCCCGCCCCGGCCGGCCGCGGAATTCCTGGACTACCTGCGCGATTACCGGGCGGCCGCGCCGGGCCGGGGCAGGGGGGAGGCGGCCAGCAGCCGCCCGGTCACCGCGCCGGCCAGCATCAGCCCGAACAAGGGCGGCAGGTAGGAAATGGTGCCGTTGACGGCGCGCGCGCGGCCCTGGCTCACCGGCTCCGGCGGGCGCGGCGGCCGCGCCGGCTCGTCCGACCACACCACCAGCACGCCGCCCTCGATGCCGCGCCGGCGCAGACGCTTGCGCACCAGGCGGGCGAGGGGGTCCATCTCGGTGTCGGCGATGTCGCTCACCTGCACCCGCGTCACGTCCAGCCGATTGCCGGCGCCCATGCTGGACGCCACCGCCAGGCCGCGGCCACGCGCCGCGGCGATGAGGGCCACCTTGCAGTTGAGGGAGTCGATGCAGTCCACCACGTAATCGGCGTCGTCCGGTAACAGGGCGGGGATGTTGTCCGGGGTGAGGAAATCGGTGACGAGCGTCAGCCGGCAATCCGGGTGGATGTCGCGGATGCGCTCCGCCATAACCTCCGCCTTGGGCCGGCCGACGGTGGAGAGCAGGGCCGGCAACTGTCGGTTGATGTTGGATTCCGCCACGCGGTCCATGTCGGCCAGGGTGAGGCGGCCAACCCCGGCCCGCGCCAGCGCCTCCGCGCACCAGGAACCGACGCCGCCGAGGCCGGCGAGAAACACGTGGCTGCCGGCGAGCCGCGCCAGTCCGGCCTCGCCGATGAGGATTTCGCTGCGCGCGAAGCGCGCCGGCACGCTCATCGCCAGACCTGCGCCAGACTGGCGGCGATGCCCGCGAACACCGCCGCGCCGAACCAGTTGTTGTGCAGGAATGCCTTGAAGCACCGGGCCGGTTCGCGCGCGCGGATCAGGATGTAGTGGTAGCCGGCGACGCCGGCGGCGGCGGCCAGGCCGGCGAAGAACGGCCAGCCCAGGTGCAGTTTCCAGCCGACCACGGCGAGCAGGCCCAAGGCCAGCGCGTAGCAGAGCATGACCGCGAGGACGTCGAAGCGACCGAAGGTGATGGCCGAGGTCTTGATGCCGATCTTGAGGTCGTCGGCGCGGTCCACCATGGCGTATTCGGTGTCGTAGGCGATGGCCCAGAACACGTTGGCGGCCATCAGCCACCAGGCGATGGGCGGCACTGCGTCGAGATGGGCGGCGAAGCTCATGGGGATGCCGAAGCCGAAGGCGATGCCCAGATAGGCCTGGGGGATGGCGAAGAAACGCTTGGTGAACGGGTAGGAGGCGGCCAGGAAGGCGGCGGCGAAGGAAAGCTGGATGAGCAGGACGTTGCCCAGCGGCAGGATCAGCAGAAATGCCAGCAGGGCCAGCGTCGCCGCCAGGATCAGGGCCTCCTTCCCGCTCACCCGGCCGGCGGTGAGCGGGCGATTCTTCGTGCGTTCGACATGGCGGTCGAAGTCACGGTCGGCGTAGTCGTTGATGACGCAACCGGCGGAACGCATCAGCACCACGCCGAGGGCGAACACCCAGAACACCATGGGGTCCGGCGAGCCGGCGCTGGACAGCCACAGCCCCCACAGGGTGGGCCAGGCCAGCAGCAGGATGCCGATGGGCTTGTCCAGCCGCATCAGCTTCTCGTATTCGGTAAGACGGTCGCGCAGGTTCATCGCAGCAGCAGGGTCTCGGGCAGGAAGACTTCGGTGACCAGGATGGGATGCTCCTCCAGGGTGAAGCGGGAGCGCCTCGCCCACAGCGCGCGCGGCGCTTCGGCGAGATGGCGGACGGCGCCGCGATAAAGCGGGTGGCGCCGATCCAGCCGCTTGTATTCCAGGGGATGGCGGCCGACGCGGGGATTGCTGAACAGCGCCTCGCCCAGGGGGCGGTTGCCCAGCCCGGTCAGCGCCGCCCACGGGCCGAGCAGGCCGCTGAATGGAATCACGCTGTGGGCGAACACCAGGGGCGTGTCGGCGTTCAACAGCAACACCTCGCGGATTACCGCGTTGCGCCCCGGCGCCAGGCCCAGGGCGGCAAATTCGTCGCGGTGCGGCATGGCCGTGCCCTGAACCAGTCGCCGCACCCGAAAGGCGGGCGCCAGGCGCCGCAGGCGCCGGGTCAGGGAGCCGTGGTCGGTGAGCCAGTGCCGCCAGGGGCCCGCCAGCCAGGCTGAATCCAGCCAATCCGTCGTCATGCCGGTATCGTCGCGAAAAAAACGAATTATGCCCGCATGTAGTCCAGCCCGCGCGGCAGCCAGCGCCGCAGATGCCGGGCCACCGCGTCGGGGTCCCGCGCCAGCAGTTCCTCCGCCGCGACGCGGGCCATCTCCAGCAGGTCCACATCCATCTCCAGATCGGCGAAGCGCAGCATGGGCACGCCGCTCTGGCGGGCGCCCAGGAATTCGCCGGGGCCGCGCAGCCGCAGATCCTCGCGGGCGATGGCGAAGCCGTCGGCGTGGTCCTTGATGACGCGCAGGCGCTGTTTGGCGGTGTCCGACAGGGGCTCGCCGTAGAGCAGCACGCAGGTGGATTCCCGCTCGCCGCGGCCCACCCGGCCGCGCAGCTGATGCAGCTGGGCGAGGCCGTAGCGCTCGGCGTGCTCGATCACCATGAGACCGGCATTGGGCACGTCGACGCCCACTTCGATGACCGTGGTGGCCACCAGCAGATGCAGTCCGCCGGCCTTGAACGCGGTCATCACGGCGGCCTTTTCCTCCGCCTTCATGCGTCCGTGCAGCAGGCCGATGGCCAGTTCCGGCAGTTGCGCCGTCAGTTCCGCGTGGCTTTCCTCGGCCGCGCGCAGTTGCAGCTTTTCCGATTCTTCGACCAGGGGACAGACCCAGTAGGCCTGGCCGCCGGCCTGGCAGTAGTCGAGCAGGCGCGCCACCACCTCGTCGCGGCGGGCGTGGGATACCACCTTGGTGGTGATGGGCGTGCGTCCCGGCGGCAGTGCGTCGATGACGGAGACGTCGAGGTCGGCGTAGTAGCTCATGGCCAGGGAGCGCGGGATGGGGGTGGCGGACATCATCAGCAGGTGGGGGGTGAGGTCGCCGGCGGCGGAGGGGAGTTGGCCTTTCTCGCGCAGCGCCAGCCTTTGGGCGACGCCGAAACGATGCTGCTCGTCGACGATGGCCAGGGCGAGGTCGCGGAACACCACGCCGGCCTGGAACAGGGCGTGGGTGCCGACCGCGACGCGGGCGCGGCCCTCGGCGAGGTCGGCGAGGGCCTGACGTTTGTTCTTGCCCTTGCTGGCGGCGCTGAGGGCGAGCACGGGCAGGCCGAGTGGCTCCAGCCATTCGCGGAACTTGAGGAAGAGCTGCTCGGCGAGGATTTCCGTGGGCGCCATCACCGCCACCTGGGCGCCCGCGGCCAGGGCCGGCAGGGTGGCGAGGGCCGCCACCAGGGTCTTGCCGCTGCCGACGTCGCCCTGCAGCAGGCGGTTCATCGGGTGGGGGCGGGCCAGATCGCGGCGGATTTCGTCGACGGCGCGGGCCTGGGCGGCGGTGAGACGGAAGGGCAGGCTGCCGAGCAGGCGCTCACCGAGCCCGCCGTCGCCGGCCAGGGGACGGGCGGCGTGTTCGTGACGCCGGCGGGCGGCCAGGCGCAGGGAGAGTTGTTGGGCGAGCAATTCGTCGAACTTGATCCGGCGCCAGGCCGGGTCCCGCCTGTCCTCGAGCAGGTTCGGATCGGCGGCGGCCGGCGGCGTGTGCAGGTGTTCGAGGGCGGCGCGGAAGGCGGGCAGGCCCAGCCGCTCGAGCAGACCAAACGGCAGGCTGTCGTCCAGATCCGCGTTCTTTAGGGCGGCGGCCACCGCCTTGCGCATGGCGTGCTGGGACAGGCCGGCGACAGTGGGATAGACCGGCGTCAGGCGGTCCGGCAGAGGGGCGGCGTCGCCGACCACGCGCAGGGCCGGGTGCACCATCTCGGCGCCGAAGAAGCCGGGGCGCACCTCGCCCAGCAGGCGAACGCGCACGCCGGGCCGCAACTGGGCGACCTGGCTGGGATAGAAATGCAGCAGGCGGAAAAACAGGCTGTGGCCGTTCTCCTCGACCTCGGCCACCAGTTGGCGGCGCGGCCGCGTCTGCACCTCGGCGTGGCGGATCAGGCCTTCCACCTGCACAGGACTGCCGGGGCGGGCTTCCGCCAGAGGGGTCAGGCGGGTCTCGTCGATATAGCGCAGGGGCAGGTGCAGGATCAGGTCCTGAACCTGTGCCAAGCCAAGCCGATGAGCGACCGCATCGGCGGATGGCGCGCCGGCCATGGGGGTCAGCTTGCCTGGGTAGTCGCTGGGAAGCGGGCCGGGCGCGGTTCAGCCCAGCACCAGGACGGCGTCCGCCTCGACCTCGGCGCCCCTGGGCAGCGAGGCGACACCCACCGCGGCGCGGGCGGGGTAGGGCTGGCTGAAGTACTGGGCCATGATTTCGTTGACCCCGCGGAAATGCGACAGGTCGGTGAGATAGATGTTCAGCTTCACCACGTCGTCCAGGCTGCCGCCCGCCGCCGTTGCCACCGCGCGCAGGTTCCTGAACACCTGATGAATTTGCGTATCGACGCCTTGCACCAGTTCCATGCTGGCGGGGTCGAGGCCGATCTGGCCGGAGAGATAGACCGTGTCGCCGATCTTCACGGCCTGGGAGTAGGCGCCGATGGCCTGGGGCGCGTCGGCGGTGGAGATGATGGTCTTGTGCACGCTGGCTCCGTCCTGTGTGTGTAATGCCGCGCCGCCGCCGCGTTGAATCGATTCGTCCGCGGTTTACAATGCGCGACCCAGTGGAAGCGTGGCCGAGCGGTTTAAGGCACCGGTCTTGAAAACCGGCGAGGGGCGACCCTCCGTGAGTTCGAATCTCACCGCTTCCGCCCAGACAGCTTCCACACTGTTTCGTAAACTTCCTCTCGGCCCGCGTAAATGCGGGCTTTTTCATCTATGCGGACTTCCGTAGTGTTCCACGGCGTACCCCCAGAATCCGGGGGGTATTTTTGGGGGTACGGCTGGGGGTGTTTTTTCCGGCCCCGTTTCGCGTACCCCCCAACGAGGAGGAATCATGCTGTCAGATACCGCTATCCGCAAGGCCAAGCCGGGCGAGAAGCCATATCGGAAGAAAGCAGAACCTGGCTTGGCCGGGAATGGGAAAGTTGACCGCCCCCACCCGACCCGCCCGCGTGGCGGGTTTTTCTTGCTGTTTGTCTAATCCATTGGATTACAATCCAGCATGATTACCGTGGCTGAAGTCCCCGAGTACATCCGCCGCTCCGAGAGGCTGCTTGCGGATGATGAGCGGCGCGATGTCATCGAGTACCTGGCCCTCCATCCCAAGGCCGGAGACCTCATCCAGGGAACCGGCGGCGTGCGCAAACTGCGCTGGGGACGAGGCGGGCAAGGGAAGTCGGGCGGGGTCAGGGTGATCTACTACTTCCACAGCGAGGCCATGCCGCTGTACCTGCTGACCCTGTTCGCCAAGAACGAGCGGGCGAACCTCAGTCAGGCGGAGCGCAACGACCTGGCCGCGCTGGTGGATGTCCTGGTTCAGACATGGTTCGAGAGGTGACACGATGGGAAGCGCATTCGAGAGCATCAAGCAGGGTCTCAGCGAGGCCGTGGCCCACGCCAAGGGCGACAAGGTGGCCGTTAGGACGTTCCAGCCGTCCGCCGTGGACGTGGCCGGCCTGCGCAAGCGCCTCGACCTGACCCAGCAGCAGTTCGCCGCGCGCTTCGGCTTCTCGGTGGCCACGCTGCGCCATTGGGAAAGGGGGGACCGCACTCCCCAAGGCCCCGCCCTGGTGTTGCTCAACCTGATCGAGCGCGATCCGCAGTCAGTGATGCGGGCGCTTGGGTGAAACCTGGCGGAGCATATTCAATGGGTAAGGACGCAGTTGGGGGTGTAGTTGGGGGTATGGCGGGTTACGGGCGATAGTGTGAATGTCGACGCGGCAAGCGCGGGCGAAAAAAACGCGGGCAGCGCCCGCGTCTTCGGCCCGGACTCCGGTCAGAGGCTCAGAATCCACTTGGCCAGGGCGGCGGCGTCGGCCTGGGCCTTCGGCTGCGGCGGCATCGGCACCTTGCCGTACTTGTTCTTGCTGCCCTTGACGATGGCCTCGGCCACCACTTTCTCGGCATCCTTCTGGCCCTTGTTCTTGGCGGCCATGCCCTTCCAGGTCGGCCCCATCATCTTCTTGTCCATGGCGTGGCAGGTGTTGCATTTGTGCTTGGCGGCCAGTTCAGCGCTGGCGAGGGCGGTGCCGGAAATGCCGAGGGCGGCGGCAAGGGCGAGGGCGATCAGAGTTTTCATGGTGTTCCTTCCATTGCGGGTGAGTGAATCGGGTGGCTTAGGGTATATAAGAATGCGCTGATGGGGTAATGACGAAGGTCAAGACGGGTTTGGCGCCAGTCCCGGCGGCTCTTACCACTGCACCACGTGTACGTTGTTCAGCCCTCGGCCGAGAAAGCGCTCGCCGATGGTCTGGAAGCGCAGGGGTACGTCGGTGACCCAGAAGCGGTATTCGGGAGGTGTGCGCTCGGGATTGCTCAGGTCGCGCCCGGCGAGCAGGGCGGCGGTCTGTTCCGCCATGGCCTCGGCGGAGTCGACCAGGGCCACATCGGGGCCGACCACATCGCGCAGCAGGGGCTTGAGCAGGGGGTAGTGGGTGCAGCCCAGCACCAGGCTGTCGACGTTCTCGGCCAGCACCGGCTTCAGGTATTCCTGGGCGGTGAGGCGGGTGACCGGGTGGTCCAGCCAGCCTTCCTCCACCAGCGGCACGAACAGGGCGCAGGCCTGCGAGGTGAGGCGCGCTTCCGGGTCGATGCCGTGGATGGCGCGGGCATAGGCGTTGCTGTTGATGGTGGTGGGGGTGCCGATGACGCCGATGCGCTTGCTCCGGCTGGCGGCCAGGGCCGCTACCGCGCCGGCATCGATGACGTCCAGTACCGGCGTCGGCGAGAGGTCGCGCACCCCTTGCGCGGCCACGGCGGCCATGGTGTTGCAAGCGATGATGAGCAGCTTGACCCGCTTTTCCAGCAGGAATTCGGCGATCTGCGTGGTGTAGTGGGCGATGGTCTGCACCGACTTGACGCCGTAGGGCACGCGCGCGGTATCGCCGAAATAATGGATGGATTCGAAG
Organism: Hydrogenophilales bacterium; assembly: GCA_037442845.1. Lineage (GTDB taxonomy): Bacteria > Pseudomonadota > Gammaproteobacteria > Burkholderiales > Thiobacillaceae > PFJX01. The sequence goes on along the minus strand of JBBIPL010000015.1, from coordinate 5,861 downwards.
GGCAGCCGCTCCATGAGGGCGCGCACCACGGTGAGGCCGCCGACGCCGGAGTCGAACACGCCGATGGGGCTGCGGGGGTCGAGATGCGCGCTCATGCTTGGCCGTGTTGTCGGGAAAGCGCCCATTGTAAATGCTCGCGCACCAGGGCCGAGGGATGGTCGGCGCGGGCTTCCAGGGCGCGCACCACGGCAGCGGCGGGCGGCGCGTTGCCCAGCGCCACGGCCAGGTTGCGCAGCCAGCGCGCATGACCGATGCGGCGGATGGCCGAGCCTGCGAAGCGGGCCAGGAATTCCGCCTCGCTCCAGGCGAACAGTTGCACCAGGCTGACGCTGTCGAGGCCGTTGCGGGGCTGGAAATCGGGCAGTCCGCTGGGGCGGGCGAAGCGGTTCCAGGGGCAGGCCAGTTGGCAGTCGTCGCAGCCGTAGACGCGGTTGCCCAGGAGAGGCCGCAACTCCGGCGGAATCGCACCCTGGTGTTCGATGGTGAGATAGGAGATGCAGCGGCGGGCGTCCAGCCGATAAGGGGCCAGGATGGCGCGGGTGGGGCAGATGTCGATGCAAGCCTGGCAACTGCCGCAGTGGCCGCTCTCGGGAGGATCGGGCGGGAAGGGCAGGTCGGCGTAGAGCTCGCCCAGGAAGAACCAGGAGCCTTGCCGGGTCAGCAGCAGGGTGTGCTTGCCCTTCCAGCCCAGGCCCGCATTCGCGGCCAGCGCCACTTCCATGACCGGCGCGCTGTCGGCGAAGGGGCGGTGGGCGAAGGGGCCGATGGCCTCGGCCATGCGTCCGGCCAACTGTTGCAGCCGGCCGCGCACCAGCTTGTGGTAGTCGCGGCCCAGCGCGTAGCGGGAGACGTAAGCTCGTTCCCGGTCCGCCAGATTGGCGTGGGCGTCGGCGGCCTCGGGCAGGTAGTCCAGGCGGGCGCTGATGACGCTCAGGGTGCCGGGTATTAGTTCCGCCGGCCGGGCTCGGGCCAGACCGTGGCGGGCCATATAATCCATCTCGCCGTGATAGCCCGCCGCCAGCCAGCCCATGAACTCCGTTTCCGCTTCTCCCAGGTCGATGGAAGCGAAGCCCACCGCCGCGAAGCCGAGTTCGCGTCCCCAGGCGCGGATGGCGGGTTTCAGGGCTTCCAGTTCGGCGGGGCCGGGCTTTTGCGACATCGCTGGATGATAGCGTGAGCGCCGCCTTCCGCCTGGATCTGCCCGACGAAGCCGCCACCCTGGCCTTGGGCGCCCGCCTGGCGCGTGCCCTGGCGCCCGGCCTGGCGATCTGGCTGCGCGGCGACCTGGGGGCGGGCAAGACCACGCTGACGCGCGGCCTGTTGCGGGAACTGGGTTTTTCTGGACGCGTCAAGAGCCCGACCTATACTCTGGTTGAACTTTATGATTTTCCGAGGTTTAATCTCTATCACTTTGATTTGTATCGCTTTGCAGACCCGGATGAATGGGAAGACGCGGGCTTCCGCGAATACTTCAATCCTGGCAGTGTCTGCCTGGTGGAATGGCCGGACAAAGGCGGTGGCCTGTTGCCCGCGCCGGATGTGGTGCTTGTTCTGGACTTTTGCGGGGGAACGGATGGTCGCTCGGTGCGCATCGAGGGGTACACGGAGGCCGGCGCGGCATGCATCGCTCGGCTGAACGCTTCGCCGGCCTGATCCTCGGCCTGCTCCTGCTGTGCGCCGGGGTGGTCCAGGCCGCCAGCGTCAAGGCCACGCGTCTGTGGCCTTCGCCGGAGTACAGCCGCATCACCGTGGAGGCGGACGCGGCCATCGCTTTCAAGCATTTCAGTCTGGCCAATCCCAACAGGCTGGTCATCGACCTGGAGGGGGTCAATCCGGAAGCCGCCCTCACCGACATCAGCTCGAAGGTGGTGGCGCAGGACGCCTATATCGCTGGCATCCGCGTGGCCCTCAACCGGCCGGGCGTGACGCGCCTGGTGGTGGAGCTGAAGACCGAGGCGCGGCCGCAGGTGTTCACACTCAAACCCACGGGCGATTACGGCCACAGGCTGGTGATCGACCTGTATCCCGCCTCCGCCGCAACCCTGGAAAGCCTGGTGGAGAACGCCATCGGCCGGGCCGAACGCAAGGCCGACGCGGGGACTTCCGCTGACAAGCCGGCGCAGGCCGCGGGCGCCGCCCGGGATGCGCGCGGCAACACCGCCGCCAGGGCCGCCCAGCCGGACTACGTGCGGCTCATCACCATCGCCATCGATCCCGGCCATGGCGGCGAGGATCCGGGCGCCATCGGCGCGAACGGCACGCGCGAGAAGGACATCACCCTGTCCATCGCCCGCCGTCTGAAGGGCATGATCGACAAGACCGAGAACATGCGCGCCTATCTGACCCGCGACGGCGACTATTTCCTGCCCCTGCACGAGCGCGTCAACCGGGCGCGCAAGGTGCAGGCCGACCTGTTCGTGTCGGTGCACGCCGACGCCTTCATCAAGCCGCACGCGCGCGGCTCCTCGGTGTTCGCGCTGTCGGAGAAGGGCGCCACCTCCGCCGCGGCGCGCTGGCTGGCGCAGCGGGAGAACGATGCCGATCTGATCGGCGGCGTCAACATCGCGGTGAAAGACGTCTACCTGAAGCAGACCCTCATCGATCTCTCGCAGACCGCGCAGATCGCCGACAGCCTGCGCGTGGGCAAGGCGGTGCTGGAGGAATTGGGCGGCATCAACCGGCTGCACAAGCCGCAGGTGGAGCAGGCCGGCTTCGCCGTGCTGAAGGCGCCGGACATTCCCTCCATCCTGGTGGAGACCGCCTTCATCTCCAACCCGGAGGAGGAGAAGCGCCTCAACGACGAGGCCTACCAGGACAAGATGGCGCGCGCCATCGTCGACGGCATCAAGCGTTACTTCGAGAAGAATCCTCCCCTCGCCCGCAACAGGGCCGCGCAGAACTTGTGAAGCGTTTTCATGCGGGGATGCGTGTCCGCGCGCGGCTCCGTTACCATGCGGGTTCCGCCTGACGATCCGTAAGCGTGGAAACCTACCGCATTCCCCCCGACGCCATAGGCATGGCGAGAACCTCCCCGGAGCCCGGCGAAGCGCCCGGAGCCGGCGGGGAGGCCGGCGATCGCCTGCCGGTCATCGAGGTGCTGGCGGAAATCGCCAGCAGCATGAGCGCGGAAGCCGACACCGAACAGATGCTCATGCGCTTCCTGGAAATCATGGTGCGCATTTCCAGGGCCAAGGCCGGCGCGGTGCGCGTCCTCACCGCCGACGGCGCCCACCTGCGCATGGTGGGCTCCATCGGGCTTTCCCCCGCGCTGGTGGAAAAGGAGCGCTACGTGCCGCTGGAATGCGGCATCTGCGGCAAGGCCACGCTCACCCAGTCCTCGCAAAGCGAAAGCGTCATGGAGGTGTGCCAGAAGCAGGTGCGCCACATCTATTTCGCCCAGCATTGCAGCACGGTGTATGCCGTGCCCCTGCGCTACAAGGGCAAGGTGATGGGGGTGTACAACATCTTCCTGGATAACCCCGAGCCCCTGCCGCGCGACATCCGCACCCTCTTCAACTCGATCAGCGAACACCTCGGCATGGCCCTGGAGAACGCCCGCCTGACGCGGGAGAACATGCGCATCTCGCTGATGAACGAGCGCACCATGCTGGCCAACCAGATTCACGATTCCCTGGCGCAGACCCTGGCCTACGCGAAGATGCGTCTGTCGGTGCTCAACGAGGCCCTCGCCGACGGCGACCAGGATCGCGCCAACCGCTACCTGGGCGATGTCGAGGAGGCGGTGGACATGGCTTACTCGGAACTGCGCAACCTCATCACCCAGTTCCGCGACCGCATCGATCCGCGCGGTCTGGTGCCGGCCCTGCAGGAGATGGCGGAGAGCTTCAGCAAGAAGGCCAACGCCGACGTCGACTTCCTCAACGTCGCGCAGGACGTGGTGCTGACCCCCGAGGAGGAAATCCAGGTCTTCCACATCATCCAGGAAGCGCTCTACAACATCTGCAAGCACTCGCGCGCCCGCCACGTGGTGGTGACCCTGGACCTGCACGAAAAGCAGTACGTGGTGAACGTGGCGGATGATGGCGTGGGTCTGGCTTCCCACGCCTCCACCGACATGGGCAAGAGCTTCGGTCTCACCATCATGCGCGAACGCGCCGCCAAGCTGGGCGGGCGCCTCACCATCGAAAGCCGGCCGGCCGGCGGCACCATCGTCCGTCTCAGCTTCCCCGCCCGCCAGGGCATCGAGGAGAAATCTTGAGCCGATTGAGCATCGTCCTGGTGGACGACCACACCCTGTTCCGCAAGGGCCTGGCCGAACTCCTGGAAAGCCAGGGCGCCGTCAACGTCTCCGCCATCACCGGCAACCCGGCCGAAGTCTCCGATCTGCTGCGGGAGAAGAGGCCCGACGTGCTGATCCTCGATCTCAACATCGGCGGCACCGACGGCATCCAGGTGATGCAGGCCCTGCGCGCCGAGGGCCATGATCTGCCGGTGCTCATCCTTACCGTCAGCGAGGCGGAGGAGGACATGGCGCGCGCCCTGCGCAACGGCGCCAAGGGTTACCTGCTGAAGAGCATGGAGCCGGACGAGGTGGTGGAGGCCGTCATCCGCGCCGCCCGCGGCGAGACCGTGGTGGCGCCGGGCATGACCGCGAAGCTGGTGCGCATGCTCGACCACAAGGGCAACAGCGCCGCCTCGCTGCTGGAATCGCTGACGCAGCGCGAGAGGGAAATCCTCTCCCACCTGGCCAAGGGCGAGAGCAACAAGGCCATCGCCCGGCAACTGGACATCAGCTACGACACCGTGAAGCTGCATGTGCGCCACATCCTCGCCAAGCTGAATCTGTCCTCGCGCGTGGAGGCGGCGGTGTTCGCGGTGGAGCACAAGCTGGGACCGGGCGGCGCCGGCAGGGGCTAGCTAGGCCCGGAGATTCCTCAGATGGTCGTGATAGCGGGCGCGGTAGAGCAGGCGGCGGTGTTCCGGCCGGTCGGTGAAGCCTGAACGGGTGTGCAACACGTTGTTGCAGATCAGGCCCATGCCAGGTTGCAGCTTCAGGGTGAAGGCGCCGAACGGGCGGCTGGCCAGCAGTTCCTCCAGTGCATGCAGGGCCGCCTGGGTGGCGGCATCCTGCTTCCAGGCGATGCTCTTGGTGCGCGCCGTGTAGCGCAGGTGCAGCAAGCCCTGGTCGACGCAGAAGGCGGGCCCGACTTCGTCGCCGCGGGCCACCCCCATCTCGTCCACCCGCGCCGGGATGGTCATGGCGTCTTCCGCCATGAGCGCGCGGATGTGGTCCGGGTTGGCGTCGCGCAGGGCCAGGTAGGCCAGCTCGTGGTCCATCAGATCGTTCTCGCCGCCGGCGTCCGCCTGCCGCACGCAGTGCAGGGTCATGGCCCAGATGCGCCGCTCCGGCGGGTTGTAGTAGCCATCGGTGTGCCAGCGGATGCGATGGTGGGTGTAGGGGATGTAGTCGCCGCGCTTGCCCGGATCGGTGCCCGGCGCGCGGTCGGTGGGGTCGCTGGTGTCCTCGTCCCGGGGGGTCAGGCTGGAGATGCCGTCCTCGTCGGCGAGCCAGTTGGCGTCCAGATGGCTGAGGCCGAACTGGGCGGAAAGCAGGCGGGGACCTTCCTTGTCCTCGGTTTCCCCCAGGTCGGTGGCGTAGATGGCCATGTTGGTCTTGGCGATGAGGCGCCAGATCGCCTGGTACTCCTGCTCGGAGAGATTTCTCGGGTCCTTCACCGGGATGATGAGTTCCTCGCCGCGGTTGGGATAGCCGGCCAGCTTGGCCGCGCGCCAGGCCTGATAGCCGGCTTCGTTGTCGGGGTGGAAGGGGGAGTCGGCGGGGATCATGTTGGGCGTGAGGCGTGAGGCGTGAGGCGTTCCATGTACGGCTCGATGCGCAA
>JBBIPL010000014.1:0-32218 GCA_037442845.1 Hydrogenophilales bacterium | reverse complement strand
TTCCTCAAGGAAGTCACCCTGCTGTCGCAGCCCTTCGTCAAGGACGACAAACAGACCGTGGAGCAGGTGCTGAAGTCCAAGAACTCGCAATGCCACGGCTTCAGGATGTTCATCGTCGGCGAGGGCATCGAGAAGAAGGTCACCGACTTCGCCGCCGAAGTGGCCGCCGCCGCCAAGGTCTGATCTCGCCATGGCCGCCATTACCCGCATCCTGCTCAAGCTTTCCGGCGAGGCCCTGATGGGCGCCGACGCCTTCGGCTACAACGCCGAGACCATGGCCGGCATCGTCGGTCAGATCAAGGAAGTCGTGGATCTGGGCGCCGAGGTGGGCATCGTCGTCGGCGGCGGCAACCTGTTCCGCGGCGCCACCGGCGCCTTGTCCGGCATGGACCGCGCCACCGCCGATGCCATGGGCATGCTGGCCACGGTCATGAACGCCCTGGCCCTGAAGGACGCCCTGCAGGCCGCTGGCGTGGAGGCGCGCGTGCAGACCGCCGTCACCATCGCCCACGTCGGCGAGCCTTTCGAGCGGGACAGCGCGGTGCGGCATCTGGAAAAGGGCCGCGTGGTGATCTTCGGCGGCGGCACCGGCAACCCCTTCTTCACCACCGACACCGCCGCGGCCCTGCGCGCCGCGGAGATCGGCGCCGACCTCATGCTCAAGGCCACCAAGGTGGACGGCGTTTATACCGCCGACCCCAAGAAGGACCCGACGGCCACCCGCTACGACAGCCTGACTTTCGACGAGGCCATCGAGAAGAACCTGGGCGTGCTCGATACTGCCGCCTTCGCCCTTTGCCGGGAACAGAAGCTGCCCCTGACCGTATTCAGTATCTTCAAGCCCGGCGCGCTCAGGCGCGTGGTCCTGGGCGAGCCGGAAGGCACCCGCGTGGTGCTCTAATCGAGGAGAGAAAGATGATCGCCGACATCAAGAAATCCGCCGAAGACAAGATGAAGAAATCCGTCGAGGCCCTGCGCGTCGAGTTCACCAAGGTGCGCACCGGCCGGGCCCACGCCGGCATCCTCGACCACGTCAAGGTGGATTACTACGGCAGCCCCATGCCCATCAGCCAGGTGGCCAACATCAGCGTCATCGATCCCCACACCCTGGGCGTGCAGCCCTGGGAAAAGAAGATGGTCGCGGCCATCGAGAAAGCCATCCGCGATTCCGATCTGGGCCTCAACCCCGCGTCCATGGGCGAGCTGGTGCGCGTGCCCATCCCCGCCATGACCGAGGAGCGCCGCAAGGAGCTGGTCAAGGTGGTGCGCGGCGAGGCCGAGGGCGGCAAGGTGGCGGTGCGCAACATCCGCCGCGACGCCATCGCCCATCTCAAGGAACTGCTGAAGAACCACGAGGTGGGCGAGGACGACGAACGCCGCGCCCAGGACGAGATGCAGAAAATGACCGACAAGTACATCGCCGAGATCGACAAGCATCTGGCCGACAAGGAAAAGGATCTGATGTCGGTGTGATATGGCGGGTAGCCGGTAGCTACCAGCTACGAGCTACCGGCTCTACCCGCTCGCAAAATGATCAAGCGCTTCCTCAGCTCCACCGCCGCCGTCCCGGAAACCACGCAGGTTCCGCGGCACATCGCCATCATCATGGATGGCAACGGACGCTGGGCGAAGAAGCGGCTGATGCCGCGCGTCGCGGGGCATGTCCAGGGCGTGGAACGCGTGCGCGACATGGTGAAGGCCTGCATCCGTCGGGGCGTCGGCTACCTGACCCTGTTCGCATTCAGTTCCGAGAACTGGCGGCGTCCGCAGGACGAGGTCAGCCGCCTGATGGAGTTGTTCGTCATGGCCCTGGAGCGCGAGGTGGAGCGCATGGCCGACAACGGCGTGCGCCTGAAGGTGGTGGGCGATCTGTCCCGCTTCGAGCCGCGTCTGCGCGAGCTCATCAGCCAAGGCGAAGCGCGTACCGCCGCCAACACCCGCCTCACCGTCACCGTCTGCGCCAACTATGGCGGCCGCTGGGACATCCTCAACGCCATGAATGCCTGGCGGCGGGAGCATGCGGACGCCGCCGAGATCGGCGAGGCGGATCTCGCTCCCTATCTTTCCATGGCCTACGCGCCGGAACCCGATCTGTTCATCCGCACCGGCGGCGAACAGCGCGTCAGCAACTTCCTGCTCTGGCAACTGGCCTACAGCGAGTTGTATTTCACCGATACCCTGTGGCCGGACTTCGACGCCAAGGCCCTGGATCAGGCCATTGCCTCCTACCGCCAGCGCGAGCGCCGCTTCGGCCGCACCAGCGAGCAGCTCCTTGAGCCTTAGAACCCGCGTTTTCACCGCCTTGCTGCTGATCGGCGGCTTCCTCGCCGCGCTGTACCTGGCTTCTCCGGCCGCCTGGATCGGCCTGACCGGCTTGGCGCTGCTGCTCGCGGCCTGGGAATGGGCGGCCATGGCGGGGCTGGGCCGGCTGCACCGCTTCCTCTATGCCACCCTGCTGTGCGCCGCCAGCCTGAGCCTGGCGGTCGCCCGCCCGGACATGCTGGAGCCCTATTACCCTGCGCTGGCCTTTTGGCTGCTGGCCCCCTTCCTGATGGCCAAGGGTGTCGCCATCCGCCCGCGCGCGCTGCATCTCTTGCTCGGCGCCCTGGTGCTGATCCCCGCCCACCTGGCCATGGTGGCGCTGCGCGCGGAGAGCCCCGAGCTGTTGCTGTTCGTGGTCGGTATCGTGGTCATCGCCGACAGCGCCGCCTACTTCTCCGGCCGCCGCTTCGGCAAGCGCAAACTCGCCCCGCGCATCAGCCCCGGCAAAACCTGGGAGGGCGCCGTCGGCGCCGGCCTGGCGGTGACGCTATATGGCCTCGTCGTGCATTTCCTTACCCCGGCGAATTGCGGCATCGCCTGCCTGCCCCAGATCCTGCCGCTATTGTGGGCACTGTTCGCGCTGTCCATCGTCGGCGACCTGTTCGAGAGCACGCTCAAGCGCCAGGCCGGCATCAAGGACAGCGGCAATCTGTTGCCCGGGCATGGCGGCGTGCTCGACCGCATCGACAGCCTGACCGCGGTGCTGCCCGCCGCCGTCCTGTTCTGGATGTGGCTGAAATGAGCGTACGCAACCTCACCCTGCTCGGCGCGACCGGCACCATAGGCGTCAACACCCTGGACGTGGTGGCCCGCCACCCGGACAGGTTCCGCGTCATCGCGCTCACCGGCCAGAACCAGATCGACAAGTTGGCCGAGCAATGCCGACGTTTCCGCCCGCGTTACGCCGTGGTCCTCGATGCCGACAAGGCCCGCGCGCTGGAGCAGGCCTTGTCCGGCAACGGCACCGAGGTTCTGCACGGCGTCGAGGCGCTGGAGTTCGTCTCCGCCCTGCCGGAAGTGGACAGCGTCATGGCCGCCATCGTCGGCGCCGCCGGCCTGCGCCCCGCCCTGGCCGCCGCCAAGGCGGGCAAGCGGGTGCTGCTGGCGAACAAGGAAACCCTGGTCATGGCCGGCCGCTTTTTCATGCAAGCGGTGCGCGAACACGGCGCCGCCCTGCTGCCCATCGACAGCGAGCACAACGCCGTCTTCCAGTCCCTGCCGGCCGGCTATGCGGGCGACCCGGCCGCGCACGGCGTGCGCCGCATCCTGCTCACCGCCTCAGGCGGGCCGTTCCGCGACCGCGCCATCGAGACCCTGAAGGACATTACGCCGGAAGAGGCCGTCGCCCACCCCAACTGGGTGATGGGCAGGAAGATCTCGGTGGACTCCGCCACCATGATGAACAAGGGGCTGGAGGTCATCGAGGCGCGCTGGCTGTTCGATGCCCGCCCCGAGCAGATCGAGGTGCTCATCCACCCGCAGAGCATCATCCACAGCATGGTCGAATACCTGGACGGCTCGGTGCTGGCGCAGCTCTCCAACCCGGACATGCGCACCCCCATCGCCCACTCCCTGGCCTATCCGGAGCGGCTCGAAGCCGGGGTGAACTGGCTGGATCTGGCGCAGATCGGCAGCCTGAGTTTCGAAGCCCCCGATCTGCGCCGCTTCCCCTGCCTGGGCCTGGCCTATCAGGCCCTGGCCGCCGGGGGCGCGGCAACCGCCATCCTCAACGCCGCCAACGAGGAGGCCGTCGCCGCCTTCCTGGAGCGGCGCATCCCCTATCTGGCGATCGCCGCCACTCTGGATCAAGTCCTGCAAAAACTGGCGGGTGAAAAGGCGGATTCCCTGGACGACCTGCTCGCCGCCGACGCCGCCGCCCGCCAGGCCGCGCGGGAACTCATCGCCGCCGCGGGCGTCGGCATGGCATGACCACCCTGCTCGCCTTCCTGGCCACCCTGGCCATCCTCATCGTCTTCCACGAGTTCGGCCACTACCTGGTGGCGCGCCTGACCGGCGTCAAGGTCCTGCGCTTTTCCGTGGGCTTCGGCAAGGTCATCGCCAGCCGGACCGACCGGCACGAGACCGAGTGGGCCCTCTCCGCCATCCCCCTGGGCGGCTACGTCAAGATGCTGGACGAACGCGAGGCGCCGGTGGCCGCCGAGGCGCTCGACCAGGCCTTCAACCGCAAGTCCCTGGGCGCCCGCACGGCCATCGTCGCGGCCGGACCCCTGGCCAATTTCCTGCTTGCCATCCTGCTGTTCTGGGGCTTGTTCATGGCCGGCACCCCCATCCTGAAACCGGTGCTGGGCGAGCCGCCGGCCGCATCGCCCGCCGCCCAGGCCGGCATCCGCGCGGGCGACACGGTGCTCGCAGTGAATGGCGAGCCGGTGGAAAGCTTCCAGGACCTGCACTGGCTGGTCCTGCGCCATGCCGTCGGCGGCGCCCCGCTGCGTCTGGACACGCGCGACGAGCAAGGTCACCTCGCCTTCCGCACCCTGAGTCTGGCCGAGGCCGACGCCAACCTGGAGCAATCACCTCTTGTCACCCTCGGCCTGCAGCGTTTCCGTCCGCAACTGCCTGCCGTGCTTGGCGAACTCAGCGGCGACGGCGCGGCGGCGCGGGCCGGCCTGCAAGCGGGCGACCGGGTGCTGGAAGTGGATGGCCAGGCCATCGAGCACTGGGAGGCCCTGGTCGATCGGGTGCGAGCCGCGCCGGGACGTCCCCTCGCCCTGCTGATCCAGCGCGACGGCGAAACCCGGACCTATACGGTGGTGCCGGCCGAGGTCTCCAGCGCCGGCGAGCGCATCGGCCGCATCGGCGTTGCCCCGCGCATGGATCCGGAACGCATGGCGCCCTACCTGGGCGAGGCGCGTTACGGCCCGCTCGATGCCCTGCAGCGCGCCGCCGCGCGGACCTGGGAATTGTCCGTGTTCAGCCTGGAAATGCTGGGCCGCATGATCGTCGGCCAGGTCTCCCTGAAGAATCTGTCCGGGCCCATCACCATCGCCGACTACGCCGGCCAGTCGGCGCAGACCGGCATGGCCTCGTTCGTCGCTTTCCTGGCCCTGGTCAGCGTCAGCCTCGGCGTGCTCAACCTGCTGCCGGTGCCGTTACTGGATGGAGGGCACTTGCTGTATTATCTCGCGGAGTTTTTGACGGGCAGGCCCGTACCCGAGCGGGTGCAGGAAATCGGCCAGAGGATCGGCATCGGTATTCTCGCACTGCTCATGTTCTTCGCGATTTTCAACGACCTCCAGCGACTCTTCCCCGGATAAGCCTTCCCATGGTTTCCTTTCGCCCCAGCCTGCTGGCCGTCGCCCTGCTTGCCGCAACCCAGGCGCAGGCCTTCCAGCCTTTCCAGATCAAGGACATCCGTGTCGAAGGCATCCAGCGTACCGAAGCCGGCACGGTGTTCAGCTACCTGCCGGTCAAGGTGGGGGAAACGTTGACGCCCGACAAGGCTTCCGAGGCCATCAAGGCCCTGTATGCCACCGGCTTCTTCAAGGATGTGCGCCTGGAAACCGGCAACGACGTGCTCATCGTGATGGTCGAGGAGCGCCCCGCCATCGCCAGCGTCGACTTTAGCGGCATGAAGGAATTTTCCAAGGACGACATCAAGAAGGGCCTCAAGGATCTCGGCCTGGGCGAAGGCCGCATCCTCGACAAGGCGCTGCTGGACAAGGCGGAACAGGAACTCAAGCGGCAGTACTTCAACCGCGGCATGTACGCCGTGCAGGTCAAGGCCACCACCACGCCGCTGGAACGCAACCGGGCGGCGGTGAACTTCGACGTCACCGAGGGCGGTGTGGCCAAGATCCGCTCCATCAACATCGTCGGCAGCCAGGCCTTCAAGGAAAAGGACCTGCTCAAGCTGTTCAATCTCAGCACGCCCACCTGGATGTCGTGGTGGAGCAAGAACGACCAGTATTCCAAGCAGAAGCTCGCGGGCGACCTGGAGACCCTGCGCTCCCACTACCTCAACCAGGGTTACCTGGAGTTCACCATCAAGTCCACACAGGTCTCCATCACCCCGGACAAGCAGGACATCTACATCACCATCAATGTCAGCGAAGGCGAGCGATTCACCGTTTCCGACCTCCGTCTGGCGGGGGAGATGCCCATCCCCGAGGAGGAACTGAAAGCGCTGGTCACCCTGAAACCGGGCGATGTGTTCTCGCGCGAGAAGCTCAACGAGTCGGCCAAGAAGATGAGCGAGCGCCTGGGCAACGACGGTTATGCCTTCGCCAACGTCAACGCGGTGCCGGAGATCGACAAGGAGAAGCGCTCCGCCAGTTTCACCTTCCTGGTCGATCCGGGCCGCAAGGTCTACGTGCGCCGCATCAACGTCACCGGCAACACCAAGACCAAGGACGAGGTGGTGCGCCGCGAGATGCGCCAGATGGAAGGCGGCTGGTATGCCGCCGACAAGCTCACGCGGTCGCGGGAACGCGTGGAACGTCTGGGCTTCTTCAAGGAAACCACGCTGGAGACGCCGCCGGTGCCGGGCGCCACCGACCAGGTCGACGTCAACGTCAACGTCGAGGAAATGCCGACCGGCAACATTCTGCTGGGCGCCGGTTTTTCCAGTGCCGACGGCATCGTCCTGTCGGGCTCGGTCTCCCAGAACAACCTGTTCGGCACCGGCAACCGGCTGGCCGTGCAGATCAACAGCGGCAGCGTCAACACGGTGTATTCGCTGTCGTTCACCAACCCCTATTTCACCAAGGACGGTGTCAGCTTGGGCTACGACCTCTTCCGCCGAAAGACCGACACCTCGGAACTGAACGACGTCGCCGACTACGATACCGACACGGCCGGTCTCGGCTTCCGCTTCGGCATACCCATCGCCGAAAAGGAAACCATCACCTTCGCCCCCACCCTGGAAAGAACCAAGCTTACGCTGCACAACGAGGCGCCCGACGTCTACTACAAGTACGCCGGCCAATACGCCGCGGATTGCAAGGCGCAAGTCGGCAAGCCCAAAACCGGCTGCAAGTCCACGACCGACAACCTGCGTCTGGATGCGAGTTGGGCGCGCGATAGCCGCGATAGCCTGCTCTACCCCACCAAAGGCAGTTTGCAGAGACTGTCTTTCGAAGTGGGCACCCCGGTCGGCGATCTCAACTATTACAAGGTCAATTACCAGTACCAGTGGCTCACCCCCCTGTCGCGCACGGTCAGTCTTCTTCTCAACGGCGAGATCGGCATCGGCGGCGGCTACAGCGATAAGGAATTGCCGCTGTTCCGCAACTACTTCGCCGGCGGCATGAGTTCGGTGCGCGGTTTCGAGTCCGGCGCCCTCGGTCCAAAAGCCCAGAACGCGGGCGGAGAAACCTTCTCCATCGGCGGCGACAAGCGCGTCGTCGGCAACGCCGAACTGCTCTTCCCCATGCCCGGCATGGGCAAGGATCGTTCCGTGCGCTTGTCCGCCTTCGTCGACATCGGCGCGGTGACCGGCCAGGACGATTATCGTGGCCGCTACGCGAAACTTTCAGAGACCGACGCCTGGCGCTATTCCGCCGGTCTGGCGGCGACCTGGCTGTCGCCCATGGGGCCGCTGAAGCTGTCGCTGGCAAAACCCATCAACGCCGCAGACGACGAAACCGAGGAAGTCTTCCAGTTCCAGTTCGGCAGCGTGTTCTGACGAGGTAACCAAGTGAAACGCTTACTCCTCATTCCGCTCTGTTTATTGCTTTCCGGCCTGGCTTTCGCCAACACCGGCCTGAAGATCGGCTACGTCAACACCGAGAAGATATTCCGCGAATCCGCCCTGGCGGTGCGCGCGCAGAAGAAGCTGGAGGCGGAATTCAAGAACCGCGAACAGGACATCCAGAAACAGGTGAAACTGGCGCGTGACCTGCAGGCCAACCTGGAAAGGGAAAGTCTCACCCTGTCGGAAACGGATCGGCGCAAGAAGCAGAATGAGCTCACCCAGCTCTCACGCGAAATCCAGCAGGCGCAGCGCGATTTCCGCGAGGATCTCAATACCCGCAAGAACGAGGAGTTCGCCGCCGTGCAGGATCGGGCGCGCAAGACCATCGCGGAGATCGCCGAGCGGGAAAAATTCGATCTCATCATCGAGAACGTCATCTACGCCAGCCCCAAGATCGACATCACCGATCGGGTGCTCAAATCCCTGGAACGTTGAACGCCGGCTGACACGGCTGCCATGCCCGCCCTGACGCTGGACGAATTGCGCGCACGCCTGGGCGGCGCCTTGCGCGGCGACGGCGGCATCAGCCTGCGCGGCGGCGCCTCCCTCGAAAGCGCGGACAGGGACCAGCTTTCCTTTCTGGTCAGTGCAAAACACCTTGCCCAGGCGCGCGCCTCCCGCGCCGGCGCGCTGATCATTCCCGACTCCCTGACCGAGGACCTGCCGCAGCCCTGCCTGGCGGTCGCCAATCCGCATGCCGCCTTCGCGCGCGCCCTCGGCATGTTGCATGCCGAGCCCAGCCTGCCGGCCGGCCGCCATGCCAGCGCCGTCATCGCCGCGGACGCGACGGTGCACCCGGAGGCGCGCATCGGCCCGCACGTGGTGATCGGCGCGGGCGCATCGGTGGGCGCGCGCAGCGTGCTGCATGCCGGCTGCAGCGTCGGCGCCGGCGCGCGCATCGGCGACGATTGCCTGCTGCATCCGCGCGTCACCGTGCAGCACGGCTGTGTCGTCGGCCATCGCGCGGTGCTGCACGCGGGTTGCGTCATCGGTTCCGACGGCTTCGGCCTCGCCTGGCAGGCGGAGGACTCCGGCGGACACTGGCTCAAGGTGCCGCAGATCGGTCGCGTACTGCTCGGCGACGACGTCGAGGTCGGCGCCAATACCTGCATCGACCGCGGCGCCCTGGACGACACGGTGATCGAGGACGGCGTCAAGCTCGACAACCTCATCCACATCGCCCACAACTGCCGCGTCGGCCGTCACAGCGCCATGGCCGCATGCGTCGGCATCGCCGGCAGCACCCGCATCGGCGCCTATTGCCAGATCAGCGGCGCGGCCATGATCAGCGGCCATATTTCCATCGCCGACCGGGTCATCGTGTCCGGCGGCACGCTGGTGGCCAAGAACATCCATACAGCCGGGGTCTATACCGGGGTGATGCCGTCCATGCCGCACGCGGACTGGCTGCGCAACGCCGCCCACCTGCGCCATCTCGATGCCCTGGCCGCGCGCGTGAAGACGCTGGAAAGCCGAATCAACGAACTGACCAAGGACGATCCGTCATGATGGATATCACCCAGATCATGAAATTCCTGCCGCACCGCTACCCGTTCCTGCTGGTGGACCGGGTGCTGGAACTGGCGCCCAACGAGCGCGTGGTGGCGATCAAGAACGTGACCATGAACGAGCCCCACTTCCCCGGTCACTTCCCGCATCACCCGGTGATGCCCGGCGTGCTCATGATCGAGGCCCTGGCGCAGACTGCCGGCTTGCTCGCTTTCAAGAGCTCCGGCAAGGAAACCACCGAGAATTCCGTGATCTATTTCGTCGGCATCGACGGCGCCCGCTTCAAGCGCCCGGTGGCGCCGGGCGACCAGCTGCGCATGGAAGCCAGCATCCTGCGCCACACCCGCGGCATCTGGAAATTCGCCGCCAAGGCCACGGTGGACGGCCAGCTCGCCTGCGAGGCCGAGCTGATGTGCACCCTGAAGGAGCTCGACTGAAGCCATGCCCGGCATTCATCCCACCGCCCTCGTCCATCCCGGCGCCAGGCTGGGAACAGACGTGGAAATCGGCGCCTACAGCCTGGTCGGCGAGCACGTCGAGATCGGCGACGGCACCCGCATCGGCCCGCACGTCGTGCTGACCGGCCATACCCGCCTCGGCGCCGGCAACCGCATCTTCCAGTTCTGCTCCATCGGCGAGGCGCCGCAGGACAAGAAATACGCCGGCGAAGCCACACGCCTGGAGATCGGCGATCACAATGTCATCCGCGAGTTCTGCACGCTCAATACCGGCACCGCGCAGGATGCCGGCGTCACCCGCCTCGGCTGCCACAACTGGATCATGGCCTACGTGCACATCGCGCACGACTGCGTGGTCGGCGACCACACCATCTTCGCCAACAACGCCACCCTGGCCGGCCACGTGCTAGTCGGCGATTACGCCATCCTCGGCGGCTTCACCGGCGTGCACCAGTTCTGCCGGGTGGGCGCCCATGTCATCACCGGCATCGCCTCGGTGGTGCGCCAGGACGTACCGCCCTTCCTGACCGTCGCCGGCAATCCGCTGGCGCCGCACGGCGTCAACAGCGAAGGCCTGAAGCGGCGCGGTTTCTCCGCCGAAGCCCTGGCCGGCATCAAACGCGCCTACAAGACCCTGTACAAGTCGGGCTTGTCGCTGGCCGAGGCGCAGGCCGCCATCGCCGAGGAAGCGCAACGCCTGCCGGAACTCGAACCACTGGCGAATTTCCTGGCCGCCCCCGGACGGGGCATCGTGCGGTGAGGCGCGAGGCGGAGCAGTCGCGGGCGGCTGCATGCCCCGTGTCGATCTCTTCACGCCTCACGCCTCACGCCTCACGCCTCACCCCGAAAGTCGCCATCGTCGCCGGCGAGGCATCCGGCGACCTGCTCGGCAGCCTGCTCATCGGCGCGGTGCGCGACGCGGGCCTGCCGGCCGACTTCTTCGGCATCGCCGGACCCCGCATGCAGTCCGCCGGCGCGCGCAGCCTGTTTCCCATGCAGGCCCTCTCGGTGCGCGGCTATGTCGAGGTCCTCGGCAGCCTGCGCAAGATCCTCGGCATACGCCGCGCCCTGAAGAATCGCCTGCGCGCCGATCCGCCGGCGCTATTCATCGGCGTCGACGCGCCGGACTTCAACCTTTCCCTGGAAGCCGGCTTGAAGCGGGCCGGCATCCCCACCGTGCATTTCATCGGCCCGTCGATCTGGGCCTGGCGCCCGAAGCGCATACGCAAGGTGCGCGCCGCGGCTTCCCACGTTCTCCTCATCTTTCCCTTCGAGGAGGAGATCTACCGCGACGCCGGCATTCCCGCCACCTACGTCGGCCACCCGGTCGCCCGCGCCCTGCCCGAACCGGATCGCGCCAAGGCGCGCGAACGCCTGGCCCTGGCCGCCGACGGCGAATACGTGGCCCTGCTGCCGGGCAGCCGGCCGGGTGAACTCAAAGCCCTGGCAGACCTGTTCATCGCCACCGTCCGCAAACTGCATGAGACACGCCCGGACACCCGCTTCCTGATCCCCCTGGTGAATCGCGAAACCCGCCTGCTGTTCGAACAGGCCCTGCATCGCGCGCAGGCTACCGACCTGCCCATCCGCATCCTCTTTGGGCATGCCCACGACGCCATGCAGGCGGCCGACGTCGCCCTCATCGCCTCGGGCACGGCGACGCTGGAGGCCCTGTTGCTGGATTGCCCGCACGTCATCACCTACCGCGTGCCCTGGCTGACCGCGCAGATCATGAAACGCCAGGCCCTGCTGCCCTGGATCGGCCTGCCCAACATCCTGGCGAAGCGCGACCTGGTGCCGGAAATCATGCAAGAGCGGGCCACCCCGGAACACCTGGCGAACGCCCTGCGCGGCCTGCTCCAGGATGAAAGCGCGCGCAAGGCGCAGATCGAGGAATTCCGCATCCAGCGCGCGCGCCTGCGGCGCGATACGCCGCGTCTCATCGCGCATGCCCTGCGCCCTTTTCTCGAGGGGTGAGGCATGCGGCACACACTAACCCGATAGACGTCCATGCGCATCCCGCAAGCCCCGTGCCGCTCTCTCCAGGCCCCGCTGATCTGCGGGGTGGACGAGGCGGGGCGCGGCCCCCTGGCCGGCCCGGTATGCGCCGCGGCGGTGATCCTCGACCCGGCCCGGCCCATTCCCGGCCTGAAGGATTCCAAGAAGCTGGCCGAACCCAACCGCGTGCGCCTGGCCGGCGAGATTCGCGCCCATGCCCTGGCCTGGTCGGTGGCCTGGGCCTCGGCGGCGGAGATCGACGCGCTCAACATCCTGCGCGCCAGCCTGCTGGCCATGCGGCGCGCCGTGCTGGGCCTGCATCCGGCCGCCGCGGAAGCGCTCATCGACGGCAACCGCTGCCCGGAACTGCCGATTTCCGCGCGCGCCATCGTCAAGGGCGACGCCAGCGAGCCCTGCATCTCCGCCGCCTCCATCCTGGCTAAGACCGAACGGGATAAAGAAATGCACCGGCTTGCCGATATCTACCCCGACTACGGCTTCGAGCGGCACGTCGGCTATCCCACCCCGGAACACCTGGCCGCCCTGGAAGCCATCGGTCCGAGCCCCATCCATCGCAGGAGTTTCGGACCGGTGCGGCGGGTATTGCGGAATGCGCTGATCTAAAAGGAGAAACCGAACATGTTCGTGATCATCGGCTGGTTGGTGGCCTTGGGCTGCATCTTCGGGGCTTACGCGGCCATTGGCGGCCATTTCGCTGCCCTGGTGCAACCCACCAAGTTCATCATGATCTTCGGCGGCGCCCTCGGCGCCTTCATCGCCGCCAACAACGCGCACGCGCTGAAACACACCCTGAGCGGCCTGGCGAGCTGCTTTAAGGGCTCCAAGTACACCAAGACCTTCTACATGGAACTCATCGGCCTGCTCTTCGAGTTGCTGGCGAAGGCGCGCAAGGAGGGCCTGATGTCGCTCGAGGCCGATGTCGAGGAGCCGGACAAGAGCGCCATCTTCGCCAAGTATCCCAACATCGTCGCCGACCACCACCTCGTCGACTTCATCACCGACTACCTGCGCATGATGGTGGGAGGCAATCTGAACGCGATGGAAATCGAGAACCTGATGGACAACGAAATCGAAACCCACAACCAGGAGGAAATGCACGTCGCCCACGCCGTCGCCAAGATGTCCGACGCCCTGCCCGCCTTCGGCATCGTCGCCGCGGTGATGGGCGTGGTCATCACCATGGGCTCCCTGCACCTGCCGCCGCCGGAACTCGGCGGTCTGATCGCCAAGGCCCTGGTCGGCGCCTTCCTCGGCATCCTGCTGTCCTACGGCTTCATGGCGCCGCTCGCCAGCGTGCTGGAAACCAAGGCGAACGAATCGACCAAGGCGCTGCAAACCATCAAGGTGGTGCTGCTCGCCTCGCTGAACGGCTTCGCGCCGCAAACCTGCGCGGAATTCGGGCGCAAGGTGCTGTTCTCCAACGAGCGGCCCTCCTTCCGCGAGCTGGAGGACGACATCAAGGCGCGCAAGGCGGCCAAGGCGTAAGCGGCTGACATACCCTGAAGGGCATAAAGGCGACGGAGACGGACATGGCCGACGACACCCAACGACCCATAGTCATCAAGCGCATCAAGAAGGTGAGCGGCGGCGCCCATGGCGGCGCCTGGAAGATCGCCTACGCAGACTTCGTCACCGCCATGATGGCTTTCTTCCTGCTCATGTGGCTGCTCGGCTCATCCACCAAGGCCACCTTGCAGGGCATCTCGGAGCATTTCAGGACGCCGCTGAAAGTCGCCATGATGGGCGGCGAGGGCGCCGGCGACGCGACCAGCCTGATCAAGGGCGGCGGCGAGGATCTGACGCGCCGCACCGGCCAGGTCAAGCGCGGCGAAATCGATGTCGACGCCTCCCGCGCCGAACTGGAGAGACAGGAAGCCGCCCGCCTGCTGGACTTGAAAGCCAAGCTGGAGAAAGCCATCGAAAGCAATCCGAAGATGGCCCAGTTCAAGAAGCAATTGAAGCTGGACATCACCAGCGAGGGTCTGCGCATCCAGATCATCGACGACCAGAACCGGCCCATGTTCGATTCCGGCAGCGCCGTCATGAAGGCCTACACCCGCGACATCCTGCGTGAAATCGGCCGCACCCTGAACCAGGTGCCCAACAAGATCAGCCTGTCCGGGCACACCGACGCGGTCGCCTATTCCGGCGGCGAAACCGGCTACAGCAACTGGGAACTCTCCGCCGACCGCGCCAACGCCTCGCGTCGCGAACTGGCGGCGGGCGGCCTGGAGGACGGCAAGGTGTTGCGCGTGGTCGGCCTGGGCTCGGCCATCCCCTTCGACAAGGACAATCCCAACTCGCCGGTCAACCGCCGCATTTCCATCATCGTCATGAACAAGAAGGCCGAGGAGGCCATCACCCGCGAAGGCAGGCAGGTGGAGGCGAGCACGGCACAGGAAGTGGCGGAGAAGATGGATGTCCCGCGCTGACGCCTCGCCGTTGTCGCCGCCGTCCCGCATCGCCCGCCTGCCGCCCGCGCTGGCCGCCCTGCTCGCCCACCTGCCGGGCCTGCTCATCGCCGCGCTGCTGCTGGCAGGCGCCCCCGCCCTCCCCCCGCTCGTCCTGGCCCTGCTGGTGGGCGTGATCGCCGCCGGCCTGGCCGTGTATTGGCGGCTGCCGCCCTGGTGGCGCGCCATCAACCTGGCCTTCGCGCCCCTGTTGTGGCTCGGCCTCGTTGTAGACCTGGATCCGCGCTGGTACCTGGCCGGCTTCGCCCTGCTCGCGCTCACCTCCCTGGGCGCCGTGCGCACGCGCGTGCCGCTCTATCTTTCCAGCGCCCGCGCGGCGGAGGAACTGGCCCGGCGCCTGCCCGCCGACGGCCACCTGCTCGACCTCGGTTGCGGTCTCGGCGGACCGCTGGCGCGGGTGGCCAGGCTTCGCCCGGATGCGCGCCTGGAGGGCGTCGAGGCCGCGCCCCTCAACTGGCTCTGCGCCCGTCTGCGCCTGCTGGGGCGCGCCGAGGTGCGCCTGGGCAGCCTGTGGAACACCGACCTGTCGCGCTGCGACCTGCTCTACGCCTATCTCTCCCCAGCTCCCATGGCGCGGCTCTGGGAGAAGGCGGGCGCCGAGATGAAACCCGGCAGCCTGTTCGTCAGCAACAGCTTCCCGGCGCCCGGCGTGAGCTTTGACGAGGTCGTCGAACTGGACGACCTGTCCGGCGGCCGCCTGTACATCCGGAGGATGGGATGACTGACTGGCTTACCCGCCTGCTGCCCGGCGACGCCCCGATATTCCGCCACACCCATCGCGCCCTGGTCGAGCTTGCGCCGCGGCGCGACCGCCTGCCGGCGCGCGAGGTCGCGCACGAGATCCTGTCCGACCCCTTCGCCACCCTGCTGGTCATCCACACCGTCAACAAGAGAATGGCGCAACGCTCGGGCAATGAAGTCACCACCGTCGAGCACGCGGTGATGATGCAGGGCATCGGCGCCTACCTGGAAGCCGCGCGCGCGCTGCCCGTCCTCGAGAACACCCCCGCCGGGCAGGACGCCTTCGCCCTGCGCGCCCTGCATGGCCTGGTCCGGCGCGCCCAGCACGCCGCCTGGCAGGCCAGGGATTTCGCGGTCCTGCACAGCGACATCCAGGCCGAGGAAGTCCAGGTGGCGGCCATCCTCCACCATGTGCCGGAGATGCTGCTCTGGCTGCGGGCGCCGGCCGAGGCCCGGCGCCTGCGCGCGCTTGGCCGCCGGATGCCGGCCGAGGAGGCAGCCGCCACGGTCTTCGGCCAAACCCTGTCGGCCTGGCGTCTGGGCATCCTGGAGGCCTGGAACGTACCCGAATTCACGCGCGACCTGCTCGATCCGGAGCGGGCCGGGCAGCCGCGTCAGACCATCCTGGCCGCCTGCATCGACATCGCCCGGCGCGCGGAAAAGGGCTGGTGGGACGAGGCTTTGTTGCAGGATTACCAGGCCCTCGCCGATCTCGATCACCTGCCGCTGGAGCAGGTCATCGGCATCGCCCACGCCAATGCCGCGCGCGCCGCGCGCGGCAGCGCCTGGCTTGCGGCAACACCGGCCGGCGCCTGGATCCCCATGCTTCCCGGCCCCTGGCCGGCCGAGGAGGACGAGGCGCCGCAGCCGAGCGCAGCGCCCAGGCCAGCCAGCGAGACGGCGGCGCCGCGTGTCGCGACGGTGGCGCCGATGCAAACAAGTCCCGCGCCGCTCGAACCCGCGAAGCTTGCGGCGCCTGCCGCCGATATTGCGCAGGCGCCGCCGCTCGCCGATGCTCCGCAAACCGCACCGCGCGCCCCCGCCGGCGAGGCGCCGGCGCCCGACGCACACCAGGCCTGTCCGATGCCGGACAAGCAGGTATTCCGCGATACCCTGAAGGGCATCGAGAGCCACCTCGACGGCAGCTACAACCTCAACCAGATGAGCGCGGTGATCCTCAAGGGACTGCATAGCGGCCTCGGTCTCACGCGTATCCTTTTCGCCATGGTGACGCCGGACGGCGTGCGCGTGAAATCGCGCTTCACCCTGGGCATCGCCGCCGACGACCCGCTGCGCCATTTTGAATTTCGCCTGGACGGCAAGGATCTGTTCGCCCAACTCATGGGCAAGATGCAGGGAGTCTGGATCAACGAGGGCAACCGCGAGCGGCTGTGGCCGATGGTCGATCCCAGGCTGCGGAAACTCGTCGGCGCCGGCGATTTCTACGCCATGAGCCTGTTCAACGGCAGCAGGCCGCTGGGCCTCATTTATGCCGACCGCGGACACGGCGAATGCGGCCTGGATCCCCTCACCTATACCGACTTCAAGATGCTCTGCCTGCAGGCCGCGCGCGGCCTGGGCAAGGTCAGGGTCTGAGCGCGCATGCATGGCGCCCGCCGCCCTCGATGCGGCCGGGCACGGAAGAGGCCGAGTCGTCCTCAGGCCGCCATGCGCAGCGCGTCCTCCACATCCACCGCCACCGGTCGCGACACGCCCGGCTCCGGCATGGTCACGCCGACCAGGTTGAGCGCCATTTCCATGGTGATGCGGTTGTGCGTGATGAACAGGAACTGGGTGACTTCCGACATCTTCTTTACCAGGCCGCAATAACGCTCGGTATTGCTGTCGTCGAGGGGCGCGTCGACCTCGTCCAGCAGGCAGAACGGCGCCGGGTTGAGGCGGAAGAAGGCGAACACCAGCGATAGCGCGGTCAGCGCCTTCTCGCCGCCGGAAAGCAGGTGGATGGAACTGTTCTTCTTGCCCGGCGGCTGCGCCAGCACGGTGAGGCCGGCGTCCAGGATCTCCTCGCCGGTGAGGATCAGTTGCGCTTCGCCGCCGCCGAACAACTCGGTGAAGAGATCCTTGAACTCCCGGCTGACCCGGTCGTAGGTCTCCTTCAGGCGGGATCGGGTCTCGGCGTCGATGCGGCGGATGGCCTCCTCCAGGGTGTTGGCGGCGGTTTCCAGGTCTTCCGCCTGGGCGTCCAGGTACTCCTTGCGTTCCTGGGCCGCCTTGAGTTCGTCCAGGGCGGCCATGTTCACCGGACCCAGGGCGGCGATTTCCGCCTCCAGCCGCGCCAGTTCGTTCTTCAGCCAGGTCTCGCCGCGGGCGGCAAGGCCGGCAGCCTGGGCGCGGGTTTCCAACTCTTCCAGCTCGACGCCTTCGAGTTCCTCGGCGTAGCGGGTCTCCAGCAAATGGGCTTCCTGGAGCTTGAGCTCGAGGGCCATGAGCTTTTCCTTGAGGGGCTCCAGGGCATGCTCGGTGGCCAGGCGACCGGACTCCAGTTCGCGCAGGGCGGCGTTGGCGCCTTCCAGCGCCTCGCGCGCGGCGGTCAGGGCCGTCTCGGCCTGCCGCCGCTTTTCCAGGGCGGCATCGAGCAGGGCGAGGGTGGGCGTTTCCTGGGCCTGGGCCAGTTCCGCTTGCAGCCGCTCCAGGGTGCCCGCCAGTTCGTCCAGGGTGCGCAGGGCGCGGCCCTTGCGTTCCTCCAGATCCTTCAGGCGCGCGCCCAGGGAACGCACCAGGAAGGCGGCCTCCTGGGCTTCCCGCTCGGCCCGGCGCTGGCTTTCCCGCACCATGTGCAGCTTCTGGTCGGCGGCCTGGCGGGCGGTACGCGCCGCGTCCAGGCGCGCCTTCGCGCTGTCGTATTCGAGCTGGGCTGCGCGGTGACGTTCGCCGGCATCGTTCCAGGCCGCCTCCTCCTCGCCCATGCGTGCGTAGAGTTCGTCGAGTTCGCGGCCGATCTGGGCGCGGCGCTCCTCCACCCGGCGCGCCGCTTCCTGGCCGCGCACCACCTCCACCCGCAGCCTATGCACCTGTTCCTGGGCCTGAGAGAGTTGCGCGTTGAGCGCCTCGCCCTGGCGGCGGGCGGTTTGCAGGGTTTGTTCCGCGCGGGCGACCTCTTCCGTAACCTCCTCGGCGCCGGCACGCGCCAGCTCCAGGTCGGCTTCCAGGGTCTCGATCTCCCGGGCCCGGGCCAGCAAGCCGTGGTGGCCCTTTTCCGGGGCGTTGAAGACCAGGGTGTCGCGGCTGACGCGGTGGCCGTCGCGGGTGGCGATGTAGGCGCCGATGGGCAGCCGCTCGCGCTGCGCCAGGGCGTGGACCAGGCTGTCGGTGGCATAGGCCAGGGCCAGGCGGTCGGCGAGGAAGCGGGCCAGCAGGGGATGGTCGGTGTGGATGAGGTCGGCGAGGGGGTGCAGATCGCCTTCCCCGGCCGGGGGAGGGTTTAGGGGGGAGGGAGCCTGGTCAGAATCTCCAAAGCCTGTTCCCTCTCCCCCAGCCCCTCCTCCGCTTGCGGGGGATGGGAGCAACAGCTCAAACCTGGCTTCGGGCGGATCGTCGGCCCAGGCCATTTCGGCTTCCACCGCCAGGGCCGCCATGGCTTCGCCCAGGGCCGCTTCCACCGCGGTTTCCCAGCCCTCCTCCACCCGGATCCGCTGCCACAGCCGCGCCACCGATTGCAGTCCGTGACGCTCCAGCCAGGCGGCGCCTTCGCTTTCCGTCTGCTGGGCGGCGGCCTGCATCTTGCTCAGGGCGGCGACTTCCGCCTCCCGGCGGTGCAGTTCCCGGTTGGCGGCGTCCAGGGCTTGGCGGGCCTGGCGCAGGCGGGCCTCGTGCTGGGGCCATTCGGCGCGGGCGGCCTCCAGGTATTCGACGAGCCGTTCCACCCGCTCCTGCTCGGCTTCCAGGTCCATGCGCTGGCGTTCCAGATGGGCGGTGTCGGATTCGCCCAGGCGTTTCCGCTCTTCCATGAGGCGCAGTTCGCGGGCCTTGTGCTGGTCCAGGTTGCGTTCGGCGTGGGCCTGCTTGGCTTCTTCCAGCTGGATGGCCTGTTCGCAGCGGGCCATGTCCTGCTGCACGGCGGCGACGGCGGCCTGGGCTTCGCGCCAGGCGGCTTCGGCCTCGGGCAGGGCCTCGCCGGCCTGGGCGGCGCCCTCGGCCAGCATTTCCGCCTGTTCTTCGGCCAGGGCCAGTTCGTCCCGGCGCTGGCGGGTCTCCAACTCGGCGGCCTGGCGCTCGGCTTCGCTCTCCAGTCGGCGCTCGCCGGCCAGGCGGATCTCATTGGTGAGCCGCTCGCGGACGCCGTGCAGGTGGCGCAGTTCCTGTTCCACCCGCGCCACCTCGCCGCTCTCGGCGTAGAAATGGGCCTGGGCCTGGTTCAGGGCCTCGGTGGCGGCGAACTGCTCCAGGCGGCGGGCTTCTAGGTCGGCTTCCTGACGCCGCAGGTCGGCGGTCCTGGCCTCGATGTCGTTGCGCGCCGTTTCCTGCTGTCGTTGCAGGTCCACCTGACGGGCCTGGGCGTCGCGTTTGCGGATCAGGGCCAGCCAGTGGGTCTTGAGGCCTTGGTCTGCATCCAGCTCGAAGTAGCGCCGGGCCACTTCCGCCTGGCCGGCCAGTTTTTCCAGTTGTCTGCCGAGCTCCTCGCGGATGTCGGAGACACGGTCCAGGTTCTCGCGGGTGTCGCGCAGGCGGCTTTCGGTTTCCTTGCGCCGCTCCTTGTACTTGGACACCCCCGCGGCTTCCTCCAGGAAACCGCGCAGTTCCTCGGGCTTGGCCTCGATGATGCGGGAGATCATGCCCTGCTCGATGATGGCGTAGGCGTCGCCGCCCAGGCCGGTGCCCAGGAACAGGTCGGCCATGTCCTTCTTGCGCACCTGGACGTTGTTGATCCAGTAGGAGGAATCCCCGGTTCGGGTCAGCACCCGCTTCACCGAGATTTCCGCGTACTGGGACCACTGCCCCGCCGCCTTGCCCAGGCTGTTGTCGAACAGCAGTTCGACCGAGGCGCGGCTGGCGGGTTTGCGTCCGGTGGAGCCGTTGAAGATGACGTCCTGCATGGAGGCGCCGCGCAGTTCCCGCGCCTTCGATTCGCCCAGCACCCAGCGCACCGCGTCGATGACATTCGACTTGCCGCAACCGTTGGGACCGACGATGCCGGTCAACTGGGAGGCGGCGGGGATGGTCACCGGGTCCACGAAGGACTTGAAGCCGGCGATGTGGATGTGCTTGAGGCGCAAGGAATCAGTCGGCGGGGTGCTGTTCGAGAATCCTCTGCAATCGGGGCAGCAATGCAGGGATTTCCTTGGTCACGATGTCCCAGAGGATGGCATCGCTCATGGCGAAATAACCATGAACCAAGGCGTTGCGCGTTGCCACAATTTCTCGCCAGGGCACCTCTTTCCAGGTGGAGCGAATCTCCTCCGGGACATGGCTTGCCGCCTCTCCCAGCAAGATGATGTTCAACAGCAAGGCGTCCCGATCCCTGTTTCCCCTCGCGAATTCCTCGAACTCTAGCCCTTCCGAGAATTCCAGAATGCGCTGGCAGAAATCCAGCATGTCGGCCAAGAACAGGGGCCATTCACGAGACATCGATCGCATCCCGCTCGATTCTCGGCCGCATTCTGGGACGCACTGCGTCGTTGCATACCAGGTCAACTTCCTTTCCGAACAGCTCTTCCAGATAGAACTTGAGGTCGAAGTAACCGCGAAATGTTGCCTTGTCTGAAAAATCCACCAGCAGGTCAACGTCGCTGTCCTCCCGGGCCTCATTCCTGGCGGTGGAGCCGAACAAAGCCAGGCGGCTGACGTGATAGCGTTTAAAGATTTCCGCCTTGTGGGCGGACAGCAGATGGAGCGCTTCGTCGCGTTTCATGAAAAGAGGTCTGATCGGTGGGCCTTATAATCCGGGCGTCATTTTAACCAGCTTCCGCTCCATGCCCAGCCAACCCAGCAAATCTCTGGAAACCTTCGACAACCCGCAGCCTGGCCGGGATTACCACATCCACATCGAGATTCCCGAGTTCACCTGCCTGTGCCCGAAAACCGGCCAGCCGGACTTCGCCACCCTGTTCCTGGACTACATCCCGGACCGGCGCTGCGTCGAACTGAAGAGCCTGAAGCTCTACATTTGGTCCTTCCGCGACGAGGGGCATTTCCACGAGGATGTCACCAACCGCATCCTTGACGACCTGGTCCGCGCCACCGAGCCGCGCTTCATGCGCCTGACCGCCAAGTTCTACGTGCGCGGCGGCATCTTCACCAACGTGCTGGCCGAGCAGCGCAAGTCGGGTTGGGAACCGGCGCCGCGTGTCGAACTGAGCGCTTTCCCGGCGAATTCCAACACGCGGGGATGATGGCGACGAAGGCAGCGGTGCCTGCGTGCACGCTCACCCGGAAGGTGAGCACGCTACGCGCCCGCTTGCGGGTCTGTGTGCGCTTCTGGCTGCGTTGCTCCTCCTTGCGGCGCCCGTCTGAAATGAGAGGCCCGGAGATCGAGGCCTTTCTTTCCTCCCTCGCAGTAAAGCGGAACGTTGCCGCATCCACCCAGAAGCAGGCTTTGGCCGCCATCTTGTTCCTCTATTCCTGGGACTTGCCTGATTGACCCCTTGTAGTGCCGCAACCATAATGACCAACATGATCATTATGAAATACCTGCCATGATTACTGAAACCAGCGCGGTCACCTTCCGTCAGAACCTGGGCGAGATGCTGAACCAGGTGCAGTTCAGGCACGACAGCATCGTCATCAACAAGGACGGCAAGCCCGTCGCGGCCTTGGTGGATGCCCGGCTGTTCGGGCGCATTCGCCGCATGCAGGCGCGTTTCGACATGCTTTCCGCGCGCATCGAGGCGGGCTTCGCCGCCGTCCCCGAGTCGGAAGGCATGGCGGAGATCGACGCGGCGGTGGCCGCGGAACGGAAATCCTCCAATACCGCCTGAGCAAGCCGGTGGCCACCCTCCGCGTCGTGCTCGATACCAACGTACTGCTATCCGGCATCGCCTATCCGGCCAGCATTCCCGGAAAGATCATGGCGGCCTGGCGGCACGGCTCGGTGGAAGTCCTGCTTTCCGAATACATCCTGGATGAACTGCGCCGGGTGTTGCCGCGCCTTGTTCATCTGCATGGCCTGTCGCCGGCGGAAATGGAGGATGTGGTGGATATCCTGTCCATCCAGGCGGAAATCATCGAGCCAGTCGCCCAGCCGGCACCCGAACTCCGCGATCCGGCGGATCACCCCGTGCTCGGCACCCTGGTCGCGGCGATGGAAACCGCCAAGGCGGATTACCTCATCACAGGCGACAAGGATCTGCTGGCCTTGTCCGGGCGCTATCCCGTCATGGCTCCGGCCGATTTCTGGTCAGCTCACGGGGGGCTTTGAAGGGTGGATAGCCTGACCGACCCCGGTTTTCCATGTTCCTAGGCATCGACTTCGGCACTTCCGGCGCCCGCGCCTGCGTCATCGCGCCCACCGGGCAGATCGAGGACATGGCTCGGATGGAGTTCGGCGCGCTGCCGGAACACGAGGCGGCGGCCACCTGGCGCGAGGCCCTGCTCGAGCTGATCGCCCAGGTACCCGCTGGCATGCGCAAGCGGCTGTCGGCCCTGGCCATCGACGGCGCCTCGGCCAGCGTGCTGGCCTGCGACGAGGCGCTGAACCCCACCTATCCGCCGCTGCTGTACAACGACGCGCGGGCGACGGAGGAAGCCGCCGCCATCCGCCGCGCGGCGGGGGCGGAACATCCGGCGGCAGCCGCCACCTCCGGCCTGGCCAAGATGTTGTGGCTGAAGAAGCGTCTGGGCCTGGAGCGGGCGCGGCTGTATCTCAACCAGGCGGACTGGCTGTCCGCCCTGCTCTCGGGCCGGCCCATGAGCGACTACCACAACGCCCTGAAGATGGGCGCGGACCTGGAAACCGGCCAGTGGCCGGCCTGGGTGGAATACCTGGCCGACGTGAATTACCTGCCGGTGCTGGTCAAGCCCGGCGCCGCCCTGGGTGTGGTGGAACGTCCGCGGGCGCGGGAACTCGCCCTCAACCCGGATTGCCTGGTGCGCGCCGGCACTACCGACAGCATCGCCGCCTTCCTGGCCGCCGGCGTCGACCGGCCGGGCGAGGCGGTCACTTCCCTGGGCACCACGCTGGTGTTGAAGCTGCTGTCGGAAACCCGCGTGGATGACGGGCGCTATGGCATCTATTCGCACTGGTTCGGCAACCTGTGGCTGGCGGGCGGCGCCTCGAACGCCGGCGGCGGCGTGCTGCGCCAGCATTTTTCCGACGACGAGCTGCCGGCATTGTCGGCGCGCATCGATCCGGAACGTTCCACCGGCCTGGACTATTACCCCCTGCTTCGCCCCGGCGAGCGCTTCCCCGTCAACGATCCGGCCCTGCCGCCCAGGCTGGAGCCCCGGCCGGCGGAACGGGTGGAATTCCTGCACGGCCTGCTGGAAGGGCTGGCCCGCATCGAGGCGCTGGGCTATCGTCGCCTGGCCGAACTGGGCGCCACGCCCCTGAGCCGCTTGGTAAGCAGCGGCGGCGGCGCCGGCAATCCGACCTACGAGCGCATCCGCGCCCGCCTGCTGGGCGTGCCGATCGGCCGCGCGGCGGAGCACGAAGCCTGCTACGGCGCGGCGCGCCTGGCGCGGTTCGGCACGGCCCTTTTTCCGGGAGAAGGCGATGCATGAAGAAGGACTCTGGTGTGAAATGCGCATGCCCCTCGTGTGGCACGCGGTCGCGGCCGAGTCTGACGCCGAGGCCCAGCCGCTGATGACCAGGCAGGCCGCGTTGCTGCTGGAGGCCATCAACCAGGTGGAAAGCGGCCACGACAGCGACAGCGCCCCGGAAAACCGCCGTCTCGACCGCCTCGAAGCCAAGCTCGACCTGGCCTTGCATCTGCTGGCGCGCGCCCTGGAACCCGCCGCCGCGACTCCCGCGCGGCCGGTCCGCTTGAGCGCGGAAGGCGCCGAATGGACGGAATCGGCGCCCCCCGCCGAGGGCACGCTCGTCATCCTGGAGATCCGCCCTTCGCAAGCCCTGCCCCTCACCCTGCGCCTGCCGGCCCGCGCCCTGGCGCCCATGCAAGGCCGCGCACGGGTGGGCTTCAGCGACCTGACCGAGGAGTTGCGCGACGCCTTGGTGCAGCTGGTGTTCCGCAGGCACCGCCAGGCGATCCGCGCGCGCTCCGGCTGAGGCGGCCCGCACACCTGCTCCGACAAGGTGATATCCCGCCCGAGTTCGCGCGGAATGCGCCTCCGGCGCGCTGATTTGGAATAATGCCGGGCCTTTCTGAAGTCTGTCGTCATGACCGCCCTGCCCGCTTTTCCACCGCCCGGCCAACGCCGGCGTTTGTCGCTTCCGCCCGGCTCGGCGGACAGTCTGGTTCTCTCGCAATATGGCAAGGCCGGCCGCCTGCTGGTGCTCACCCAGACCGCCCAGGATGCGGCGCGGCTGGCCGAGGAGATTGCCTGGTTCGACCCCGCCCTGTCGGTGCGCCTGTTCCCGGACTGGGAAACCCTGCCCTACGACCCCATCTCGCCGCATCCGGACCTGGTTTCGGAGCGGCTGTCCGCCCTCTGGCTGGCTTCCCAGGGCAGCGTCGACGTGCTGCTGGCCCCCGCCGCCACCGCCGCCCAGCGCCTGTGCCCGCCCGCCTACCTGAACGCGCACGCCTTCCTGCTCAAGGAGAAGGATAAGCTCGACGGCGAGAAGCTGCGCAACCGCCTGGCCCAGGCCGGCTACCACGCGGTCAACCAGGTGCTGAGCCCGGGCGAGTTCGCCGTGCGCGGCGGCATCATCGACCTGTTCCCCATGGGCGCCGCCCTGCCCTATCGCCTCGACCTGTTCGACGACGAGATCGAATCCATCCGCACCTTCGACCCGGATACCCAGCGCACCCTCTACAAGGCGGCGGAAATCCGCCTGCTGCCGGCGCGCGAGGTGCCCCTGGACGAGGCCGGCGTCAGCCATTTCCGGCAAAGCTTCCGCGAACGCTTCGAGGGCGACCCGTCGAAGAGCCAGGTCTACAAGGATGTTTCCAACAAGCTCGCCCCCGGCGGCGTGGAGTACTACCTGCCCCTGTTCTTCGAGGCCACCGCCACCCTCTTCGACTACCTGGCCGAGGACACCGCGCTGGTGCTGCACCGCGATATCCAGGCGGCGGTGGAGAACTTCTGGCGCGACACCCAGAGCCGGCACCGGTTGATGCAGGGCGACCGGAATCGGCCGCTGCTGGCGCCGGAGGAGCTGTTCCTCATGCCGGACGGCTTCTTCGGAGCGCTCCGCCCCTACGCGCGGCTGGAAATGCGGCTGCCCATCCCCGCGAGCGACGGAGAGGGAAGTCTTCCCGCAGCTTCCGGCCAAGACTCAGCCCAGGCTCCCTCTCCCCAAGCCCCTTCCCCGCAGGCGGGGGAGGGGCTTGCCTTCCACCCCGCCCCCGCCGTGGAGGTGGAACGCAAGGCCGACAACCCTTACCACCGCCTGCAAGCCCACCTGGCCAATTTCGCGGGAACGACGCTGGTGGTGGCGGAAAGCCTGGGCCGGCGGGAGACCCTGGCGAATGCGTTGGCGGAATACGGGCTGAGGCCGCGGTTGGCGGAAGGCTGGCCGCCTGACGCCTCACACCTCACGCCGCACGGCTTTCAACTCAGCACCGGCCCACTCGCCGCCGGCTTCATCGACCTCGACGCGCACCTCGCGGTCATCACCGAAACCGAGCTCTACGCCCGCAGTCCCGTCAGCCGCCGCGCCCGCGAAGCCAAGCGCGTCACCACCGCCGAGGGCCTGCTCAAGGATCTGTCCGAACTCAAGGTGGGCGACCCGGTGGTGCACGCCCAGCACGGCATCGGCCGCTACCTGGGCCTTGCCGGCATGGACTTGGGGCTAGGCGAGGAGGAGTTCCTCACCCTGGAATTCGCCGGCGGCGACAAGCTGTACGTGCCGGTGGCCCATCTGCACGTCATCTCCCGCTACCTGGGCGGCGACCCGGATGCCGCCCCCCTGCACAGGCTGGGCAGCGGCCAGTGGGAAAAAGCGAAGCGCAAGGCCATGCAGAAGGCGCGCGACACCGCCGCCGAACTGCTCAACCTGTATGCGATGCGCGCCGCGCGCCAGGGCCACGCCTTCCCGCTTTCCGAACATGACCTGGACGCCTTCGCCGAGGGCTTCGGCTTCGAGGAGACGCCGGACCAGCTCGCCGCCATCGAGGCGGTGGTCAAAGACATGACCTCGGGCAAGCCGATGGACCGGCTGGTTTGTGGCGACGTCGGCTTCGGCAAGACCGAGGTGGCGCTGCGCGCCGCCTTTGTCGCGGTGGCGGGCGGCAAGCAGGTGGCGGTGCTGTGCCCCACCACTCTGCTCGCCGAGCAGCATTTCCAGACCTTCTCCGACCGCTTCGCCGATTTCCCGGTGAAGCTGGCCGAGCTGTCCCGCTTCCGCTCGGCCAAGGAGGTCGCCGCCGCCCTGCAGGGTCTGAAGGAAGGCCGCATCGACATCGTCATCGGCACCCACAAGCTGCTGTCCAAGGAGGTGTCCTTCAAGCAGCTGGGCCTGGTCATCATCGACGAGGAGCACCGCTTCGGCGTGCGCCAGAAGGAGCGCATGAAGGAACTGCGCGCCGAGGTGGACGTGCTCACCCTCACCGCGACGCCCATTCCCCGCACTCTGGCCATGTCCCTGGAAGGCATCCGCGACTTTTCGGTGATCGCCACCGCGCCGCAGAAGCGCCTGGCCATCAAGACCTTCGTGCAGCCCATCTCCGACGGCATCATCCGCGAGGCCTGCCTGCGCGAGCTGAAGCGCGGCGGCCAGATCTACTTCCTGCACAACGAGGTGGAAACCATCCGCACCATGCACGAAAAGCTGGTGAAGCTGATTCCGGAAGGCCGCATCGAGATCGCCCACGGCCAGATGCCGGAGCGCGAGCTGGAACACGTCATGCGCGACTTCACCCACCAGCGCTTCAACGTGCTGTTGTGCACCACCATCATCGAGACCGGCATCGACGTGCCGAGCGCCAACACCATCCTGATGAACCGGGCCGACAAGTTCGGCCTCGCCCAGCTCCACCAGTTGCGCGGCCGCGTCGGCCGCTCGCATCACCAGGCCTACGCCTACCTGCTCACCCCGCCCAACGGCGCCGGCGTGACCCCCGCCGCCAGCAAGCGTCTGGAGGCCATCCAGAGCATGGAAGACCTGGGTTCCGGCTTCTACCTGTCCATGCACGACTTGGAAATCCGCGGCGCCGGCGAGGTGCTGGGCGAGAACCAGAGCGGCGAGATGCAGGAGGTAGGTTTCAATTTATTCAACGACATGCTGAACAGTGCGGTGAAATCACTTCAAGCCGGGCGCGAGCCGGACATGAACGCGCCGCTGGCCGTCACCGCCGAGATCAACCTCAACCTGCCCGCCCTGCTGCCGGACAGCTATTGCGGCGACATCCACGAACGCCTGGTGCTCTACAAGCGCCTGGCCAACTGCGATTCCGGCGAAGAACTGGACGATCTGAAGGAAGAACTCATCGACCGCTTCGGCCTCCTGCCGGAAGCCGGCGAAACCCTGCTGGCGGTGCATCGCCTGCGCCTGGACACCAAGCGCTACGGCATCGCCCGCCTGGACGTGGGGCCGGAGGCCGCCAGCATCCAGTTCGTGCCCAACCCGCCGGTGGACCCCATGAAGCTGATCCAGCTCATCCAGAGCAAGCGCGAATACAAGCTCGCCGGCCAGGACCGGCTGAAGATCGAGAAGGCAGCGCCCACCTTGGAAAAGCGCGTGGAACTGGTAAGGGACTTCCTGCGCGAGATCGCCTGAGGCGGCTGGACCTTGCATGCTGGGCGTACACACCCGCCGCAATTCCAGCCGGATGCCGTAGCCAAGCGCCTTCGGCGCGCGGCGGGCGCTGGCATGCTGGAGGCCTCAAGTATCCTGATTTCGCGCCGATAAGATTGCGTCAACGTGAAGTCGGGACATCCAGCAGTCTCCCCGAAGCGACCCGCGCCCCGCATGCAGATCGAATCTCTCGCCATCCACAAGCGCTTGGCCACGGCGCGACTCCCGTCGCTGCCCCAGGTTTTGCTGGAATTGATGGCGCTGTGCGACCGCGACGACGTCGGCATGGCGGAAATCGGCGCGGTGGTGGGCAAGGACGCCGGCATCGCCGCGCGCGTGGTGGGCATCGCCAACTCGCCGTATTACCGGCCCGGCCGCGGGCTGGAGACCATCGACCAGTGCCTGGCCGTGCTCGGCACCACCACCATACGCCGGCTGGCCCTCAACCAATCGGTGGCGGAGCTGTTCGGTCGCTTCCAGAAATCCCGCGCTTGCGACCTTGGGTATTTCTGGTTCCACGGCCTGAGCGTGGCAGTGACCGCGCGCAAGCTCGCCGAAAGACTGCGCTATGGCAACACCGACGAAGCCTATCTGGCCGGTTTGCTGCACGACGTCGGCCAGCTGGCCCTGCTCACCACCGAGGGTGACCGCTACCTGGACATGTTCAGGGACTTCATCGGCGAACAGGAACTGATGCGCCGGGAACAGGCGGCCTTCGGCCTGACCCATGCCGAGGTGGGAGCATGGTTGGCCGAGCGCTGGGGGCTGCACGCGATCTTCGTGGACAGCCTGCTCTACCACCACGAGACCGTGGAGCGGGTGAAGCAGGCCCACCCCCTGGTGCAGATCGTCATGCTCGCCAACCTGTGCAACGCTCAGGCCGACCACGGGCTCGCCGCGCAGGAGACGGATCTGGCTTTCTGGAATCTAGACACCCCCCTGGTGCTGGAGTTGCTGGAGGCGGCACAGACCGAGGCGCGCGCCATCGCCGCCGAACTGGGCATCGAGCTGCCGCTGCGGCCCGCCCCGCTGGCGGACACGTCCACCGAAGACGCCACGCCAACCCTGGCGGAGGCGGTGGCGCAGCGCATGCAGGGCATGCTGGGGCAACCCGAGATGGCGACGACCCCCGAAATCGACGCGGCCCTGCTCGATGTCCGCCGCGGCGCGTCGATGCTCTTCGGCGCCCGCGCCTGCGCCGTGTTCACCCCCGAGAATGCCGGCCTGCGCTGGCGGGGCGGACAGGACCACGACCCGCGCGGCGAGGAAATCGCCATCGATCCCGCCGACCCGCTTTCCCGCATCGCCCTGGCCTTTCAGGGACGCATCGGCCTCGCCGGCCACAAGGCCGCAGGCGAGCATCTCGCCGACTTGCAGGTGCTGCGACTGCTCGGCGGGGAACGCCTGCTCTGCCTGCCGCTGGCGTTCGAGGGCGACGCCCTGGGCGCCCTGGCCATCGGCATCGATGTCGCCAGCCTCGAGCACTTCGCGCGCAAGCAGGTCCTGCTGCTCACCTTCTCCCGCGAAGCCGGGCGCCGCCTGGGGCTGGCCGTCCGCATGCGCGAGCAAACCGCCGGAGCCCTGCGCGACGCCGCCGAGGCGCAACAGTTGCACGCGCGCAAACTGGTGCACGAGGCCAACAATCCCCTCGGCGTGATCCGCAACTATGTGGCCGTGCTGCGCCAGCAGCTGGCGAACCCGGAACAGGCAAGCAAGGACCTCGACCTGGTCGAGGAGGAGTTGCGCCGGGTGGGCCGTATCCTGCAACGCATGCGCGAGCCCGCCGGCGCCGCCGTCGCCAGCTCCCAGGCCAAGGTCAACCTGAACGCCCTCATCGGCGATGCCGTGCGCTTCTGGCGCATGGGCAAACCGGAACTGCAAGGCATCGACATCGCCTACGCGGCGACGCCCGACCTGCCGCCCATCGCCACCGACGCGGACAAGCTCAAGCAGGTCCTCAGCAACCTGGTGTTCAACGCGGCGGAGGCCATGGGCGGCCGCGGCCGCATCGAACTGGGCGCCACCCTCTGGCGCGCGGGGCGGGACGGTAATACGCTGGAAATCAGCGTGCGCGATCATGGACCGGGCATGTCCGCCGAAATGCTGGAAAACCTGGAGCGCCCCAAGCCCACCGGCAAGGGCGGGGAGCATGCCGGCCTGGGCCTGGCCATCGTCACCACGCTGGTCGGCGAGCTCGGCGGATCCCTGCAATGCGCGACCGGATCCAGCGGCACCCACTTCAAGATCAGCCTGCCCATCGGGATCTAGATGACTTTCTGGCAGAAGGAAGACCTTCCCGCTTTCCCGCCCGAGACGAGCGAGTCCGGCAAGATCAACGCGCGTCTGCTGATCATCGAGGACGACCGCAGCTTCGCCGCCAGCATGCAGCGTCTGCTGACGCACGCGGGCTACCGCACGGAGGCGGTCGAGAACGGCCTCGATGGCCTGGAGACGCTCGCCGCGACGCGGCCGGACCTGCTGCTGGTCGACATCAACCTGCCGGACATGAGCGGCCACGAGGTCATCCGCGCAGCCCGCGACAAGGGGCTGACCATGCCGGTCATCGTGGTCAGCGGCGAAAGCGAGATCGACGCCGCCATCCTGGCGTTGCGCCTCGGCGCCATGGACTACGTGCGCAAGCCCATCGAACCGGAAATCCTGCTCTATGCCGTGGCACGCGCCCTCGCCCAGCGCTGCCTGGAGCGCGAACACAAGACGGCGCGACAGCGCGTCGACCGCTCCGAAAAACTGCACCGCTTCCTGGTGGATGCTTCGCCGGACGTGATCTTCATCCTCGACGAGACCGGCAAGATTTCCTACGTCAACCGGCGCCTGCACGAGCTGCTGGGGGTCGAGGAGAAACAGGTCATCGGCCGGCATTTCTCGCGCCTGGTGCACGACCACGACCAGAAGCGGGCGCGTTACGCCTTCAGCGCGCGCAAGCTGGCGGAGACCGCCCGGCACAGCATCGAACTGCGCCTGAAAAGCGGCCTCGACCATGCCGGCTTCCGCCATTTCGAGGTCAGCCTGGCGGCCGTCGGCATGCCCGAGGAAGAGGCCCGAGAAGCGGACGATCAGGCCCACTACTATGGCGTCGCGCGGGATGTCACCGCGCATCGCGAAGCGGAGGCCCTGACCCTGTACCAGGCCAACCACGACGCCCTCACCGGCCTGCCCAACCGCAACCTGTTCCGCGACCACCTCGGCCTCGCCCTGATCCAGGCGCGCCGCAACCAGGGCCGCGTCGCCGTGCTGTTTCTCAACCTGGACCGCTTCAAGCACGTCAACGATCTGATCGGCCACGCCAAGGCCGATGAACTCCTGCGCGAGGTCGGCGAGCGCATCCAGCGCTGCCTGCGCGGCGGCGATACCCTGGCTCGCTTCGTCGGCGACGAATTCCTGCTGCTCACGCCCTGCTTCCAGCACGAGGGCGAGGTGCTGGATCTGGTGGAGCGCATCAACCAGGAGCTGACGGAGCCTTTCAGGAACGCGGGCCGCAGCATTCATCTGTCGGTCAGCGCCGGCATCGCCATGTATCCGGAGCATGGCGAATCGGCCGACGCCCTCATCCGCCACGCCAACATCGCGCTCTATCACGGCCGCCTGGCCGGCAGCAACACGCACAGCTTCTTCATGCGGGAAATGGGGGAAAGCGCGGATCAGCGCCTGAAACTGCAAAGCGAATTGCGCTATGCCATCCGCCATGACCAGTTCGAGCTCTATTACCAGCCGCAGGTGGACATCCACTCCGGCCGGGTCAAAGGCGTGGAGGCGTTGGTGCGCTGGAACCATCCGGAGCTGGGCCTGCTGCCGCCGGGCGCATTTCTGCCGCTGGCGGAGGAAGCCGATCTCATCGGCGATCTGGGCGAATGGGTCATCCGCTCCGCCTGCAAGACCCTGCGCAACTGGTTTGCGCAGGGCATCGCGCCGCCGCGCGTGGCCATCAACATTTCCCCGCAGCATCTCGACGAAACCGATTTCGTCGAACGCTTCGTCGGCCTGCTGGAGGAATATCAGATCGAGCCGGCGCGCATCGAGGTGGAACTCACCGAGAACCTGTTCATCCGCGATCCGCGCGTGGTCGCCGAGAAGCTGCACAGTCTGGCCGCGCATGGCGTGATGATCGCCATCGACGACTTCGGCACGCAGTATTCATCGCTGAGCTACCTGC
>JBBIPL010000013.1:23332-32754 GCA_037442845.1 Hydrogenophilales bacterium | reverse complement strand
GATGATCCCGCTCGCCCACCACATCAGCTGGCCGCCCCTGGGCATCGCCCTGCTGCTGGCCATGCTGACGGGCTGGCTGAATCATCTCGGCGAGCATGTGGAAAGCGTGGACAATGCGGGCTTCAGCCATGACCCCGATTATTTCGTGGAAAATTTCGACGCCCTCACCTTCGACCGCGACGGCAGGCCGCAGCACAGCCTGAAGGCGGCGCGCATGACGCATTACATGGACGATGACACCACAGTGCTGGACAACCCCCTCCTGCGCAAGATCGATCCCGCCCGGCCGGTGACGGTGAGCGCCCGCCGCGCCCTGCTGTCGGCGGACAACAGGCATCTGTATTTTCTCGGCCAGGTCCGCGTGGAGCGGACCTCCCCTGGCGGCGCGGCGCCCCTCGTCCTGGAGACCGAGCACCTGCAGGTCACCCCGGAGGCGCGCACCATGCGCAGCCACGCGCCGGTCGGCGTGCGCCAGGGCCGCTCGCACATCAGTGCCGACCAGATCTTCGTCGATGACCGTGCCGGAGAACTGACCATGACCGGCAATGTACGGGGGACCTATGAACGCGCGCGCTGAATCCACCCTGCTCGCCCTGCTCGCCCTGTTGGCCTTTTCCGTTCCGGCCTGGGCGGAGCGCGCCGACCGCGACAAGCCCATCCAGATCGAGGCGGACAGGCTGAAGGTGGACGACGCGCGCAAGACTTCCGTCTACGAGGGCCATGTGGTGCTGACCCAGGGCACTTTGATGATCACCGCCCAGCGCGTCGACATCCGCCAGGACGATCAGGGCATGACGTTCGGCGAGGCGCAGGGCAAGCCGGCCTATTTCCGGCAGCGCATGGATCCCAAGCCGGGGGCGAAAGCGGACGCCGCCGGCGAATACGTCGAAGGCTGGGCGGAGCGCATCGAGTACGACGGCCGCGGCGACAAGCTGAAACTGGTCGGCCAGGCCCGCCTGCTGCGCGGCGAGGACGAGTTGCGCGGTAATCTCATCACCTATGACGGCGTTACCGGCCACTATCAGGCGCAGGGCGGTGTCGGCAGCGCGCCCGGCCGGGTGCGCGCGGTGATCCGGCCAAAGAGCAACCCCGCGGAAAAACCGTGAGCCTGCTGCGCGCGGAACAACTGGCCAAGCGCTACAAGTCGCGTCAGGTGGTGTCGGGGGCCTCCATCGAGGTCCGCAGCGGCGAAGTAGTGGGCCTGCTGGGACCCAACGGCGCCGGCAAGACCACCTGTTTCTACATGATGGTCGGGCTGATCCGCGCCGACGGCGGCAGCATCCGCCTCGACAACACCGACCTCACCCACCTGCCGGTGTACCGGCGCGCCCGCCTGGGCCTGTCCTATCTGCCGCAGGAACCCTCCATCTTCCGCCGCCTGAGCGTCGCCGAGAACATCGCCGCGATGCTGGAACTGAAGGGCTATGACGAGGGGGAGGTGGAAACCCGCCTGGAAAACCTGCTCGAGGACCTGCACATCACCCATCTGCGCGACGCCGCCGCGGCCGGTCTGTCCGGCGGCGAACGGCGGCGCGTGGAAATCGCCCGCGCGCTCGCAACCTCGCCGCGCTTCGTGCTGCTGGACGAGCCTTTCGCCGGCATCGACCCCATTTCCGTGCTCGACATCCAGAAAATCGTCGGCTTCCTGACCGAGCGCGACATCGGCGTGCTCATCACCGACCACAACGTGCGCGAAACCCTGGGCATCTGCGACCGGGCCTATATCCTCAATGCGGGAGAGGTCATGGCGGACGGGACGCCGGATGAAATTATTTATAATGAAACCGTGCGCAAGGTTTACCTCGGTGAGCACTTCAAGCTGTAATTCAACCGCGCCGACCAACTGCCGATAAGCTTCGCATGAAGCAGAGCCTCCAGCTCAAGCTGCACCAGCAGCTCACCCTCACCCCCCAGTTGCAGCAGTCCATTCGCCTGCTGCAGCTGTCCACATTGGAATTGGGCCAGGAAATCTCCCAGATGCTGCAGGACAACCCGCTCCTGGAACGACTGGACGGCGACCACTCCTTCGAGTCCCCCGCCACCGGCAGCACCACCGAGGAAACCCGCCCCGAGCGCGACGAGGTCTACGAGGAGATGGCCTGGGGCGAGCGCGCGGTGACGCCTTCGCACGGCGGCGACGACGACGAGCACGACTACCAGGCCGCCGACGCCAGCCACACCAACCTGCATCAGCACCTGGTCAACCAGTTGTGCATGACCCCCCTCTGCCAGCGCGACCGGCAACTGGTGGCCCTGCTCATCGAAGCCCTGGACGAAGACGGTTACCTCAATACCGGTCTCGATGAGCTGGCGGAACTGCTGGCCGACGATCTGGATATCTCGCTGGATGAACTGGGCACCGCCCTCAAGCTGCTGCAAAGCTTCGACCCGGCCGGCGTCGCCGCGCGCGATCTGGGCGAATGCCTGTGGCTGCAGCTTAACAACCTGCCGCCGGATTCCCCCCATCTGGCCATCGCCAAGACCTTGGTGCGGGAACATCTGGGCCTGCTGGCGGAACGCGAGTACGGCAAGCTGAAAAAGTTGTTCGACATGAACGACGCCGACTTCATCCAGTTGCGCCAGCTCATCACCTCGCTCAACCCGCGTCCCGGCGCCGCCTTTGCCCCGCTCGACACGCGCTATGTCACGCCGGACGTGTTCGTCAAAAAGAACAAGGGCTTATGGGTCGTCAGCCTGAACGCCGAGGCGATGCCCAAGTTGCGCATCAACGAGATGTACGCCAGCATCCTGCGCGCCAACAAGGACGGCGGCAGTTCCCTCAACACTCAATTGCAGGAAGCCCGCTGGCTGATCAAGAACGTGCAGCAGCGCTTCGAGACCATCCTCAAGGTGTCGCAGGCCATCGTCGACCGCCAGCGCATGTTCTTCGAGCACGGCGAGGTGGCCATGCGGCCGCTGACGCTGAAGGAAATCGCCGACGCGGTGGAACTGCACGAATCCACCATCTCCCGCGTGACCACCCAGAAATACATGATGACGCCGCGCGGCCTCTTCGAATTCAAGTATTTTTTCGCCAGCTCGCTGGCCACCGAGGAAGGCGGCGTCACCTCCAGCACCGCCATCCGCGCCCTGATCCGGCAATTCATCGACGCCGAACCGCCCGGCAAACCCATGTCCGACAACAGCATCGCGGATCTGCTGGGCAAACAGGGTTTCGTCGTCGCCCGGCGCACCGTCGCCAAATACCGGGAGTTGATGAACATCCCTCCCGCCAACCAGCGCAAGTCGATCTGACCGGCGCACAGCCCAAGGAGCGTTGCATGAACCTCACCATCACCGGCCACCACCTGGAAATCACCCCCGCCATACGCGGCTACGTGGAAGAAAAAATGGCCCGCGTCACCCGCCACTTCGACCAGGTCATCGACGTTTCCGTCATCCTCGCCGTGGAAAAACTCAAGCACAAGGCCGAAGTCAACCTGCACCTGCGCGGCAAGGACATCTACGTCGAATCGATCGACGCCGACATGTACGCCGCCATCGATGCCCTGGCCGACAAGCTCGACCGCCAGGTGCTCAAGCACAAGGAAAAAATCGGCGAGCACCGCGAAACCGGCGGCATGAAGCGACAGAGCGTCGAACTCGATTGATCCACCCAAGCCCCGCGCGCCCGTCGCGGCGCCGGGGCCCAAGGGCTCCTGCCATGAACCTCGTCACCCCCCTGCTCAAGCCCGCCAACGTCCTGGCGGACTTCGACACCTCCAGCAAGAAACGCCTGTTCGAGCAGGCCGGCCAGATGTTCCAGGCCAGCCATGGCGTATCCGGCACGGAAGTCTTCGACAGCCTGTTTTCCCGCGAGAAGCTGGGTTCCACGGCCCTGGGCTACGGCATCGCCATTCCGCATGGCCGCCTCAAGCATCTCAAGGAAACCGCCTGCGCCTTCCTGCGCCTGAAGACGCCCGCCGATTTCGACGCGCCGGACCAGCAGCCGGTGGACCTGGTGTTCATCCTGCTGGCGCCCGCCGCCGCCACCGACGTGCATCTGCAGATCCTCGGCGAACTGGCCGCGATGTTCTCGGACGAGGGTTTCCGCGCCAGGCTGCGCGCCGCCCCCGATGCCGCCGCGCTGCACCGCCTGATCACGGAATGGACCCCCTGAACTTCGACGCCGACGCGCCGGCCGAAGGCGCCGACGTCCACGTCACGCACTACCACATCAGCGTCGCTGAGCTCTTCCGCCAGGCCGGGGCGCGTTTGCGCTTGCGCTGGATCGCCGGCCGCGTCGGCGGCGAGCGGCAACTCAACTCGGACACGGTGCAAAAACCCACCCTGGCGCTCATCGGCCATCTCAACTTCGTGCATCCCAACCGCGTGCAGGTGCTGGGCTGCGCCGAGATGGACTATCTGCGCAAATTGTCCGCGGAGGGCCTGAAACAGGCCATCGGCAAGCTGTTCTCCAGCGAGATCGCCGCCGTGGTGGTGGCCAACGGCGAGGCCGTGCCGGACAGCCTGATCGCCGCCGCCGACCGCACCGACACCCCCCTGTTCACCTGCCCCGAGCCAAGCCCCCTGCTCATGCGCGTGCTGTCGCACATGATCACCCAGGCGCTGGCGCCTTCCACCATCCTGCACGGCGTCTTCCTCGAGGTTTCCGGCGTGGGCGTGCTGATCACCGGCGACCCCGCCGTCGGCAAGAGCGAACTCGCCCTGGAACTCATCACCCGCGGCCATCGCCTGGTGGCCGACGACGCCCTCGAGGTATTCGCCGTCTCCCTGGATACCCTGGAAGGCCGCTGCCCCACGCTATTGCAGGATTTCATGGAGGTGCGCGGCCTGGGCGTGCTCAACATCCGCCGCCTGTTCGGCGAAACCGCCGTCAAGCCGAAGAAGAACCTCAAGCTCATCATCCATCTCACCCCGGCGGAAACCTGGCGGTCGAGCGACCGCCTCGACATGAGCGCGAGCAATCGCGTCATCCTCGGCGTCGAAGTGCCGGAGGTGCGCATCCCGGTGGCGGTGGGCCGCAACCTCGCCGTGCTGGTCGAGGTGGCGGTGCGCAATCACGTCCTCAAGCTGCGCGGCTTCAACTCGGCCGAGGAGTTCTCCGAGCGCCAGCGCGCGGCCATCGCCGCGTCCGGCCCGTCAGGCGGCGAGTGATGCGCCTGGTCCTCATCAGCGGCCTGTCCGGCTCGGGCAAGAGCGTGGCCCTCAAGGCCATGGAGGACGCCGGCTTCTATTGCATCGACAACCTGCCCGCCGCCCTGCTGCCCGAGGCGGTCGAATACCTGCGCCTGACCCGCGTCGCGGATGCCGCCATGAGCATCGACGCGCGCAGCGGCGCCGGCCTGGCGGAATTGCCGGAGGAACTGGAGAAGCTGCGCCAGCGCCTGGACCTGCGCGTGTTGTTCCTCACCGCCAAGGACGACACCCTGGTCAAGCGTTTCTCCGAGACCCGCCGCCATCATCCCCTGGTCAGCGGCGAGCGCTCCCTGGAGGAGGCCATCCGCGAGGAACGCGAACTGCTCTCGCGCATCGCCGCCATCAGCCACCAGATGGATACCAGCGACCAGTCCGCCAACGGCCTGCGCGCCTGGATCAAAGACTTCCTGCAGCTGCAGAGCGCCGCCTTCACCCTGGTATTCCAATCCTTCGGCTTTAAGCATGGCATTCCCATGGACGCCGACCTG
Organism: Hydrogenophilales bacterium; assembly: GCA_037442845.1. Lineage (GTDB taxonomy): Bacteria > Pseudomonadota > Gammaproteobacteria > Burkholderiales > Thiobacillaceae > PFJX01. The sequence continues at coordinate 27,106 of JBBIPL010000013.1, read as the reverse complement.
GTGTTCGACGTGCGCTGCCTGCCCAATCCGCACTACGACCCCATGCTGCGTCCCCTCAGCGGCCGCGACGCGCCGGTCATCGCCTTCCTGCAGGGGCACGCGCCGGTGCTGGCGATGCTGGAGGACATCCGCGCCTACGTGGCGAAATGGCTGCCGGCCTACATCCGCGACAACCGCGGCTATTTCACCGTCGCTCTCGGCTGCACCGGCGGCCAGCACCGCTCGGTGTATTTCGCGGAAACCCTGGCCGACCACTTCCGCGACGGCCAGCAGGTACTCGTGCGGCACCGGGAACTGGCTTGAAGACACGCCGCGCCGGGCTCCTGCGGCCAGGCGACTGGCTGATCCTGGCCCTCGGCCTCGCCCTGGTGGCGGCACTGTCGGCGCGCCAGGCGGGCAGCCAGGAGGGTCGGGTCATCGTCCGCCTGGACGGCAAGCCGCATGCGGAAGCCAGCCTGCGCCTGAACCGCGTCATCGAGGTACCGGGCCCGCTCGGCATCAGCCGCGTCGAGATCCGCGACGGCCGCGTGCGCATCGCCGCCGACCCCAGCCCCTTGCAGCTCTGCGTGCGCCAGGGCTGGATTCCGCCGGGCGCGGCGGCGGTCTGCCTGCCCAACCGGGTCGCGGTGGAAAACGCCGCCGCCGGCTATGACACCCTCAGTTATTGAACTCCGCGCCAGCGGCGAGGACCGCCGCGTGGCCGCACTGGCCGCCGCGGCGATCGGTATGACCCTGGCCGAAGCGGCGATCCCCCTGCCCATTCCCGGCGTAAAGCCGGGCCTGGCCAACATCGTCACCCTGGTGGTGCTGTACCGCTACGGCTGGCGCATGGCCGCCTGGGTGGCCGGCCTGCGCATCGTCGCCGGCGCCCTCGCCCTTGGCCAGTTCCTCACGCCCGCCTTCCTGCTCAGCCTGGCCGGCGGCGTCGCCAGCCTGCTCGTGCTGATCGCCGCCATCCGCCTGCCGGCGCGCTGGTTCGGGCCGGTCGCCCTGTCGCTGCTGGCGGCCTTCGCCCACATCGGCAGCCAGCTCATGCTGGTCGACGTCTGGCTGATGCCCGGCGCCAGCCTGATCGCCCTGCTGCCTCTGTTCCTCGGCGCCGCCTGGATCACCGGACTGGGTAATGGCCTCGCCGCCGCGCATCTGCTGCAATCCCCGCCTCCCGGCACTTTCGGAAAGACCCCATGAATCGCATCACCCTCGCCCTCACCGGCGCCTCCGGCATGGCCTACGGCATCCGCCTGCTGGAGTGCCTGCTGCGCGCCGGCCGCCGCGTCGACCTGCTGGTCTCGCCTGCCGCGCGCATCGTCGCCCGCCAGGAACTCGACCTGGGCCTGCCCGCCGACACCGGCGAACTCGCCGCCTTTTTCGATGCCCGCTTCGCCGGGCACGGCGGCGCTCTCGCGGCCTACGGCAAGGAGGAATGGTTCGCCCCCGCCGCCTCCGGCTCCAACCCGGCCGACGCCATGGTGGTCTGCCCGTGCAGCATGGGCGCCCTCGCCGCCATCGCGCACGGCCTGGCGGACAACCTGATCGAACGGGCCGCCGACGTCATGCTGAAGGAAAGGCGTCCGCTCATCCTGGTGCCGCGCGAGACCCCCTTCTCCCTCGTCCACCTGCGCAACATGACCCTGCTGGCCGAGGCCGGCGCCACCCTCCTGCCGGCGAATCCCGGCTTCTATCACCGTCCGCAAAACGTGGAACAGGTGGTGGACTTCATCGTCGCCCGCGTCCTCGACCAACTGCGCGTGCCGCACAGCCTGATGCGGCCATGGGGGACGTGATGCCTCTAACCCGCCTTGCGCGGCCCGCCGTTGTCCCAGCCCTGGGCATAGCCGGCGAGGCCCATGAAGCCGCGCACGACGCCATAGGCCAGCCAGGAAGCGAAACGGGCGTACCAGGGGATGCGCCTCCAGTCCTGGCGGCGAATGCGGCGGGCGCCCTGGGTCAGCAGGCGCTCCAGGCTGGCGCGCAGTTCGCCGGCAAAGCGCGCGTCGTGCGCCACCAGGTTGGCCTCGCGCGCCAGGAGCAGGCTGAAGGGATCGATGTTGCTGGAGCCGACGGTGGCCCAGCGACCATCGATGACCGCCACCTTGGCGTGCAATTCGCTGGCGTGGTACTCGTACACCTCCAGGCCGTTTTCCAGGAAATGCCGGTAGAGGGCGCGGGCGGCCAATTGATAGAAGGGATGGTCGCTGTGCCCCTGCATCAGCAGCACCACGCGGACGCCGCGGCGGACGGCGTCGATGAGGGCGTGGCGGAAGCGCACGCCGGGCATGAAGTAGGCGTTGGCGATGAAAATTTCCTCCCTGGCCCGGTGCATGGCGTGCATGTAGGCCGCCTCGATGGCGCGGCGGCGGCGCAGGTTGTCGCGGGTGAGGAACTGGCCGCGCTGGTCGCCGGCCGCCTCGACGCGCGGCCGCAGCCAGACGCCCTCGCCGCGGCGCAACCCGAGGCGGCTCCAGGTCACCCGGCGCCAGAGCTGCCGGGCGGCATCGGCCATGTCGGCGACCAGCGGCCCCTCCACGCGCACGGCATAGTCCTGGCGGGGGGCGCGCAGGTCGCGGCCGTTGAAGTCGTCGATGAAATTGATGCCGCCCACGTAGCCGACGCCGGCGTCCACTACCACCAGCTTGCGGTGCATGCGGCGCAGGCGGGTGCGGCGCAGGCGCGGGCCGTGATCCGGCCGGAACACCAGGACCTCGACGCCGGCGCCGCGCAAGGCTTCGAGGAAAGCGGAAGGCAGGGCGCGGCTGCCGAAGCCGTCGAGCAGCAGGCGGGTGAGCACGCCGCGCCGCGCCGCGCGCGCCAGAGCGTCGGCGACCGCGCGGCCGACCGGGTCGTCCTCGAGAATGTAGGTCTCGACGTGGATTTCCCGGCGCGCGCCGTCGAGACTGGCGAGCAGGTCGGGGAAATAGGCGGCGCCGTTTTCCAGCAGGGTCAGCCGGTTGCCTGCCCGGATCATGGCGGTCGCGGGGTCAGGTCAACGGGCGCAGCTGGGCGGTCAGCGCGGCGTGGTCGGACAGCCGGCGCCAGCGCTGGCCATGCAGGACGTGGGCCGAGGCGATGCCGAAGCCGCGCACGTAGATGCGGTCCAGGGTGAACAGGGGCAGGGCGGCCGGGAAACTGCGCGCGGGACGGCCATGCGCGGTCTCGAACACTTCCTTGAGGCGCAGCTCGTCGGCCAGGTAGCGGCCGGTGCGCTGGCGCCAGTCGTTGAAGTCGCCGGCGATGATGAGCGGGGCGTCGTCCGGCACCATGCGGCGGATGCGCTCGCAGAGCTGATGGATCTGCTTGCGCCGGCCGGATTCGTTGAGCGCCAGGTGCAGACAGATGGCGTGCAGCGGCTGGCCCAGGGCGGACACTTCCAGTTCGCAGTGCAGCAGGCCGCGGCTTTCGAAGGCGTGCGCGGAAATGTCCACGTTCTCCCACTGCGTGATGGGGTAGCGCGAGAGGATGGCGTTGCCGTGGTGGCCGTGGTCGTACACCGCGTTCTTGCCGTAGGCGAAGTCGTTCCACAGGTCGCCGGCCAGGAATTCGTGCTGCGGCTTGGCCGGCCAGGCTTCGAAGCGGCCGGCGCGGTGGGCATGGTGGCCCTGCACCTCCTGCAGGAAGACGATGTCGGCGTTGAGGCCCATCAGGCTGTCGCGCACGTCGTGCAGCACGACGCGGCGGTTGAAGAAGGACAGTCCCTTGTGGATGTTGTAGCTGGCGATGCGCAGGACGGGTTTCATACCCTGTAGGGTATTTATGCCCGACAGGGTATTTATGCCC
>JBBIPL010000013.1:0-23232 GCA_037442845.1 Hydrogenophilales bacterium | reverse complement strand
AGGGTATTTATGCCCGACAGGGTATTTATGCCCTTTGAGGTGCTCGTGGCATTCAAAGCGGGCTCGCGTCGCCTTATTTGGCAGGCGCCGGCGCGGCGGGCTTGCCGGCCTCGGCCTTGGGCGCGGACTTGAGCGTGGCTTCGGCCGGCTTCGGCGCGGGTTTGTCGCCCGCCGCGACCTCGGCAGGTTGATCGGCGGCCTTGTCAGCCGGCTTATCGGAAGGCTTGTCGCTGGCCTTCTCGACGCTCTGCCCGGCGTGCGGACCGACGCTGGGCGCCATCGTCTGCATGTCGTTCTTCAGCATGTATTCGTTCATTTCCTTCCAGCCGGCGAATACGGCGGCCTTGGAGGCGCTCTTGTTCAGCAGGAAGCAGTCCTCCAGACCGCGCCCGGCGTGGCGGCAGGCGCCGCCTATGGCCTTGCCCTCGGCCTCCACCTTGGCGGCGTTGGGAAAACCGGCCCGCTCGAAAAGCTGGTCGCAGCCAGTCAGGAGAAACGGGACCAGGATCAGCCAGAGCAATCGCTGCATCGTGTTTCCTTTCAGCGTGGCGCGTTGAAGCCGGTCCGCCTTCAGTTCGTCAGATAGGGATTGCGTTGCGAGGTCAGCGGCCGCATGCGGCGTTCGGCTTCGCGTCCCAGCGCCTCGAAGCGGTTCTTGACCTCGTCTTCGACGAAATAGCTGGAAACCAGCGGCGGCACCGGCGTCATCGGCACGATATGGGCGCGGTAGCTCAGGGTCACCGGCGCCTTGTCGCCGACGATGCGCCACTCGCCGTTCATCGCCGCCACCTTGCCGGCCACGGAGCGGAAACGGATGTGGCTGGTGGGGTTTTCCTCCATCAGCAGCACCACGTGATCGGGCATGACGAAGGCGAACAGGCCGGCGTCGGCGATCTGCTCGACGCGCTTGGGCGCTCCCGGCGGCGAGATCAGCCGGCTCGACACCATGTCCGGAATGAAGGCGGCCAGACGGTTGTAGTCGGTCAGGGTCTGCCAGACGGTCTGGGCGTCGGCGTTGAGCGTCTGCGTGGCCTCGACGCGGATGCCGGTGAGGCCGGTGCTGGCTTTCACCTTGGCGCCGCGCGCGCTGGCCTGGACGCCGCCCGCCAGGAATATGGCGGTTACGATGACAACGAAACGGCGATACATGACTATGGTTCCCCTTTCCTTTCCATCTCGCGACCCAATACTTTCACCCAGGCGCGCACCCGTTGTTCGGCGATGCCCGGCGCCAGGGGCGGCGGAAACGGCGACTTCATATGATCCCGGATTGTCCATTAGGCGGCCCTGCGGGCCTACGCGCGCCCTGGCGGCCGGATCGCGGCCATTTCGGGCGCTCGCTCGTCGACCATAGGCACGGCTATGGCCTCCTCCCGACCACCCGAACTGTCTCGCGCTCCGTCTCGCCATCATCGCGCGTCCTAATGGACAATCCGGGATTATGCATGCGCGGGCGACGGGGCTGTCGGTCTTGGGGCTGCGCCCGCCTTCCACGCTCAGCCAAGCGCCTGCCTGGCGCACGCTAAGCAGCGCCGGCGCGCGTGCCGGCCACGGGCACCGTGCGGGAAAAAGGGCGTTCAGCCTTTTCATGTCCGCAAGTATAGCGCCGCGCGTTGGCCCGGACACCGCCCATGCCCTCCTTGCCGGGTTCCCACGCCTTCGTCGATTTGGTCCTCGCCGCCCGCATCATCTTGGGCCTGGCCTACGCCGCACCGCTGAAGCAAGGCTGGCTGATGCGCCAGCGGCTGACACGGGGCTGCAACCGGCCTCTCAGACCCGTTCCTCGATGTCGAAGATGCGCCGGTGCTCGCGGATGGCGTAGCGGTCGGTCATGCCGGCGATGTAGTCGCACACCGCCCGCGGCAGGTCGCGGTCGGCGCGGGCGCGGTGTTCAGGCGGCAGCATGCGGGGTTGCGCGACAAAGGCCTGGAACAGCTCGCGGATCAGGCGGCCAGCCTTTTCGCTCATGCGCACCACGCGGTAGTGGCGATACAGGTTCTGAAACAGGAAGCGCTTCAACTCCAGGGCCTCGGCGCCGATGGCCGCGCCGAAGGCGGCCAGAGGCGGACAGGTGCGCACGGCATCGGGGCTGTCGGGCCGGTGCCGGGCGATGTTGCGGCGGGTCTCTTCCAGCAGGTCCACCACCAGGGTGTTGATCATGCGCCGCACCGTCTCGTGGATCAGGCGGCGGTCGTTGAGGTCGGGATAAAGGCCGCGCACGACATGCAGATGGCGCGCGAAGATCTCCACTTCCTCCAGTTGCTCCAGAGTGATCAGGCCGGAACGCAGGCCGTCGTCGACGTCGTGGTTGTTGTAGGCGATCTCGTCGGCCAGGTTGGTGACCTGCGCCTCCAGGCTGGGCTGGCCGCCTTGCAGGAAGCGCCGTCCGACGTCGCCGAGGGTTTCCGCGTTCTTCCGCGAGCAGTGCTTGAGGATGCCCTCGCGCGCCTCGAAGGTGAGGTTGAGCCCTTCGAACTCCGCGTATTTCTGCTCCAGTTCGTCCACCACGCGCAGGGATTGCAGGTTGTGCTCGAAGCCGCCGTGTTCCTTCATGCAGGCGTTGAGCGCGTCCTGGCCGACGTGGCCGAAGGGCGTGTGGCCGAGGTCGTGGGCCAGCGCCAGGGTCTCCGTCAGGTCTTCGTCGAGGCCCAGCATGCGCGCCAGGGTGCGGCCGATCTGCGCCACCTCCAGGCTGTGCGTGAGACGCGTGCGGAACAGGTCGCCCTCGTGGTTGATGAACACCTGGGTCTTGTATTCCAGGCGACGGAAAGCGGTGGAATGCACGATGCGGTCGCGGTCGCGCTGGAACTCGGAACGCGGCGCGGCGGGCGGTTCAGCATGGCGGCGGCCGCGACTGCGCGCGGATTGGGCGGCGTAGGGGGCCAGATCAGCCACGCGCCACGGCTTCCGTCAGGGTCGCCCGCAGCGCGGCGTGTTCCGCCGCGTCATTCAAGGCGGCGACGTAGGCCTCGCCGAGCTTGCGGAAGAGGACGAAGCGAATCCTGCCGCCCTCCACTTTCTTGTCCACGCCCATGTGTTCCATGTACGCGGCTTCGCCCAGGTCGGGCGCAAGCACCGGCAGCCCGGCGCGGCGGAACAGGGCGGCGACGCGCTCCACGTCGGCCCCGGTCAGGTTGCCCAGGCGCCGCGACAGGTCGGCGGCCAGCATGGTGCCGGCCGCCACGCCCTCGCCGTGCAGCCAGTTGCCGTAGCCCATGCCCGCCTCGATGGCGTGGCCGAAGGTGTGGCCCAGGTTGAGCAGCGCGCGCTGGCCCGCCTCCTTCTCGTCCGCCGCCACCACTTCCGCCTTGTTCTCGCAGGAGCGGCGAATGGCGTAGGTGAGGGCGTCCGTGTCGCGCGCCAGCAGCTTCTCCATGTTCGCCTCCAGCCATTGCAGGAAGGGCAGGTCGCGGATCAGGCCGTACTTGATGACTTCGGCGAGGCCGGCCGAGAGTTCCCGGTCCGGCAGAGTGGCGAGGGTGTCGGTGTCGGCCAGCACCAGTTGCGGCTGGTGGAAGGCGCCGATCATGTTCTTGCCGAGCGGATGGTTGATGCCGGTCTTGCCGCCGACCGAGGAATCCACCTGGGCGAGCAGGGTGGTGGGCGCCTGCATGAAGGGCATGCCGCGCTGGTAGCAGGCCGCCGCGAAACCGCCGAGGTCGCCGATGACGCCGCCGCCTAGGGCCACCAGGGTGGTCTTGCGCTCGGCGCGCTGGCTCAGCAGGGCGTCGAAGATGAGGTTCAGGGTCTCCCAGTTCTTGTAGGCCTCGCCGTCCGGCAGGATCACCGCCTCCGCCGCGACGCCCGCATCCGCCAGGCTCTGCCGCAGCCGCGCCAGGTAGAGCGGGCCGACAGTGGTGTTGGTGACGATGACGACGCGCTTCTGCTTGAGGTGGGGCAGCACCAGGTCGGCGCGGTCGAGCAAGCCGGGGCCGATGTGGATGGGATAGGCGCGCTCGCCCAAGTCGACGGTGAGGGTTTGCATGGCGTGGACGAATCGTTGCGGCAACAGGTGCGCAATGATAATGCGCGCCTGGACTCCTGGTCGCGCCGGATCACCGGGCAGTTCAGTCTTCTTTCCTGAGCGGACGCCCGGCCCCGGCCGGGACGGCTTTTCCCCATTCCAGGCCGCGGCCCGCCCCGCGCGGGCCGCCTGCCTGCCACCCTAGCCCGGAGGCCTCATGGCCAAGGAAGAACTGCTCGAAATGCAGGGCGTCGTCACGGAAGTGCTGCCGGATGCCCGTTATCTCGTCACCCTCGAAAACGGCCACTCCCTGGTGGCCAACAGCGCCGGCAAGATGCGCAAGCACCACATCCGCATCCTCACCGGCGACAAGGTGTCCCTGGAACTCTCCCCCTACGACCTCTCGAAGGGGCGCATCACCTTCCGTCACATCGAGACCCGGGGTCCGGCGCCCGCGCCCCGGCCGATGAACCGGCCGAAAAAGCGCTGATCGCCAAGTCGCGTCAACCCAGCAGCGCCACCGCCTTCACCTGCGCGTAGACCGATTGCCCAGGGGCCAGGCCCAGGGCGGCGGCCGAGCGGCGGGTGAGGCGGGCCAGCAGCGGCGAACCGCCCATGTCCAGGCGCACCAGGGCCTGGGCGGGGTGGGCGTCGGCGGCGATCTCCTCCACCACCGCGGGCAGGATGTTGAGGATGCTGGTGCCGGTGTGGCGGGCCAGGGCCAGGCTCACGTCGCGCGCCAGGATGCGCACCCGCACCGCTTGACCGACGGCGTGGCCGCCATCGCGCACCCAGATGCCGCCGCCGGCGCAACGCACACGCGCCAGGCGCCAGTCGGGGTCGCGCTCCTCCACTACGGTATCCAGCACCACGCCGGCATCCTCGCCCAGTCGGATGGGCAGATCGACGCGCGCCAGGGTATCCAGCAGCGGCCCCTGAGCGATGACGCGGCCGGCTTCCAGCACGACGAGGTGGTCGGCCAGGCGGGCGACCTCGTCGGGGGCATGGCTGACGTAGAGCACCGGGATGTCCAGCTCGTCGTGCAGCCTTTCCAGGTAGGGCAGGATTTCCTGTTTGCGCGCCAGGTCCAGCGCCGCCAGGGGTTCGTCCATCAGCAGCAGGCGCGGCTTCAGCGCCAGCGCGCGGGCGATGGCGACGCGCTGGCGCTCGCCGCCGGAGAGCTGGTGCGGGCGGCGGTCGAGCAGGCCGCCGATACCGAGCAGGTCGATGACGTGGTCGAGGGCGGCGCGATCGAGGCATGCGTCGGCGCGCTTCATGCCGTAGTCGAGGTTGCCGCGCGCGGACAGATGCGGGAACAGACTGGCTTCCTGGAACACGTAGCCGAGCGAGCGCCGGTGCGTGGGCAGGAAGTCGGCGCCGTCCTGCCAGACCTCGCCTTTCATGGCCAGGTAGCCGTCGGCGGTGCGCGCCAGGCCGGCGATCAGACGCAGCAGCGTGGTCTTGCCGGAACCGGAGGGACCGAACAGGGCGGTCACCCCGCGGCTGGGCAGGTCGAGGTCGACGTCAAGGCTGAAGTCGGCCAAGGCGAGCCGGAAACGCGCCCGGATGGCCTCGCCGTTCACAGGTGCACCACCTTGTAGCGCCGATTCAGGAAGTACACCATGAACAGCAGCAGGAACGAGGCGGCCAGCAGGCCGCCGGCCAGCACGTGGGCGCTGGCGTAATCCATGGCCTCGGCGTGATCGTAGATGGCGATGGACAGCACGCGCGTCTCGCCGGGGATGTTGCCGCCCACCATCAGCACCACGCCGAACTCGCCGACGGTGTGCGCGAAAGTCAGCGTGATGGCGGTGAGGAAGCCGCGCCGCGAGAGCGGCACGACGACGCTGAAGAAACGGTCCCAGGGATTCGCGCGCAGCGTCGCCGCCACCTCGGTCATGCGCTCGCCGACGGCGGCGAAGGCATCCTTCAGCGGCTGCACCATGAAGGGCAGCGAATACAGGGTCGAGGCGATGACCAGGCCGGTGAAGCTGAAGGCGAGGTGATGCCAACCCAGGGCGATCAGCGTGCCGCCGATGGGGCCGTGGGGGCCGAGCGCCACCAGCATGTAAAAGCCCAGCACGGTGGGCGGCAACACCAGGGGCAGGGCGACCACCGCCTCCACCGCCACGGAGAACCTGCTTTTCGTCCGCGCCAGCCACCAGGCGACCGGCGTGCCGAGCAGCAACAACACCAGGGTGGTGACGGCCGACAGCTTGAGCGTGGTGAGCAGCGCCATCCAGTCGGCGTCGGACATCCTATTTCCCTTCCTCGCCGGGCAGCGTAAAGCCGTAGCGGCGCATGATCGCGCGCGCCGGTTCGCTTGCCATGTATTGGGCGAAATCGGTGGCCAAGCGATTGCCGGCCGCGCGCCGGGTGATGACATAACCCTGCTCCAGCGGCGCGTGCCAGGCATCGGGAATCAGCGTCCAGGCGCCCTTGCCGGCCATGGTCGGCGATAACGCCAGGGCCAGCGCGACGATGCCGGCCTCCGCCGCGCCGGTATCGACGAACTGGGCGGTGTGGGCGATGTTTTCGCCCAGCACCAGTTTGGGCTCCATGGCCGCCCAAACGCCCTGGTGTTGCAGGGCTTCCTTGCCGCGCAGGCCGTAAGGCGCGTGTTGCGGGTTGGCGATGGCGAACTTGCGGATGGCGGCCTTGGGCAGATCCTTCAGCGGCGTCTTCGCCAGTTCCGGCTTGAGGCTCCACAAGACGATGCGTCCGGTGGCGTAGGGCCGCGTCGCCCCCGCCGCCAGGCCATGTTTTTCGAGTTCGCGCGGGAAGGCGATGTCGGCGGAGAAATACATGTCGAAGGGCGCGCCGTTGCGGATCTGGGTGAAGAACTTGCCGGAGGAACCGTAGATCACCTCGATGCGGTCGCCCGGCCGCTTGGCGCGGAACAAGTCCACCACCTCGGCCAGGGCGAACTTGAGGTCGGCCGCCGCGGCGATGGTGAGCTTGCCCGCCCAGGCGGGGGTCGCCAGGGCCAGCGTCAGGACGGCGAGCGCGATGCGTCGGGAGATCGGCTGCATGAGGGTTTCCGTCGAGAAATACGCACGAATATAGCGCAAGCCGCGGGCGAGCCAGCCGTCATTCCCGGCGCCTGGCCGACAGACGGTGGATTTCACGCGCCGCCGCGCCCGGCTCACCGGCGAGCGGGTCGAGTGCCCGGATGGCATACTGGCTGCCGCGCCGAGAGCGGCCGCCCCCACCCGCATCCACTCCACAAACCGCCATGAAACTCGCCACCTGGAACGTCAACTCCCTCAAGGTCCGCCTGCCCCATCTGCTGGACTGGCTGGCCGCCGCCGAGCCGGACGTGGTCTGTCTGCAGGAGACCAAGCTTAAGGATGCCGACTTCCCCCGTGCCGACATCGAGGCGGCCGGTTACCAAGTCACCTTCTCCGGCCAGAAAACCTACAACGGCGTCGCCCTGCTGAGCCGCTCGCCCCTGGCCGACGCGCAGGCCGGCATTCCCGGCTTCGCGGACGAGCAGAAGCGGGTGCTGGCGGCGACGGTGGACAACACCCGCGTCATTTGCGTTTACATCCCCAACGGCCAGGCGGTGGATTCCGACAAATACCAGTACAAGCTGCGCTGGCTGGACGCCCTCGTCGCCTGGCTGCGGGACGAACTCGCCCGCCACCCGCGCCTGGCCCTGCTGGGGGACTACAACATCGCCCCGGCCGACGCCGACGTGCACGACCCGGCCGCCTGGGCGGGCAAAGTGCTGGTGTCCGAGCCGGAGCGGCAACGCTTCCGCGCCCTGGAGGCCCTGGGCCTGCAGGACGCCTTCCGCCTGTTCCCCCAGGAGGAGAAGAGCTATTCCTGGTGGGACTACCGGCAGGGCGCCTTCCGCCGCAACCTGGGCCTGCGCATCGACCACATCCTGCTGTCGCCGGAACTGGCGGCGGGCTGTTCCGCCTGCGTCATCGACAAGGCGCCCCGCAAGCTCGAACGCCCCTCGGACCACACGCCGGTCATCGCCACCGTGGGCTGATCGCAGCGCTCCGCGCGGCGCTCCCACTCCTGCCGCGCCGCACAAGAAAAATATTTCTTGAAAACGCTGGATGTAGTGTCTAATAAACAAGTCTGACCATACATTTAGTGGACAAGGGCCGAATCCCCAGGCCCGCATCAAGGAGACGCATCATGCAGGAAGCCCTGTTCCAGGAGCTCGCTGAGCAAGCCATTTCCACCGAAGTCCTGCTCGAGAAATACGCCAAGGGCGACGAGCAAAACGTCACCGACGTGCGCCTGCGCGTGGCCCGGGCCCTGGCGATGGCGGAGCGGAAAAACGAACGTGCACACTGGGAACGCCAGTTCTTTCAGGCCATGGAAGAGGGCTTCATCCCCGCTGGCCGCATCAACTCCGCCGCCGGCACGGAATTGCAGGCCACCCTCATCAACTGCTTCGTGCAGCCGGTGGGCGACGCGATTTCCGGCGAGAGCGAAGGCAAGCCCGGCATCTACGTGGCCCTGGAAGAGGCCGCCGAGACCATGCGTCGGGGCGGCGGCGTCGGCTACGACTTCTCCACCATCCGGCCCAAGGGCTCCCTGGTGAAGGGCACCCAGTCCCGCGCTTCCGGCCCCGTCTCCTACATGCGCGTGTTCGACCGCTCCTGCGAGACCGTGGAATCCGCCGGCTCCCGCCGCGGCGCCCAGATGGGCGTGCTGCGCTGCGACCACCCGGACGTGGAAGCCTTCATCCACGCCAAGGACAGCGGCGACCTGAAGAACTTCAACATCTCCGTCGGCGTCACCGACGCCTTCATGCAGGCCGTGGAAGCCGACGAGGACGTCGAGCTCACCCACAAGGCCGCCCCCGGCGCCGAGCAGATGGCTGACGGCGCCTACCAGCGCGGCGACGGCATCTGGGTCTACCGCAAGCTCAAGGCGCGCGAGCTGTGGGGCCAGATCATGCACTCCACCTATGACCACGCCGAGCCCGGCGTGCTCTTCCTCGACCGCATCAACCGCGACAACAACCTCGGTTACTGCGAGACCATCGAGGCCACCAACCCCTGCGGCGAGCAGCCCCTGCCGCCCTACGGCTGCTGCTGCCTGGGCTCGGTCAACCTGACCCGCTTCGTGCGCTCGCCCTTCGAGGCCGAGGCCGAGTTCGATTTCCCCGGCTTCGCCAAGGTGGTGGCGGTGGCCGTGCGCGCCCTCGACAACGTCCTGGATCTCACCGCCTGGCCCCTGCAGAAGCAGCGTCTCGAAGCCCAGTCCAAGCGCCGCATCGGCCTCGGCTTTACCGGCCTGGGCGACGCCCTGGTCATGCTCGGCCTGCGCTACGACAGCGAGGCAGCGCGCGCCTTCGCCGCCCGCGCCGCCGAGTTCATGCGCGACGAGGCCTACAAGGCTTCCGTGGAACTGGCCAAGGAGCGGGACGCCTTCCCCCTGTTCAACGCCGACCTCTACCTGGCCAGCGGCAACTTCGCCTCGCGCCTGCCGGCGGAACTGAAAGCCGCGATCCGCGAGCACGGCATCCGCAACTCCCACCTGTTGTCCATCGCCCCCACCGGCACCATTTCGCTCGCCTTCGCCGACAACGCCAGCAACGGCATCGAGCCGCCCTTCTCCTGGTACTACACGCGCAAGAAGCGCATGGCCGACGGCGGCCACAAGGACTACCAGGTGGAGGACCACGCCTATCGGCTCTACCGCGAGCAGGGCGGCGACATGACCCAACTGCCCCCCGCCTTCGTCACAGCGCTGGAAATCTCCGCCCTGGCGCACATGAACATGGTGGCGGCGGTGGCCCCCTTCGTCGATTCCGCCATCTCCAAGACGGTGAACGTGCCGGAAACCTACCCCTTCGGCGACTTCCAGGAACTCTACAGCGCCGCCTGGAAGGCCGGCTTGAAGGGCATCACCACCTACCGCCCCAACGCCGTGCTGGGCAGCGTGCTTTCCGTGGAGCCGGAAAAGGCCGCGCCGCAGGATTTCGCCACCGGCGACGTCAACCGCCGCATCGAGATCAAGACTTTGCCCGCCCCCGTGCTGGAAAGCCTGAAGTGGCCCGGTCGGCCGCGCCTGCCCGGCGGCAACCCGGCCTGGAGCTACATGATCGAGTACCCCCAGGGCAGCTTTGCGCTGTTCGTCGGCCACATCGATAACGAAGGGAGCGCCTTCCCCTTCGAGGTCTGGGTCAACGGCGCCGAGCAGCCGCGCGGCATCGGCGCCCTGGCCAAGAGCCTGTCCATGGACATGCGCGCCAACGACCGCGCCTGGCTGAAGCACAAGCTGGACTCCCTGGCCAAGACGCGCGGCGACGACGCCTGCGCCATTCCCTTCCCGCCGGACGGCGAACCGCGCCAGGCGCCCAGCGTCGTCTCCGCCGTCGCCCAGATCGTGCGCTGGCGCCTGGAGCAGTTGCACGCCCTCGACGCGGACGGTCCCAGCCCGCTCCTGGACGCCCTGTTCAGCGCCAAGGAGCCCAAGACCGGCACCGACGGCACCCTGTCCTGGACCGTCGACGTGCTCAACCCTTCCTCCGGCGACGACTTCGTCCTCGGCCTGAAGGAGATCACCCTGCCCGACGGCGTCACCCGCCCCTACTCGGTGTGGCTCTCCGGCGAATACCCGCGCGCCTTGGACGGCCTGTGCAAGATGCTGTCGCTCGACATGCGGGTGCTGGACCCGGCCTGGATCGGCATGAAGCTCAGGAAACTGGTGGACTACCCCGAACCCCTGGGCGACTTCATGGCCAAGACGCCCGGCTCCGAGAAGAGCCAGACCTGGCCCTCGACGGTGGCCTACGTCGCCCGCCTCATCATCCACCGCTTCGCCATGCTCGGTATATTGACCGAGGACGGCCAGCCCATCGTGCAGATGGGCATGCTGCAGGACCCCGCCATCGGCGCCGCCGGCCAGGCCGCGCCGCTGCCTGCGTTGAAGGGCAAGCGCTGCAAGGAATGCGGCAATGACACGGTGATCCGCAAGGACGGCTGTGATTTCTGCACGGCGTGCGGGGCGGTGGGGGCGTGCGGCTGATTGCCTTGCCCCGCGCGCGTAGGCCCCCTCAGGGCGCCTAATGAATGATCTGGGTTAACATCCCGCCTGCCCGCGCCGGTCTTCTGCCTCCAGCGCATGCATCAAAATCAAAGAACCAGCAAACCACTTGGATAAGCCGCGTACCGCCCTAACGGACATGACTTTGAGAAGACGCCTCGTAGTATGAAAGTCATGCCCGTTTCCCTCACCCCCAGCCCCTCTCCCGCTTGCGGGAGAGGGGAGCTTCGAGAGTCGCTGACGCGACTTTCACGTTAACGGGCATGGATCGAGTCCGCCCCGAATGATGAAAGTCGTTCGCCATGCCCGTTTCCCTCACCCCCAACCCCTCTCCCGCTTGCGTAAGAGGGGAGCTTCAAGAGTCGCTGATGCGACTTTCACGTTAATCGGCGTCGGTGACCAGGGACCTTTCGGCTTCGGCCGCGCTTCACGCCCAACTTGCGCCCGGCCCCTTGCCCTCGCGAAGGTCCATTGCCTTGAATGAATTGCGTGCCGCAGTTGTCGGCGTCGGCTACCTGGGCAGGTTTCATGCCCAGAAATACGCCGCCCTGGAGGGGGTGGAACTGGTGGGGGTGGCGGATTCCGCCGCCGCCCGCGCCGCCGCCGTGGGGGCCGAGGTCCATGCGCCGGCAGTCGCCGACTACCGGGACCTGCTGGGCAGGGTGGACCTGGTCTCCGTGGTGGTGCCCACCGAGGCGCATTTCGAGGTCGCGAAGGCCTTCCTGGAGACCGGCGCCCACGTGCTGGTGGAAAAGCCCATCACCCAGACCGTGGCCGAGGCGGAGGCCCTGGTCGCGCTGGCCGGGAAGCACGGCAGGCTCTTCCAGGTGGGGCACCTGGAGCGCTTCAACCCGGCCTGGCTGGCCCTGCGGCCGCGCATCAAGACCCCCCTGTTCATCGAGGCCCACCGCCTGGCCCCCTTCAAGCCGCGCGGCACCGACGTGAGCGTGGTGCTGGACCTGATGATCCACGACGTGGACCTGATCCTTTCCGTGGTGGACAGCCCGGTACGGGAAGTGCGCGCGAGCGGCGCGCCAGTGCTCACCGACGGCGTGGACATCGGCAACGCGCGCATCGAGTTTGCGAACGGCTGCGTGGCCAACATCACCGCCAGCCGGGTCAGCGCCGGCACCCTGCGCAAGATGCGCCTGTTCCAGAAGGACGAGTACCTCGCCATCGACTTCGGTGAGCGCCAACTGAGCGTGGCCCGCCGCCAGGACGGCGCCGAGCCGCCCATCGCCACGGAACAGGTGCAGGTGCCGGCGGGCGACGCCCTCATGAGCGAGGTGCGCGCCTTCGTCGAGGCCGTGCGCACCGGCGCACCGGCGCCGGTCTCCGGCGAGGACGGCCAGCGCGCCCTGGCCCTGGCGCTGGAGATCGGCAGTCTCATGAATACGTAACGAAGAAAGGCATGTGGCGATGAACATCCCCATGGTGGACCTGAAGGCGGAATACGAACTGCTGGGGCCGGAGATCGAGCAGGCGGTCCTGGCGGCCCTGGCGGCAACCCAGTACATCGGCGGGCCCAACGTGCGCGCCTTCGAGCAGGAGGTGGCGGCCTATTGCGGCGTCAGGCACGCCATCGCCTGCGCCTCCGGCACCGACGCCCTCATGCTCGCCCTGCGCGCCTGCGGCATCGGCCCCGGCGACGAGGTCATCACCACGCCCTTCACCTTCGTGGCCACCGCCTCCACCATCACCCTATGCGGGGCCCGGCCGGTATTCGTGGACATCGACCCGCGGACCTACAACCTGGACCCCGCCCGGCTGGAGGCGGCCATCACGCCGCGCACCCGCGCCGTGGTGCCGGTGCACCTGTACGGCCAGCCGGCCCACCTGGAGCCGATCGCCGAGCTGTGCCGCAGGCACGGCCTGCGCCTGGTGGAGGACGCCGCCCAGTCCTTCGGTGCCGAATATGGCGGGCGCAAGTCCGGCGCCTATGGCGACATGGGCTGTTTCTCCTTCTACCCCAGCAAGAACCTGGGGGCCTTCGGCGACGGCGGCATGGTCATCACCGACGACGACGAGCTGGCCGCGCAGACCCGCGTGCTCGCCAACCACGGCAGCCGCGAGCGCTACCATCATGCCGTGCTGGGCTACAACAGCCGCCTGGACGAGCTGCAGGCGGCGATCCTGCGCGTCAAGCTCAAGCGCATCGACGCGTTCAACGCCCGGCGCCGCCAGGTCGCCCATGCCTACAACGCCCGCTTCGCGGACAGCGGCCTGCTCCTCCCGCACGAGGACGGCCGCGGCCTGCACGTGTTCCACCAGTACACCCTGCAAAGCGACAGGCGCGACGCCATCCAGGCCGCCCTGAACGCGGCCGGCATCGCCAGCGCCATCTATTACCCCATCCCCCTGCACCGCCAGGCGTTGTATGCGGACCAGTACCGCGAGCTCACCCTGCCGGTCACCGAGGACGTGGTGAGGAAGGTCGTCTCCCTGCCCATCTCGCCCATGCTCGGCGACGACCAGATCGAGCGCATCGTCGGGGTGGTGCTCGCCGCGCACAAGGGATGACCTCGGGGATGGGCATCCACCCCAGCGCCCTGGTCGACCCCGGTGCCCGCCTGGGCGCGGGCGTGACGGTCGGCCCCTATGCCGTGATCGAGGCGGACACCGAGATCGGCGACGGCTGCGCCATCGCCGCCCATGCCGTGATCAAGCGCTACACCCGCCTGGGCCGCGACAACCGGGTGGCCGAGCATGCCGTGCTCGGCGGCGAGCCGCAGGACTTCAAATTCAAGCCCTGCGAGAGCTTCGTCGTGATCGGCGACGGCAACCGCATCCGCGAGGGCGTCACCGTGCACCGCAGCAACCACGAGGGCGGCGTCACGCGCATCGGCAACGAATGCTTCCTCATGGCCATGAGCCATGTGGCCCACGACTGCGTGCTGGGCAACCAGGTCATCCTCGCCAACGGCGCCCTGCTGGGCGGCCATGTGGAGATCGGCGCGCGCGCCTTCATCTCCGGCGCGGTCACCCTGCACCAGTTCTGCCGCGTGGGACGCATGGCCATGGTCGCCGCCAGCACCCGCGTCAGCCAGGACTGCCTGCCCTTCACCATCACCGACGGCAACCCCGGCCGCGCGCGCGCCCTCAACCTGGTGGGCCTGCGGCGCGCCGGCATGCCCGCCGCCGACATCGCCTCCCTCCGGCGCGCCTTCCACGCCCTGCGCTCGTCGCGGGACCTGGCGGCCACCCTGGCCGAAATGGAGGCGGAGGCAAGCGCCGCCGTGCAGGAACTGGCCGCCTTCATCCGGGCATCAAGGCGGGGCTTCGCCCACTGCCGCTGAGGGCCTGCACCGGACCCGGCCCTCGCCGCCGCCGTCCATGGCGAAGTCGGCGCCCTGCCCCAGCATCTCCTTGGCCTTGCCGGCGTCGCCCAGGGCCGCCGGCGAACTGCTGGGCTTCGCCCACGGCCATCCCCTGGCGGAGGGCGGAAAAGCGCAGCGCCTTCCGCCAAAGATATGCATCCGGCGGATTACGCCTTCGGCTCATCCGCCCTACTCCCGCCAATAGCGCCGCTCCTCATCCACCGCCCGCGCCAGCGTCAAGCCCGTTGCCTGCAAGCGCACCTCCACCGCGCCGTGCCGGTCGGTGCGGGCGATTTCCGCGCCGAGGGCGCGGTAGCGGGCCAGCGCCTCGGGGTGGGGGTGGCCGAAGGGATTGCGCCGGCCGACGGGCACCACCACCAGGCGGGGCCGCACGGCGGCGAGGAATTCCGGGGTGGACGAGGTATTCGCGCCATGGTGGGGGGCCACCAGCACGTCCGCCGCCAGCGGCATGCGCCGTTCCGCGAGGTTCATTTCCGCCAGCCGCTCGATGTCGCCGGTGAGCAGGGCGGAACCGTGCGCGGTGTCGATGCGGATCACGCAACTGCGATCGTTGTCGCCAAAACCGGGGTGGGCGTAGTGATGGGCGGGCGGGTGCAGCACCTGGAAACGCACGCCGTCCCAGGTCCAGGTCTGTCCGGCCGCGCAGGCCAGCGCGCGCGGCGCCGCCGTGAGCAGGGCGCGGCCGGTCTCGCTGAGGCGGGCGGGGGGCATGCCGGCCAGGGCGGTGAGCAGCCAGTCGGGG
This sequence comes from Hydrogenophilales bacterium, assembly GCA_037442845.1. Classification (GTDB taxonomy): domain Bacteria; phylum Pseudomonadota; class Gammaproteobacteria; order Burkholderiales; family Thiobacillaceae; genus PFJX01. Next base: position 8,171 of record JBBIPL010000013.1, on the reverse strand, counting down.
CGATGGCTGGCCAGCAGGGAGGCGGCGCCGCCGCTGTGGTCGATGTCGTCGTGGCTGACCACCAGCCCGTCCAGGCGCGTGATGTCCTGCCGCCAAAGGGCCGGCGCGACGACGCGGGCGCCGGCATCCTCGCCCGAGGCGAAACGCGGTCCCGTATCCACCAGCACGGCGCGCCCGGCGGTGCGCACCAGCACGGATTCGCCCTGGCCGACGTCGAACACCGTCAGCCAGGCCTCGCCGGGCTGCGGTGCCGGCAGGCGGGGGAAGAACAGCGGCAGGAACAGCAGCACGCCCAGCCAGCGCGCGGGAAAACCGCGCGGCAACAGCAACAGCGCGGCGCCCGACAGCGCCAGCAGGAAGGCCGGCCAGTCCGGCGCGGCGGTGTGGAAGACCGGCCTCGGCAGGGCGGCGAGGAGTTCCAGCCAGGCCATGCCGGCGGCGATGACGGCGTGCGCGAGAAGCGCGCACCAGTCCCAGGGCAGCACGGCGGCGAGCAGGGCGAGCGGCACCGCCAGCAGGCTCACCAGGGGTATGGCGACGGCATTGGCCAGCGGAGAAACCAGCGAGATTTCGTGGAACAGCACCAGCAACAAGGGCGCGAGCGCCACGGTGACCGCCCACTGGGCATGCGCCCAGGCCCGCCACAGGCGCCGGCGGGTGTAGCCCATGCCGGCATAGAGCAGGGTGGCGACGGCGGCGAAGGAAAGCCAGAAGCCGGGCGCCAGGGCGGCCCAGGGGTCGATCAGCACCACCGCGGCCAGGGCCGCCGCGAGCAGGCGCGAGGGCGTCGGCGCGCGGTCGAGCCAGGCCACCGCGGCGGCGGCCGCCAGCATGTAGAGGGTACGTTGGGCGGGAATGCCGAAGCCGGACAGCAGGGTGTAGGCGGCGGCGGCCAAGAGGCCCAGGGCGATGCCTGCGCGGTGCGCCGGCAGGCGCAGACACAGGCGGGGAAAGCGGCGCCAGAGGGCGGCGACGAGCCCGTACACCATGGCCGAGAACAGCGTGATGTGCAGGCCGGACACGGAAAACAGGTGGGTGGTGCCGGTCTGCCGGAACAGGGTCCACTGCGTTGCCGGAATCGCATCCTGGTCGCCCAGGGCGAGGGCGATCACCACCCCGGCGTAGGGGGCCGCGCCCAGGCCCTCGCGCAGATGCGCGCGCAAGCCTTCGCGCAACGCGTCCAAGCGCGCGGCGGCGCCGCCGCCACAATCCATGGCCGGGGCGGGCGCGCCGCGCAGGCTGCCGGTGGCGCGGATGCCGCGTTGCAGCAGCCAGGCCTGGTAATCGAAGCCGCCGGGATTGAGACTGCCGTGCGGACGCGCCAGGCGGGCGACCAGACCGATGCAGGCGCCGCCCATCAGACTGGGCGTCGCCTCGCCGGGCCGCGCATACCAGCCGATCTGCACACGGCCCGGCAGCGTGGCGCCGGGGGTGGCGACGGCGGCCACGTCGAGCACGAAACGCAGGCCGTTGGGGGTGGTCTCCGGCAGGCCGACGACGCGCCCGCTGAAGGCGACGTCGCGGCCTTCCCATTGCGCCGGCAGCTTGTCGGCCAGACGCGACTCGGCGCGCCAGGCGGCGTAGAAGAAACCCGTCAGGAAGGCCAGCAGCCAGACCGCGAGGGTACGCGCGAGGCTCGCGACGGGGCGCCTCGCCGCCGGGAACTTCGCGGACGCCAAAGCGGCCAACAGGACTCCTCCCAGAGGCAGCAGCGCCGCCCAGGCGAGCGGCGGCAGCAGCGGCCGGGTTTGCAGCCAGGCCGCGCCCAAGGCGAAAGCCAGCACCCCCCCTCGCAAATTAGAATCCTCCCATGCCGCGCAAATTCTTCCGCAAATACCTGCCCGACCACGACAGCATCCGCGAACACCGCCATCTGCGCTGGTTTCGGCCGCTGCTCAAACATCCCAACCTGTGGTACCTGAACCGCCGCTCGGTGGCGGGCGGCGTCGCCGTCGGCATGTTCGGCGGCCTCATTCCCGGCCCCGTGCAGATGCTGACCGCGGCCATCCTGGCCATCGTCTTCCGCGTCAATCTGCCGGTCGCGGTGCTCGCCACCCTGTACACCAACCCCTTCACCTGGGGGCCGCTGATCCTCGCCGCCTATGCCATCGGCGCCTGGGTCACCGGCGGCAACGGCCCGCCCGCCGCCGTTCCCGAATTCGACTGGCGCGGAGAGCGCTGGCTCGACTTCCTGCCCGCCTTCTTGGACTGGCTGCTGGGTCTCGGCATCACCTTCCTGATCGGCAACCTGATCCTCGCCTCGACCCTGGCGGTGCTCGGCTATTTCGCCGTGCAGCTGGGCTGGCGCCTTTATCTGCTGGCCTACCTGCGCCGCCGCAAGGCGCGCCGCCAGGCGCCCTGAATCGCCGACTCAGAGCCTGTGAATTTTTCCCAGAACGGCTGCAACACCGGGGGGCATCCCCGCGAAAGCAGAGATCCAGGGACTTTGTAACCCGTTGAAATTCCTGGATTCCCGCTTTCGCGGGAATGACGGTTTTCTTGGAGACTGGCATTTTTTCACAGCCTCTCGGTCGCGTTCGCTGGGCGCCGTCACCGGATAACCGTTGGACAGGGCGGCCAGGCGCGGCTTCGGCGCCGGGCGCCGGTCCTCGTGGCTGAGCGTGGGCCAGGACGTGAGGTTGTGCGCATGCGACTCTCCTCTTCCGGGTCGCCGCCCGGATGCCTCGCTTCGGAAGCTGGAAGATTACTCCAAACCGTTCTCGGTCAGCCGCAATACCCGGTTCATGCGCCCGGCCAGATCGGGGTCGTGCGTCACCACCAGGAAGGCGGCGCGATGCCGCGTCGACAATTCGAGGAGCAGATCCTGGATGCGTGCGGCGTTGTGCCGGTCGAGGTTGCCGGTGGGCTCGTCCATCAGCACGCAGGCCGGCTGCGTGACCAGGGCGCGGGCGATGGCGGCGCGCTGGCGCTCACCGCCGGAAAGTTCGCCCGGCCGGTGCCCGAGCCGATGACCGAGGCCCACCTCTTGCAGCCAGCGCGCGGCTTCCGCCAGCGCCCGGAAGCGCTCCTCGCGGCGGATCAGCAGCGGCATGGCGACGTTCTCCTCGGCGGAGAATTCCGGCAACAGGTGATGGAACTGGTAGACGAAGCCCAGCATGCGGTTGCGCAGGCGGCCGCGCTCCACTTCGCCGAGGCTCCACAAGGAAGCGCCGCCCACCCGCACCTCGCCGGCATCGGGCCGGTCGAGGCCGCCAAGAAGATGCAGCAAGGTACTCTTGCCGGTGCCGGAGGCGCCCATCACCGCCACCCGCTCGCCGGCGGCGACGCTCAGATCGACACCGTTTAACACCGGCACTTCGGTCTTGCCCTGCCAGTAGCTCTTGCGCAGACCCGCGCAGGCCAGCACCACGTTTCCCGTTTCCCGTTTCCCGCCTCCCGCCTCACTCATAGCGCAGCGCCTCCGCCGGCTGGATGTGGGCCGCCCGCCAGCTGGGATAGAGGGTGGCGAAGAAGGACAGGAGCAGGGCCACCCCGCCTATGGTCCAGACGTCCGGCCAGTTCAGCTTGGACGGCAGATCGGAGATGTAATAGACGTCGGCGGGGAACAGGTCGAGCCCCAGCGCGCGCTCGATCCAGGGCACCACGGTCTCCACGTTGAGGGCCAGCAGCACGCCGGAAACCAGGCCGGCGAGCGTGCCGAAGACGCCGATCAGGCTGCCCTGCACCATGAAGATGGCCATGATGCTGCCGGGGTGCGCGCCCAGGGTGCGCAGGATGGCGATGTCGGATTGCTTGTCGGTCACCGCCATGACCAGGGTGGAGATGATGTTGAAGGCGGCCACCGCGACGATCAGGGTGAGGATGATGAACATCATGCGCTTCTCGATCTGCACCGCCTGGAAGAAGCTGGTGTGGCGCATGGTCCAGTCCGACAGGTAGTAATCGCCCTCCAGGCTGCCGGCGAGATCGCGCAGCACGCGCGGCGCCCGCTCCAGGTCGGCGAGCTTGACGCGCAGGCCGGAGACCTCGTCGCCCAGACGGTAAAGCTTCTGCGCATCCTCCAGGTGCATGAGGACAAGGCCGGCGTCGTACTCGAACATGCCCATCTGGAAAATGGCGCTCACGGTGAACTGCTTGATGCGCGGCAGCATGCCGGCGGGGGTGACCACGCCCTGCGGCGCGATCACCGCCACCTTGTCGCCGGGAAACACGCCGAGGGCGCGCGCCAGGTCGTGGCCCAGGGCGATGTTGAATTCTCCGGGGCGCAGGCTGTCGAGGCGGCCCGCCTGCATGTGCCCGGCGAACTCCGCCACCTTGCCCTCCTCCTGCGGCAAGAGGCCGCGCACCAGGGCGCCCTTGGTTTCCGAAGCCACCACCAGCAGGGCCTGGCCGCTGACGTAGGGCGCGCTGCCGCGCACCTCGGGATGCCGGGCGACCTGCGCGGCGAGGCCTGGCCAGTCCGCCAGGCGTCCGGCCGGGCCGCTGATTTCCAGATGCGAGGCAACGCCCAGGATGCGCGTGCGTAGTTCCTCCTGGAAGCCGTTCATCACCGAAATGACGACGATGAGCGCCATCACCCCCAGGGCGATGCCCGCCATGGAGATCACGGAGATGAAGGAGATGAAGTGGTTGCGGCGCTTGGCGCGCGTGTAGCGCAGGCCGATGCGGAGTTCATAGGGCAGCACGGGGCGCAGTCTGCCACAGACCCGGCGCCCCGTCAGTCTCCCAGCAGATGCGCCGCGACCTCCCGGCGATGCGGCGCGCGGCGGTGCTCGAACAGATCGATGCCCTGCCAGGCGCCCAGCACCAGGCTGCCCGCGCGCAGGGGGATGTAGGGCGACCGCGCGACGCCCGCCTCAGTCGGATTCCACCAGATCGCGGTAGGCGTGCCAGGTCGCGTGGCCGAGCAGCGGAAAGACGACGACCAGGCCGAACAGCGCGGTGAGCATGCCCGCCAGAGTAAGGGTGACGATGAGGACCGCCCACACCAGCATGGGCAGGGGATTGCTCGCCACCGCCCAGAGACTGGCGGTGATGGCGGTAACGGTATCCACCTCGCGGTCCATCATCATCGGCAGGGAGACCACGGCCAGGGCGAACACCAGCGCGGCCAGGGCGGCGCCGAGGATCAGGTAAACGACGACGAAGGCCCAGTGGTCGGCGCTGAACAGCAGCCCCAGGCTGAAGTAACCGGTCGCCACCAGATCGTTGCGCAGCAGCAGCCCCACCAGCAACGCGGAGATGCGCTCCCAGGCGCTGAGGATGAAGGCCAGCAGCACGGCGAACAGGCCGATGGAGGCGGGATTGCGACGCAGGGGCGCAAGGAATTGCAAAGGACCGCCGCGATCCAGCCCATGTTCCAGGCGGCTGGAAATCGCATAGAAGCTGATGGCCAGGAAGGGCGCCAGCAGCAGGAAGCCCGACAACAGGGTGAGGGTGAGATGCGTGCTTTGCCTTGCCCAGGCCAGCAACAATCCGCCGAGCAGGGCGAAGACCACGCCATAGCCCAGCGACAACGGCCAGGCGCGCACGAGATCGCGCCAGCCCAGGCGCAGCCAGAGCAGGGGACGCAGGGCATCGACCCGACGCAGAGCGGGCAGGCGCATGCCGGACACTTCCGGCTTGAAGGACAGGGTGCTCATGATTCGACTCCTCTCTGTACGACATCGGAATGGATCAGGCCAGGACCGAAAAATTCCCGACTGTTTACATCAACAATAGCCGATGGCGCGGAAATGCCCAGGCGCCAGCCGCCGCCAGTTCGAAGCACCCCATAACTGACGCTCGATCAAACCGACAGCGTCACCGCAAATGACAGTACCTGACCCGCTGCCGCCGGACATCAACCTCGCTGAGCGACAATTCCGCCGTAGACACCTGCCGTTGAACCAACGCTTCCTTCAGCGGCTTCTTCGAGGCGGGAAGAGACGGTGTCTCTATGGATCCAATTGCTGTTGTGGGTCGGAAGCAGCACGTGCGATGCGGTTGAAAAGCCGATTCCCCCGGCAGGCATTGTCCAGCCTCCCCCTATCCCCCATACACGATCCGATACACCACCCCCGCGTGGTCGTCCGCCACCAGCAGGCTGCCGTCGGGCATCACCAGGACGTCGGCGGGACGGCCCAGCACGCGTTCGCGGTCGCTGCCCTCGCCCTGCAGCCAGCCGGTGGCGAAGGGTTCGTAGGCCACCACCCGGTCGCCTTCGAGGATGGCGGCCATGACCCGGTAGCCCGCCTTGCGGCTGCGGTTCCAGGAGCCGTGCTCGGCGACGAAGATGGCGTTGCGGTAGCGGGCGGGGAATTGCCGGCCGGTATAGAAGCGCATGCCCAGGGGCGCGACGTGGGCGGCCAGTTCCCGCGCCGGCGGCGTGAAACCGGCGCAATCGGCGTCGGCGCCGAATTCGGGATCGCGCAGGGCGGCGCCGTGGCAGTGCGGATAGCCGAAGTGGCGGCCGGGCCGGTCCAGGCGGTTGAGTTCGTCGGGCGGCGCGTCGTCGCCCAGCCAGTCGCGGCCGTTGTCGGTGAACCAGAGCTGGCCGCTGCGCGGATGCCAGTCGAAGCCCACCGTGTTGCGCACCCCGCGCGCCACCGTCTCCAGCTTGCCGCTGGCCGGGTCCAGGCGATGGATGACGGCGTAGCGCGCCGGGTCGGCGGCGCAGATGTTGCAGGGCGCGCCCACCGGCACGTACAGCCAGCCGTCCGGGCCGAAGGCTATGAACTTCCAGCCGTGGTGGGTTTCCTTGGGCAGGCCGGCGAACACGGTCTCCACTTCCGGCGGCGCATCGAGGCGGCGTTCCACGTCGCGGATGCGCAGGATGCGGCTAACCGCCGAGATATACAGATCGCCGTCACGGTAGGCCACCCCCACCGGCAAGGTCAGGTTTCGCGCAATGACGCGGGGCTTGCCGGGGCCCGCGCGGCCCAGCGGCACGGCATGCACGCGCCCGTCGCGCATGCTGCCGACGAACAGGGTGTCGCGGCCGAGGGCCATCTGGCGGGCATTGGGCGCCTCGGCGAAGCGTTCGATGCGGAAGCCCGGGGGCAGGCGGATGTGATCGAGAATGGGGTCGGCCGCGAGCCCGGCGCCCGCCGCCGTCAGGCCGGCGAACAGCAGGCCGGTCCACCTGAGGGCGCGCATTCCGGGGGACGGGTTCTTGCGCACCGGGTCTGCACTCAGGGCGCGTGCAGCGCCGCCGCTTCCAGCGTGTTCTGCAACAGGGTCGCCACGGTCATGGGGCCGACGCCGCCGGGCACCGGGGTGATCCAGGAGGCCCGCTCGGCGGCCGTGGCGAACTCCACGTCGCCCACCAGCCTGCCGCTGTCCAGGCGGTTGATGCCGATGTCGACGACGATGGCGCCGGGCTTGATCCAGACGCCCCGCACCATTTCCGGCTTGCCGACGCAGGCCGCCACCAGGTCGGCGCGGCCGACGTGGCCGGGCAGGTCTTGCGTGGCGGAGTGGCAGACGGTGACGGTGCAGCCGGCCAGCAGCAGTTCCAGGGCCATGGGACGGCCGACGTGGTTGGAGGCGCCCACCACCACCGCGTGCTTGCCGCGCAGGGGCTCGCCGGTGGCTTGCAGCAGCTTCATGACGCCGTAGGGGGTGCAGGAGCGCAGCAGGGGGTCGCGCACCGCCAGGCGGCCGATGTTGCAGGGATGGAAGCCGTCCACGTCCTTGTCGATACGGATGGCTTCCACCACGGCCTTGTCGTCGATGTGATCCGGCAACGGGGCCTGCACGAGGATGCCGTCCACCGTGGGGTCGTCGTTCAGGCGGCCGATCAGCGCGAGGAGTTCGGCCTGCGGGGTGTCGGCCGGCAGGTCGTGGGAGATCGACAGAACGCCCGCCGTTTCGCAGGCGCGGCGTTTGTTGCGCACGTAGATGCTGGAGGCCGGGTCGCCGCCCAACAGGATCACCGCCAGGCCGGGGATGCGCCGCCCCGCCGCCGCGCGTGCCTCGACCTGGCGTTGGATGTCGCGGAGCAGGGCGTCGGCGATGGCTTTTCCGTCGAGGATGCGGGCGGTCATGGCGGCATGGGCGGCTGGGTTGCGAACCCGGCTATTCTAGCCAAGCCCCCGCGCGCGGCGTTGCTTTTTGCCCGGGGGCTGGGTACATTTCCCCGCCCCCGTCGGGGTGTAGCGCAGCCCGGTAGCGCGCTTGCTTTGGGAGCAAGATGTCGGAGGTTCGAATCCTCTCACCCCGACCATGAT
>JBBIPL010000012.1:0-33082 GCA_037442845.1 Hydrogenophilales bacterium | reverse complement strand
CCGCGAGGGCGGCCGTACCGTCGGCGCCGGCGTGGTGGCGAAGATCATCGAGTAACGCGTCAGGCGTAATGAGTGAGGCGTGAGGCGGGTGCCGACTCGCCTTACGCCTCACGCCTGACGAAACCTAGGCCAGTAGCTCAATTGGCAGAGCGTCGGTCTCCAAAACCGAAGGTTGGGGGTTCGAGACCCTCCTGGCCTGCCAGACATCACCAACACATCGGATAAGCCGGGTGGAACGACCCCTCTAATGGCGGACAACATCAAATTAATTGCTGCCGGCCTGCTCATCGCGGCTGGCATAGCCGGCTTTTATGTGCTGTCGGAGATGCCGACGGTGGTGCGCGTGCTGTCCGTCCTCGGCGGACTCGCGGCCGCCGTGGGCGTGGCCTGGTTCACCGAGCCCGGCCGACGTTTCTTCGCTTTCAGCCAGGAATCGGTCAACGAAGCGCGCAAGGTGGTCTGGCCCACCCGCAAGGAGACCATGCAGATGACCGGCGTGGTCATTCTCTTCGTCATCGTCATGGCGCTGTTCCTCTGGCTGGTGGACGGCGCCCTGACCTGGCTGGTGCAGTGGATCATGGGCAGGGAGTGATCGATGACGATGCAATGGTATGTGGTGCACGCCTATTCCGGCTTCGAGAAGAGCGTCATGCGCGCCCTCAAGGAGCGGGTGGAGCGCGCCGGCATGCAGGACCGGTTCGGCGAGATCCTGGTGCCGGTGGAAGAGGTCGTCGAGATGAAGGGTGGCCAGAAGCGGACCACCGAGCGCAAGTTCTTCCCCGGCTACGTGCTGGTGCAGATGCAGATGGACGACGACACCTGGCACCTGGTGAAGAGCACCGCCAAGGTCACCGGTTTCGTCGGCGGCACCGCCAACAAGCCGGCGCCGATCAGCGAGAAGGAAGTGCAGGCCATCCTGCATCAGATGCAGGAAGGCGTGGAGAAGCCCAAGCACAAGGTCACCTACGAGATCGGCGAACTGGTGCGCGTCATCGACGGGCCCTTCAACGAGTTCAACGGCGCCGTCGAGGACGTGAACTACGAGAAGAACAAGCTACGCGTGTCGGTGACCATCTTCGGTCGCGCCACGCCGGTGGAACTGGATTTTTCCCAGGTGGAGAAGGCTTAAGCCTTCCCATCCTGCGCCGGGATGGCCCGGTACGAGGAGCGTCGCGGGGCAAGCGGCGGCGCGATTGGACTCACTTTTAGGAGTTATTGAACATGGCCAAGAAGATCGTCGGCTACGTCAAGCTGCAAGTGCCGGCTGGCAAAGCCAATCCCTCGCCGCCCATCGGTCCCGCCCTGGGTCAGCGCGGTCTGAACATCATGGAATTCTGCAAGGCGTTCAACGCCCAGACCCAGGGTCTGGAGCCGGGCCTGCCCATTCCCGTGGTGATCACCGCCTACGCGGACAAGTCCTTCACCTTCATCATGAAGACGCCGCCCGCGACGGTGCTTATCAAGAAGGCCGCTGGCATCCAGAAGGGTTCCGCCAAGCCGCATACCGACAAGGTGGGCAAGGTCACCCGCGCCCAGCTCGAGGAAATCGCCAAGACCAAGATGCCCGACCTCACCGCCGCCGACATGGACGCCGCCGTGCGCACCATCGCCGGCAGCGCGCGCAGCATGGGTCTCAACGTGGAGGGGGCGTGACATGGCAAGCAAACGTATCGCCGCGCTGAAGGCCAAGGTCGAGCGCACCAAGAACTATCCCGTCGACGAGGCGCTGGGGCTGGTCAAGGAAGCCGCCACCGCCAAGTTCGACGAGTCCATCGACGCCGCCATCAATCTGGGTGTCGATCCGCGTAAATCCGACCAGGTGGTGCGCGGTTCCGTCGTGCTGCCGCGCGGCATCGGCAAGACCGTGCGCGTCGCCGTGTTCGCCCAGGGCGCCAATGCCGAGGCCGCCAAGGCCGCCGGCGCCGACATCGTCGGTTTCGACGATCTGGCCGCCGAGGTCAAGGGCGGCAAGATGGACTTTGACGTGGTCATCGCCACGCCCGACGCCATGCGCGTGGTCGGCCAGCTCGGTCAGATCCTCGGCCCGCGCGGCCTGATGCCCAACCCCAAGGTGGGCACGGTGACCCCCAACGTCGCCGACGCGGTGAAGAACGCCAAGGCCGGCCAGGTCCAGTACCGCACCGACAAGGCCGGCATCATCCACGCCACCATCGGTCGCGCCTCCTTCGAGGTGGAGGCGCTGAAGGAAAACCTGGCCGCGCTGGTGGAAGCCCTGAACAAGGCCAAGCCCGCCAGCAGCAAGGGCGTGTACATGAAGAAGGTGTCGGTCTCCAGCACCATGGGCATCGGCGTGCGCGTGGACCAGGCCAGCCTGGTGCAGCCGCAGTAAGAATTGAAACGCCGCCCGCGGGCGGCGCGCAGTGCTTTGGGCCGTCGCCCCACCCTTCGGGGAAGGGCGGCGGATCGTCAAAGACCGTAGATGCCGCAAGGCTCAATCGCGGTGAGGGAAAGGCTTGGGGATCGCTGATCCCTGATGCCTGCTCCCCGATCCCTGTCTACGCAGACGGTGTCACCCGAACAGGATGGTTGGTCGGCATGGGCTCAGGCGCATGCCAGCAAAGCTCCTGATTCAGGTCGCCGTGGGCGCGGCGGAATTTTCCGCCGCATGTTGACTTGAAAGGAGGAAAGACCTTGAGTCTGAATCTCGATGACAAGAAAGCCGTAGTGGCGGAGGTGTCGGCACAGGTGGCCAACGCCCAGACCATCGTGGTGGCCGAATACCGCGGCGTGAAGGTTGCAGACCTGACCGTGCTGCGCAAAAAGGCCCGCGAATCTGGCGTTTACCTGCGTGTGCTGAAGAACACCCTGGTGCGTCGCGCCGTGGTGGGCACCCCGTTCGAAGGCCTCGCCGAACACATGGTCGGTCCGCTGATCTACAGCGTGTCCGCCGACCCCGTGGCCGCCGCGAAGGTGCTGAACGACTTCGCCAAAACCAACGACAAGCTGGTACTGACGGCGGGTTCCTATGCCGGCAAGGTGCTGGACAAGGCAGGGGTGCAAGCCCTGGCCGCCATCCCCGGCCGCGACGAACTCATCGCCATGTTGATGGGCGTCATGCAGGCCCCGTTGACCGGTTTCGCCGCGGCCATGGCAGCCCTCGCCAAGAAGCGCGAGGAAGGCGGCGCCGCCGAGGCGGCGCCCGAGGCCGTCGCCGCTTGATCGTTTCCCACGCATTCTCACGCTATCGAATTAGGAGTTATTGAAATGGCAATCAGCAAAGAAGACATCCTGGAAGCCGTCGGCGCCATGACGGTGATGGAACTGAACGACCTGGTGAAGGCGTTCGAAGAGAAGTTCGGCGTCTCCGCCGCCTCCATGGCCGTGGCCGGCCCGGCCGCCGGCGCCGCCGCCCCCGCCGCCGAGGAGAAGACCGAGTTCGACGTGATCCTGACCGCCGCCGGCGCCAACAAGGTCAACGTCATCAAGGTCGTGCGCGCGATCACCGGCCTGGGCCTGAAGGAAGCCAAGGATCTGGTGGACGGCGCGCCCAAGCCCGTCAAGGAAGGCTGCCCGAAGGCCGAGGCCGAGGACATCAAGAAGCAGCTCACCGAAGCGGGCGCCACGGTCGAGATCAAGTAATCGCGGCGTGCGCGAGCACTCCGCAAGCAAGCCGGCTGGCGGCCTTCGGGCCGTCGGCCTTTAGTCTTTTGCGGTATCAGACATCAGCAGTCCGGGATCGAACGGCCATTCCGGCTGTCTCAATCGCCTGATTTCTGATCCCTGATTCCCGTCCTCTGCAGCCGGAGCCGTCATGACCTACACCTTTGCCGAGAAAAAGCGCCTTCGCAAGAGCTTCGCCAAGCGCGTGAGCGTTCTGCCGGTGCCCTACATGCTGACCACCCAGATCGAATCGTTCCGCGGCTACCTGCAGGAAGACGTGCCGATGGAGGCGCGCCAGGACGTGGGTCTGCAAGCGGCCTTCACTTCCATCTTCCCCATCGTCAGCCACAGCGGCAACGCGCGCCTGGAGTTCGTCAGCTACACCCTGGGCGCCCCGGTGTTCGACATCGTCGAGTGCCAACAACGCGGCCTCACCTACGCCGCCAGCGTGCGCGCCCGCGTGCGTCTGGTCATCCTGGACCGGGAAAGCGTCAAGGAGAAGATCAAGGAGGTGAAGGAGCAGGAGGTCTACATGGGCGAGATGCCGCTGATGACCCCCAACGGTTCCTTCGTCATCAACGGCACCGAGCGGGTCATCGTCTCCCAGCTGCACCGTTCGCCCGGCGTCTTCTTCGAGCATGACAAGGGCAAGACGCATTCCTCCGGCAAGCTGCTGTTCTCCGCGCGCATCATCCCCTACCGCGGTTCCTGGCTCGATTTCGAGTTCGATCCCAAGGACTTCGTCTACTTCCGCGTCGACCGCCGCCGCAAGCTGCCGATGACCATCCTGCTCAAGGCCCTGGGCTACAACGTCGAGCAGATCCTGGAGATGTTCTTCGAGACCGACACCTTCCATTTCGCCAAGAAGGGCATCGAGTTCGCCCTGCGGCCCGAGCGCCTGAAGGGCGAGACCGCGAAGTTCGACATTCACGGCAAGGATGGCAAGGTGCTGGTCGCCAAGGGCAAGCGCATCACCGCCAAGCACATCCGCGACCTGGAGGCCGCCGGCATCAAGAAGCTGCTGGTGGACGGCGAGTTCGTGCTGGGCCGGGTGCTGGCGCGCAACCTGGTGGATGAGGAAACCGGCGAGCTCATCGCCCGCGCGAACGACGAAATCACCGAAACCCTGCTGGCCAAGATCCTGGAATCCAAGGTCGGCGTCCTCGATACCCTGTACACCAACGAACTGGACCACGGCCCCTTCGTTTCCCAGACCCTGCGCGCCGACGAGACGGTCGACCAGTGGACCGCCCGCGTCGCCATCTACCGCATGATGCGTCCCGGCGAGCCGCCCACCGAGGATGCCGTCGAGGCCCTGTTCAACCGGCTGTTCTTCAGCGACGAAAGCTACGACCTGTCCAAGGTCGGCCGCATGAAGTTCAACCGGCGCATCGGCGCGCCGGCCAAGACCAGCTGGCAGATCGTGTTTCCGCCGCATCATCGCGAGAACAAGCTGGCGGCGGCGCTGCGCGGCTTCTACGGAGTATGCCCGGAGGCCAGCCTGTCCAAGGTCAGCCTGGAGGGCATCGCCGACCGCGAGGAGGCCGAAGCCCGACTGGCGGAACTGAACAAGCATCTGAAGGCCGCCGGCTTCGATGCCAAGGCTCTCAACGCCCGCATCGAGGAGCGCTTCACGCTGTCGCCGCGCGACATCGTCGAGGTCATCAAGATCCTCGTCGAGCTGCGCAATGGCCGCGGCGAGATCGACGACATCGACCACCTCGGCAACCGCCGCGTGCGTTCCGTCGGCGAACTGGCGGAGAACCAGTTCCGCGCCGGCCTGGTGCGCGTCGAGCGCGCCGTCAAGGAGCGCCTGAACCAGGCCGAATCCGACAATCTGATGCCGCACGACCTGATCAATGCCAAGCCGATCAGCGCCGCCATCAAGGAATTCTTCGGCTCCAGCCAGCTCTCCCAGTTCATGGACCAGACCAACCCGCTGTCGGAGATCACCCACAAGCGGCGCATCTCGGCGCTCGGCCCCGGCGGTCTGACCCGCGAGCGCGCCGGCTTCGAAGTGCGCGACGTGCATCCGACCCACTACGGCCGCGTCTGCCCCATCGAGACGCCGGAAGGTCCGAACATCGGCCTGATCAACTCCCTGGCCCTGTACGCCCGCACCAACGAGTACGGTTTCATCGAGACCCCCTACCGCAAGGTGGTCGATCACAAGGTTTCCGACCAGATCGAGTATCTCTCGGCCATCGAGGAAAGCCAGTACGTGATCGCCCAGGCCAACGCCGAACTCGACGCGGAAGGCCGCTTCACCGGCGACCTGGTGTCCTGCCGCAGCCGCAACGAATTCACCCTGGCCACGCCGGACCGCATCCAGTACATGGACGTGGCGCCGTCGCAGATCGTCTCCGTGGCGGCCTCGCTGATCCCCTTCCTGGAGCATGACGACGCCAACCGCGCGCTGATGGGTTCCAACATGCAGCGCCAGGCCGTGCCCTGCCTGCGTCCGGACAAGCCCCTGGTGGGCACCGGCATCGAGCGCACCGCCGCCGTCAACTCCGGCACCGTGGTCACCGCCCGCCGCGGCGGCGTAGTCGATTACGTCGATGCCAGCCGCGTGGTGGTGCGGGTCAACGACGACGAGGCGGTGAGCGGCGAGGTGGGCGTGGACATCTATACCCTCACCAAGTACCAGCGTTCCAACCAGAACACCAACATCAACCAGCGTCCGCTGGTGCGCCTGGGCGACAAGATCGCCAGGGGCGACGTGATCGCCGACGGCGCCTCCACGGACAAGGGTGAACTGGCCCTGGGCCAGAACATGCTGGTGGCCTTCATGCCCTGGAACGGCTACAACTTCGAGGACTCCATCCTCATCTCAGAGCGGGTGGTGGCGGAAGACCGCTACACCTCCATCCACATCGAGGAACTCTCGGTGGTGGCGCGCGATACCAAGCTCGGTCCGGAGGAAATCACCCGCGACATCTCCAGCCTGTCGCAGGTGCAGATGGGCCGCCTGGACGAGGCCGGCATCGTCTACGTCGGCGCCGAGGTCACCGCCGGCGACGTGCTGGTGGGCAAGGTCACCCCCAAGGGCGAGACCCAGCTCACCCCGGAAGAGAAGCTCTTGCGCGCCATCTTCGGCGAGAAGGCTTCCGACGTGAAGGACACCTCGCTGCGCGTGCCGATGGGCATGAGCGGCACCGTCATCGACGTGCAGGTGTTCACGCGCGAGGGCATCGAGCGCGACAGCCGCGCCAACCAGATCATCGACGAGATGCTGCGCAAGTACCAGAAGGACCTGGCCGACCAGATGCGCATCGTCGAGGAGGACGCCTTCGCCCGCATGCGCCGCATGCTGGTGGGCAAGCCGGTCAAGGGTGGGCCCAAGAAGCTGGCCAAGGGCGCCGAGGTCAGCGACGAGTACCTGGACGGCCTGGATCCCCACGACTGGTTCGACATCCGTGTGGCCGACGAGGAACTGGCCCGCCAGATGGAAGGCATCAAGGACGCCCTGGACAAGCAGCGCGTCGAGTTCGACCGCATGAAGGAGATCAAGAAAAAGAAACTGACCCAGGGCGACGAACTGCCGCCGGGCGTGATCAAGATGGTCAAGGTCTATCTGGCCGTGAAACGCCGTCTGCAACCCGGCGACAAGATGGCCGGCCGCCACGGCAACAAGGGCGTGGTGTCGAAGATCGTGCCCGTGGAGGACATGCCCTTCATGGCCGACGGCACTCCCGTCGACATCGTGCTGAACCCCCTCGGCGTGCCGTCGCGGATGAACGTCGGCCAGATCCTGGAAACCCACCTGGGCTGGGCCGCGCGCGGCCTCGGCGTGCGCATCGAGGAAATGCTGGCCGCGCAGACCAAGGTCGCCGAGGTGCGCAAGTTCCTCGACAAGATCTACAACGCTTCCGGCAAGCGCGAAGACATCAAGGGCCTCACGGACGCCGAGGTCCTGGAAATGGCCGGCAACCTGACCAAGGGCGTGCCTTTCGCCACGCCGGTGTTCGATGGGGCGCACGAAAGCGAGATCAAGGCCATGCTGGATCTCGCCTATCCCGATGACGACGCGCGTACCCGGCGCAATGGCTTCACCCCGGCCAAGACCCAGGTGCAGCTCTACGACGGCCGCTCCGGCGACGCCTTCGACCGCACCACCACGGTGGGCATCATGCACGTGCTGAAACTGCACCACCTGGTGGACGACAAGATGCACGCCCGTTCCACCGGCCCGTACAGCCTGGTGACCCAGCAGCCCCTGGGCGGCAAGGCCCAGTTCGGCGGCCAGCGTTTCGGCGAGATGGAAGTGTGGGCGCTGGAGGCCTACGGCGCCTCCTACACCCTGCAGGAGATGCTCACCGTCAAGTCGGACGACGTCACCGGCCGCACCAAGGTGTACGAGAACATCGTCAAGGGCGAGCACAAGATCGACGCCGGCATGCCGGAGTCCTTCAACGTGCTGGTGAAGGAAATCCGCTCGCTGGCCATCGACATCGATCTGGAACGGTATTGATGAAGGCGGGAAACGGGAAAAGGGAAACGGGAAAAGGGAAACGGGCAAAGGGAAATGGGAAACGTGGGGCTGGCTTCTGGCGTTTCCCGTTTCTCGTTTCCCATTTCCCCATTGAAAGTTTGAACCCGAACGGGGGTAATACACGATGAAAGCTCTGCTGGACTTATTCAAACAGGTCACCCAGAACGAGGAATTCGATGCCATCAAGATCGGCCTCGCGTCCCCAGACAAGATCCGTTCCTGGTCCTATGGCGAGGTGAAGAAGCCGGAGACCATCAACTACCGCACCTTCAAGCCGGAGCGGGATGGCCTGTTCTGCGCCAAGATATTCGGCCCCATCAAGGACTACGAGTGCCTCTGCGGCAAGTACAAGCGCCTCAAGCACCGCGGCGTGATCTGCGAGAAGTGCGGCGTCGAGGTCACCCAGGCCAAGGTGCGCCGCGAGCGCATGGGCCACATCGAACTGGCCTCGCCGGTCGCCCACATCTGGTTCCTAAAGTCCTTGCCCAGCCGGCTCGGCATGGTGCTGGACATGACCCTGCGCGACATCGAGCGGGTGCTCTACTTCGAGGCCTTCGTCGTCACCGAGCCGGGCATGACCCCGCTCGCCAAAGGCCAGCTCCTCACCGAGGAGGACTACCTGGCCAAGCTGGAAGAATACGGCGACGAGTTCAAGGCCGGCATGGGCGCCGAGGGCGTGCGCGATCTGCTGAAGGGCATCGATCTGCCCGCCGAGGTCGAGAAACTGCGCTCCGAGCTGTCGAAGACCTCCTCCGAGACCAAGATCAAGAAGTACGCCAAGCGCCTGAAGGTGCTGGAGGCCTTCATGAAGTCCGGCATCCGCCCGGACTGGATGATTCTGGAAGTGCTGCCCGTGCTGCCGCCGGAACTGCGCCCCCTGGTGCCCCTGGACGGCGGCCGCTTTGCCACCTCGGACCTGAACGACCTCTATCGCCGCGTCATCAACCGCAACAACCGCCTGAAGCGCCTGCTGGAGCTGAAGGCCCCGGACATCATCGTGCGCAACGAGAAGCGCATGCTGCAGGAATCCGTGGACTCCCTGCTCGACAACGGCCGCCGCGGCAAGGCCATGACCGGCGCCAACAAGCGCCCGCTCAAGTCCCTGGCCGACATGATCAAGGGCAAGGGCGGCCGCTTCCGCCAGAACCTGCTGGGCAAGCGCGTCGACTACTCCGGCCGTTCCGTCATCGTCGTCGGCCCCACCCTGAAGCTGCACCAGTGCGGCCTGCCCAAGCTGATGGCCCTGGAACTGTTCAAGCCCTTCATCTTCAACCGCCTGGAAGTCATGGGCCTGGCCACCACCATCAAGGCCGCCAAGCGCATGGTGGAGGACGAGGAACCGGTGGTCTGGGACATCCTCGAAGAGGTGATCCGCGAGCATCCGGTCATGCTGAACCGGGCGCCCACCCTGCACCGCCTTGGCATCCAGTCCTTCGAGCCGGTGCTCATCGAGGGCAAGGCCATCCAGCTGCATCCCCTGGTCTGTACCGCCTTCAACGCCGACTTCGACGGCGACCAGATGGCCGTGCATGTGCCCTTGTCCCTGGAAGCGCAGATGGAAGCCCGCACCCTGATGCTGGCCTCCAACAACGTGCTGTCTCCGGCCAACGGCGAGCCCATCATCGTGCCCTCGCAGGACATCGTGCTGGGTCTTTACTACATGACGCGCGAGCGCATCAACGCGAAGGGCGAGGGCATGCTCTTCGCCGACGTGGACGAGCTGCGCCGCGCATGGCAATCCGGCCTGGTGGACATCAATGCCAGGGTCACCGTGCGCCTCAAGGAGCGCGTGTATGACGACGCCGGCCGCCTCAAGGAACGCGTGCAGCGCCACGAGACGGTGGCCGGGCGCGCCTTCCTCTCGGAAATCCTGCCTCCCGGCCTGGATTTCGCGCACGTCAATCGGGTGCTGAAGAAGAAGGAAATCTCCAGGCTGATCAACGCCGCCTTCCGCAAGTGCGGCCTCAAGGACACCGTGGTGTTCGCCGACAAGCTGATGTACACCGGCTTCTCCATGGCCGCCCGCGGCGGCATTTCCATCTGCATGCAGGACATGCTGATGCCGCCGCAGAAGCACGACATCCTCGCCGCCGCCGAGAAGGAGGTGAGGGAAATCGAAGCGCAATACATTTCCGGCCTGGTGACCCAGGGCGAGCGCTACAACAAGGTGGTGGACATCTGGGGCCAGGCCGGCGACAAGGTGGCCAAGGCGATGATGGAGCAGCTTTCGCACGAGACCGTTACAGACCGCGAAGGCAAGCAGGTCAAGCAGGAGTCCTTCAACTCCATCTACATGATGGCCGACTCCGGCGCCCGCGGCTCCGCCGCGCAGATCCGCCAATTGGCCGGCATGCGCGGCCTGATGGCGAAGCCGGACGGCTCCATCATCGAGACCCCCATCACGGCGAACTTCCGTGAAGGCCTCAACGTGCTGCAGTACTTCATCTCCACGCACGGCGCCCGCAAGGGCCTGGCCGATACCGCGCTGAAGACCGCGAACTCCGGCTACCTGACCCGCCGCCTGGTCGACGTCACCCAGGATCTGGTCATCACCGAGGACGATTGCGGCACCGCCAACGGCATGCTGATGAAGGCCCTGGTCGAGGGCGGCGACGTCGTGGAACCCCTGCGCGACCGCATCCTCGGCCGGGTGGCGGCCGCCGACGTGGTCAATCCGGATACCGGCGAGACCGTCATCGATGCCGGCGCCCTGCTGGACGAGGCCAAGGTCGACCTCATCGACGAACTGGGCATCGACGAGGTCAAGGTGCGCACGCCGCTGACCTGCGACACCCGCTGGGGCCTCTGCGCCAAGTGCTACGGCCGCGACCTGGGACGCGGCAACCTGATCAACGTGGGCGAGGCGGTGGGCGTCATCGCCGCGCAGTCCATCGGCGAACCCGGCACCCAGCTGACCATGCGCACCTTCCACATCGGCGGCGCCGCTTCGCGCGCCGCCGCCGCCAGCCAGCTGGAAAGCAAGTCCGCCGGTATCCTGCGCTTCCTGCCCACCCTGCGCTACGTCACCAACGTGAAGGGCGAGGCGGTGGCCATCTCGCGCAACGGCGAACTGATCATCGTCGACGACAACCATCGCGAGCGCGAGCGCCACAAGGTGCCCTACGGCGCCACCCTGGCGGTCATGGACGGCGAGACGGTGAAGGCGGGCACCGCCCTGGCCAACTGGGATCCGCACACCCGGCCGATCATCACCGAGCACGCCGGCCGTGTGAAGTTCGAGAACGTGGAAGAGGGCGTCACCGTCGCCAAGCAGATCGACGAGGTGACCGGCCTGTCCACCCTCATCGTCATCGACGGCAAGCGCCGCGGTTCTGCCGCCTCCAAGGGCGTGCGGCCGCAGGTGCGCCTGATCGGCGCCGACGGCCAGGACGTGAAGGTGGCCGGCACCGACATCTCGGTCAGCATCACCTTCCAGGTGGGCTCCCTGATCACGGTGAAGGACGGGCAGGAGGTGAACGTGGGCGACGTGCTCGCGCGCATCCCGCAGGAAACCTCGAAGACCCGCGACATCACCGGCGGTCTGCCGCGCGTGGCCGAGTTGTTCGAGGCGCGTTCACCGAAGGACGCCGGCGTGCTGGCGGAAATCACCGGCACCGTCTCCTTCGGTAAGGACACCAAGGGCAAGCAGCGCCTGGTCATCACCGACCTCGACGGCGTCCCGCACGAGTACCTGATTTCCAAGGACAAGCACGTCACCGTGCACGACGGCCAGGTGGTGCAGAAGGGCGAGACCATCGTCGACGGCCCCGCCGACCCGCACGACATCATCCGCCTGCAGGGCATCGAGGCGCTGGCCCGCTACATCATCGACGAGGTGCAGGACGTCTACCGCCTGCAGGGCGTGAAGATCAACGACAAGCACATCGAGGTGGTGGTGCGCCAGATGCTGCGCCGCGTCAACGTCTCCGACCCGGGCGATACCGGTTTCATCCCGGGCGAACAGGTGGAGCGTTCCGAGCTGTTGCAGGAAAACGACCGGGTGGTGGCCGAGGGCAAGCAGCCCGCAAGCTACGACAACATCCTGCTGGGCATCACCAAGGCTTCCCTGTCGACCGACTCCTTCATCTCGGCGGCGTCCTTCCAAGAAACCACGCGGGTGCTTACCGAGGCCGCCATCATGGCCAAGAAGGACGACCTGCGCGGCCTCAAGGAGAACGTCATCGTCGGTCGCCTGATCCCCGCTGGTACTGGCCTGGCCTATCACCGCAATCGCAAGAGCCAGGCCCAGGCGCAGGACTACCCGCCGGTGGAGGGGGAGCCCATCCTGGTGGTCACCGAGGAGATCGACGACGGCCAAGCTTGACAGGCCAAGCCCCCAATCGTAAAATTTCTAGTCTTTTTTTACGGTGGCCCGCGTGGCGCTTCAGCCGATGCGCGGGCCAATTTGTTCAGGTCATTGATAAATCCGGGAAAGCGTTAGATGCCGACCATCAACCAACTGGTGCGGAAGCCACGTCAGGCTCCGATCGAAAAAAGCAAGGTGCCGGCCATGGAGGCCTGCCCGCAGAAGCGCGGCGTCTGCACGCGCGTCTACACCACCACGCCGAAGAAGCCGAACTCGGCTTTGCGGAAAGTCGCCAAGGTTCGCCTGTCGAACGGTTTCGAGATCATCGGCTACATCGGTGGCGAGGGACACAACCTGCAGGAGCACTCCGTGGTGCTGGTGCGCGGCGGCCGCGTCAAGGACTTGCCGGGTGTGCGCTACCACATCGTGCGCGGCAGCCTGGATACCGCCGGCGTCAAGAACCGCAAGCAGAGCCGTTCCAAGTACGGCGCCAAGCGTGCCAAGACCGGCAAATAAGATTCAAGGAGTCAAAGCATGCCCCGTCGTCGCGAAGTTCCCAAGCGCATCATCCTGCCGGACCCGAAATTCGGTAACGTCGAAGTGGCCAAATTCATGAACGTCATCATGAACAGCGGCAAGAAATCGGTGGCCGAGCGCATCGTCTACGGCGCCTTCGAGCAGATCGGCAAGAAGAGCGGCAAGGATCCGGTCGAGGTGTTCGGCCAGGCCATGTCCAACGTGCGTCCCGTGGTCGAGGTCAAATCCCGCCGCGTCGGCGGCGCCAACTACCAGGTCCCCGTGGAAGTGCGCCCCGCCCGCCGCGCCGCCCTGGCCATGCGCTGGATCAAGGAAGCCGCGCGCAAGCGCGGCGAGAAGTCGATGGGCCAGCGTCTGGCCGGTGAATTGCTGGATGCCGCGGAAGGCCGCGGCGGCGCCATGAAGAAGCGCGAGGAAGTGCACCGCATGGCCGAGGCCAACAAGGCCTTCTCGCATTTCCGCTTCTAAGAAACAAGGAATAACAACGTGGCACGCAAGACCCCCATCGAGCGCTACCGCAACATCGGTATCTCGGCCCACATCGACGCCGGCAAGACCACCACCACCGAGCGCATCCTGTTCTACACCGGAGTCAATCACAAGATTGGCGAGGTGCACGACGGCGCCGCCACCATGGACTGGATGGAGCAGGAGCAGGAGCGCGGCATCACCATCACCTCCGCCGCCACCACCTGTTTCTGGAAGGGCATGGACCTGTCCCTGCCCGAGCACCGCATCAACATCATCGATACCCCAGGCCACGTCGACTTCACCATCGAGGTGGAGCGCTCCATGCGCGTGCTGGACGGTGCCTGCATGGTGTATTGCGCGGTGGGCGGCGTGCAGCCGCAGTCCGAAACCGTGTGGCGTCAGGCCAACAAGTACGGCGTGCCGCGTCTGGCCTTCGTCAACAAGATGGACCGTCAGGGCGCCGACTTCTTCAGGGTCTATGAGCAGATGCGCTCGCGCCTGAAGGCGAACCCGGTGGCGATCGTCATTCCCATAGGCGCAGAAGAAAACTTTGCCGGCGTGGTGGACCTCATCAAGATGAAGGCCATCTTCTGGGACGAGGCGTCCCAGGGCATGAAGTTCGACTACCGCGACATCCCCGCCGATCTGGTCGACACCGCCCAGGAGTGGCGCGAGAAGATGGTCGAGGCGGCCGCCGAGTCCTCCGAGGAGCTGATGAACAAATACCTCGAAGAGGGCGATCTCTCCGAGGCCGACATCAAGCTGGGCATCCGCGTTCGCACCATCAACAGCGAAATCCAGCCCATGCTGTGCGGCACCGCCTTCAAGAACAAGGGTGTGCAGCGCATGCTCGATGCCGTCATCGATTTCATGCCTTCCCCGGTCGATATTCCGCCGGTCAAGGGCGAGAAGGAGGACGGCTCCGAGGACGAGCGTCCCGCCGCCGACGACGCGCCGTTTTCCGCCCTGGCCTTCAAGATCATGACCGACCCTTATGTCGGCCAGCTCACCTTCTTCCGCGTCTATTCGGGCGTGGTCAATTCCGGCGACACCATCTACAACTCGGTGAAGGGCAAGAAGGAACGCCTGGGCCGCATCCTGCAGATGCACGCCAACAACCGCGAAGAGATCAAGGAAGTGCGCGCCGGCGACATCGCCGCCGCCGTCGGCCTGAAGGACGCCACCACCGGCGACACCCTGAGCGCTCCCGACAAGCCCATCATCCTCGAGCGCATGGTCTTCCCCGAGCCGGTGATCCACGTCGCCGTCGAGCCCAAGACCAAGTCCGACCAGGAGAAGATGGGTCTGGCGCTCAATCGTCTGGCCCAGGAAGATCCTTCCTTCCGCGTGCGCACCGACGAGGAGTCCGGCCAGACCATCATCTCCGGCATGGGCGAACTGCACCTGGAAATCATCGTCGACCGCATGCGTCGCGAGTTCAATGTGGAAGCCAACGTGGGCGCGCCGCAGGTGGCCTACCGCGAGTGCATCCGCAAGCAGGTCGAGCAGGAAGGCAAGTTCGTCAAGCAGTCCGGCGGCAAGGGCCAGTACGGCCACGTCTGGCTGAAGATGGAGCCGAACGAGCCTGGCAAGGGCTACGAATTCATCGACGCCATCAAAGGCGGCACCGTCCCGCGCGAATACATCCCGGCGGTCGACAAGGGCATCAAGGAGGCGCTCAACAATGGCGTCCTCGCCGGTTTTCCGGTGGTCGACGTGAAGGTCACCCTGTTCGACGGTTCCTACCACGAGGTGGACTCCTCCGAGCAGGCCTTCAAGATGGCCGCCATCATGGGCTTCAAGGACGGCATGCGCAAAGCCAGCCCGTCCCTGCTCGAGCCGATGATGGCCGTCGAAGTGGAGACCCCGGAAGACTACATGGGCGATGTCATGGGCGACCTCAATCGGCGTCGCGGCATCATCCAGGGCATGGAAGACCTGCCCGGCGGCAAGGCCATCAAGGCCGAGGTGCCGCTGGCCGAAATGTTCGGCTATTCCACCGATTTGCGTTCCATGTCCCAGGGCCGCGCCACCTACTCCATGGAATTCAAGCACTACTCCGAGGCGCCCAAGAACGTGGCGGAAGCCGTCATCAACAGTAAGAAGTAATTTGAGGTAAGCGAAATGGCCAAGGAAAAATTCGAGCGTAAGAAGCCGCACGTGAACGTGGGTACGATTGGGCACGTGGACCATGGCAAGACGACGTTGACGGCGGCGATCACCACGATCCTGTCGAAGAAATACGGCGGCGCCGCCAAGAACTACGCGGACATTGACTCCGCGCCGGAAGAGAAGGCGCGCGGCATCACCATCAACACCGCGCACGTCGAATACGAAACCGAGCACCGTCACTACGCCCACGTCGACTGCCCCGGCCACGCCGACTACGTCAAGAACATGATCACCGGCGCCGCGCAGATGGACGGCGCCATCCTGGTGGTGAGCGCCGCCGACGGCCCGATGCCGCAGACCCGCGAGCACATCCTGCTTGCCCGTCAGGTCGGCGTGCCCTACATCATCGTCTACATGAACAAGGCCGACATGGTCGACGACGCCGAACTGCTCGAACTCGTCGAAATGGAAGTGCGCGAACTGCTCAGCAAATACGACTTCCCCGGCGACGACACCCCCATCATCATCGGCTCCGCCCTCAAGGCCATGGAAGGCGACCCCAGCGACATCGGCGAAGGCTCCATCCTCAAGCTTGCCGACGCCCTCGACAGCTACATCCCGATGCCCGAGCGCGCCATCGACAAACCCTTCCTGATGCCTGTCGAAGACGTCTTCTCCATCTCCGGCCGCGGCACCGTCGTCACCGGCCGCGTCGAACGCGGCATCATCAAGGTCGGCGAAGAAATTGAAATCGTCGGCATCCGCCCCACGGTCAAGACCACCTGCACCGGCGTCGAAATGTTCCGCAAGCTGCTCGACCAAGGCCAGGCCGGCGACAACATCGGCGCCCTGCTGCGCGGCACCAAGCGTGAAGACGTCGAGCGCGGCCAGGTGCTGGCCAAACCCGGCAGCATCACCCCGCACACCAAGTTCAGCGCCGAGATCTACGTGCTCTCCAAGGACGAAGGCGGCCGCCACACCCCCTTCTTCAACGGCTACCGCCCGCAGTTCTACTTCCGCACCACCGACGTCACCGGCGCGATCGAACTGCCGGCCGGCACGGAGATGGTGATGCCTGGCGACAACGTCTCCATCACGGCCGCGCTGATCGCCCCCATCGCCATGGAAGAAGGTCTGCGCTTCGCCATCCGCGAGGGCGGCCGTACCGTCGGCGCCGGCGTGGTGGCGAAGATCATCGAGTAAAGCTTGATTCAACTCCGGAAAGGCGGGTAATATCCCGCCTTTTCCTGTTTCGGGAAACGCAATGCAAAGCCAAAAAATCCGTATCCGGCTCAAGGCCTTCGATTACAAGCTGATCGACCAGTCGGCCATGGAGATCGTCGACACCGCCAAGCGCACCGGCGCCGTGGTCAAGGGTCCCGTCCCCCTGCCGACCGCCATCGAGCGCTTCGATATCCTGCGCTCGCCGCATGTGAACAAGACCTCTCGCGATCAGCTGGAGATTCGCACGCACAAGCGCCTGATGGACATCATCGATCCCACCGACAAGACGGTGGATGCCTTGATGAAGCTGGATTTGCCGGCCGGTGTCGACGTCGAGATCAAGTTGCAGTAAGCGGTAAGCAATACAGGCCCTGGGGGCGGCCCAAGCCCTTGAATTTGAACCTGCCGGCCAATTGCAGTCGGCCCCTTAAGAAGGAAACTAGAAGATGAGTCTAGGCCTTGTCGGTCGGAAGATCGGCATGACCCGCATTTTCGCCGAGGATGGCGCTTCCATCCCGGTGACCGTGCTGGACGTGTCGAACAACCGCGTCAGTCAAGTCAAGACGACCGCTACGGACGGCTACACCGCCCTGCAGGTCGCCTATGGCAAGCGCAAACCCAGTCGCGTCAACAAGCCCGAGACCGGTCATTTTGCCAAGGCGGGCGTCGAAGCCGCCGTCGGCATGACCGAGTTCCGCGTCGGCGAGGACGTGCTGGCCCAATACCAACCGGGCGTCCCGGTCAGTGTGGAAATCTTCCAGGCTGGGCAGATGGTCGATGTATCCGGCGTCACCCAGGGCAAGGGTTTCGCCGGCACCATCAAGCGCCACAACTTCGGTTCCCAGCGCGCGTCGCACGGCAACTCGCGCTCGCACAATGTGCCCGGCTCCATCGGCCAGGCACAGGATCCCGGCCGCATCTTTCCCGGCAAGCGCATGTCCGGCCACTATGGCGCGGTCAAGCGCACCGTGCAGAACCTGGAAGTGGTGCGCGTGGATGCCGAGCGTCAGCTGCTCCTGATCAAGGGCGCCGTGCCCGGCGCCAAGGGCGGCGATGTCGTCGTGCTGCCCGCCGTGAAAGGAGGCGCCTGATGGACCTAAAGCTCATCAATGAACAAGGCCAGGACGCGGGCGCCGTGAGCGCCGCCGACAGCCTGTTCGGCCGCGAATACAACGAAGCGCTGGTGCACCAGGTGGTGACCGCCTACATGGCCAACGGCCGTCAGGGTGACCGTGCTCAGCTCACCCGCGCCGAGGTGCGACACAGCACGAAGAAGCCGTTCCGCCAGAAGGGCACCGGACGCGCCCGCGCCGGCATGACTTCCTCGCCCTTGTGGCGTGGCGGCGGTCGCGCCTTCCCGAACAAGCCGGACGAGAACTTCGCGCAGAAGGTCAACCGCAAGATGTACCGCGCCGGCATCGCCTCCATTCTTTCCCGTCTGGCGGCCGATGGTCGCCTGTCCGTGGTCGATAGCCTGGGCGTCGACGCCCCCAAGACCAAAATTCTGGCCGGCAAGCTGAAGAGCATGGGCATGACCGATCGGGTGTTGATCATTTCCCCGGTGGTGGATGACAACCTCTGGCTGTCCGCCCGCAACCTGCACAACGTCCTGGTGCTGGAGCCCCGGCAGGCCGATCCCGTCAGCCTGGTCCGTTTCGACCGCGTCCTCATGACCCGCGACGCCGTCAAGTCCTTCGAGGAGATGTACGCATGAACGCCACGCTGATGAAAGAGGAGCGGCTGCTCCAGGTCATCCTGGCGCCGATCATCTCCGAAAAGGCGACCATGCTGGCCGACAAGCGCGACCAGGTCATCTTCCGTGTCGCCAGCGACGCCACCAAGCCCGA
The DNA here is from genome assembly GCA_037442845.1 of Hydrogenophilales bacterium. Taxonomy (GTDB): domain Bacteria; phylum Pseudomonadota; class Gammaproteobacteria; order Burkholderiales; family Thiobacillaceae; genus PFJX01. The sequence goes on along the minus strand of JBBIPL010000012.1, from coordinate 14,469 downwards.
AATCAAGGCCGCCGTTGAGCTGCTCTTCAAGGTCCAGGTCAAGGATGTGAAGGTGGCCAACGTGAAGGGCAAGAACAAGCGATTCGGCCGTTTCACCGGCCGCCGTTCCGACTGGAAGAAGGCCTTCGTCTGCCTGAAGCCTGGCCAGGAACTCAACTTCGCGGCAGGAGAATAAGCCATGCTGGTCAAAGTCAAACCGACCTCCGCCGGCCGTCGCGCCGTCGTCAAGGTGGTCACGCCGGGCCTGCACAAGGGCAAACCGGAAGCGACCCTGGTGGAGAAGCAGAACCGCAAGGCCGGGCGCAACAACAACGGTCACATCACCACCCGGCACAAGGGCGGCGGTCACAAGCAGCACTACCGGATCATCGACTTCAGGCGCAACAAGGACGGCATCGCCGCCCGCGTCGAGCGCATCGAGTACGACCCCAACCGTAGCGCGCACATCGCGCTGCTCTGCTACGCCGACGGCGAGCGCCGCTACATCATCGCGCCCCGCGGCGTCGAGGTGGGCGCCGCCCTGATGAATGGCGCCGAGGCGCCGATCAAGCCGGGCAACTGTCTGCCGCTGCGCAACATCCCGGTCGGCTCCACCCTGCACTGCGTCGAGATGATGCCCAACAAGGGCGCGCAGATCGCCCGCTCCGCCGGCGCTTCCGTGCAGCTGCTGGCGCGCGAGGGCAGCTACGCGCAGTTGCGGCTGCGCTCCGGCGAAATCCGCAAGGTGCATATCGACTGTCGCGCCACCCTGGGCGAAGTCGGCAACGAAGAGCACAGCCTGCGTTCCATCGGCAAGGCCGGCGCCAACCGTTGGCGCGGCATCCGGCCGACGGTGCGCGGCACGGCGATGAACCCCATCGATCACCCGCATGGCGGTGGCGAGGGCCGCACCGGCGAGGGGCGCGTGCCCGTGTCTCCCTGGGGTCAGCCCACCAAGGGTTATCGCACCCGCAACAACAAGCGGACCGACGGCATGATCGTGCGCCGCCGTCACAAAGCGTAAGAGGTGAGTGGATATGGCTCGTTCCGTTAAAAAAGGCCCCTTCGTTGACGGGCATCTGATGCAAAAGGTGATGGCCGCCCTGGCCACTGGCGACAAGAAGCCGGTGAAGACCTGGTCCCGCCGCTCCACCATCCTGCCCGATTTCATCGGGCTGACGCTGGCCGTGCACAACGGCAAGCAGCACATCCCCGTGTTCGTCACGGAAAACATGGTTGGCCACAAGCTCGGCGAATTTTCGCTGACCCGCACCTTCAAGGGTCACGCCGCCGACAAGAAGGCCAAGAAGAAGTAAAGGAGAACAGCGATGCAAGTTTCTGCCATTTTGCGCGGTACGCGGCTGTCCTCCCAGAAGGCCCGCCTGGTCGCCGACCTGGTGCGCGGCATGCCCGTGGACCAGGCCCTCAACATCCTCGCCTTCTCCCCCCAGAAGGCCGCCTTCACCATCAAGAAGGTGCTGGAGTCCGCCATCGCCAATGCCGAGCACAACGAGGGCGCGGACATCGACGAGCTGAAGGTGAAGACCATCTACGTCGACCAGGGCGCCACCCTGAAGCGCTTCACCGCGCGCGCCAAGGGCCGCGGCAACCGCATTAGCAAACCCACCTGTCACATTACCGTGACGGTTGGCGACTGAAGGAAGGCACATGGGACAGAAGATTCATCCGACCGGCTTCCGGCTCAGCGTCAACAAGGGCTGGACGTCGAAGTGGTTCGCCAATAGCAAGGGCTTCGCCTCGACCCTCAACGAGGACATCAAGGTTCGCCAGTTCCTGAAGAAGAAGCTGGCGCACGCCTCAATCAGCAAGATCATCATCGAGCGTCCGGCGAAGAACGCACGCATCACGCTGTTCTCCAGCCGCCCCGGCGTGGTCATCGGCAAAAAGGGCGAGGACATCGAGTCCCTGCGCAAGCAGTTGAACGCCCTCATGTCGGTGCCGGTCACCCTCAATATCGAGGAAGTGCGCAAGCCCGAGACCGACGCCCAGTTGATCGCCGACTCCATCGCCAACCAGCTGGAGAAGCGCATCATGTTCCGCCGCGCCATGAAGCGCGCCATGCAGAACGCCATGCGTTTCGGCGCACAGGGCATCAAGGTGATGTCCGCCGGCCGCCTGAACGGCGCGGAAATCGCCCGTACCGAGTGGTACCGCGAAGGCCGCGTGCCCCTGCATACGCTGCGCGCCGACATCGATTACGGCACCTCCGAGGCCAACACCACCTACGGTGTCATCGGCATCAAGGTGTGGGTCTACAAGGGCGAGAGCCTGGCGCGTGGCGACAAGCCCGCGGCCGCGCCCGAGCCCGAGCGCCGGCCCCGTCGTCCGTCCGCGCCGCGCGCCGGAAAGGAGTAAACCGTCATGCTGCAACCCAATCGCAGAAAGTACCGCAAGGAACAGAAGGGCCGGAATACCGGTCTGGCCACGCGCGGCGCCAAGGTCAGCTTCGGCGAGTTCGGCCTCAAGGCCATCGCCCGCGGCCGCATCACCGCCCGTCAGATCGAGGCCGCCCGTCGCGCCATGACCCGTCACATCAAACGGGGCGGCCGCATCTGGATCCGCATCTTCCCGGACAAGCCGATTTCCCAGAAGCCCGCCGAGGTCCGCATGGGCAATGGCAAGGGTAATCCGGAGTACTGGGTCGCCGAGATCCAGCCCGGCAAGGTGCTGTACGAGATGGAAGGGGTGACCGAGGAGATCGCGCGCGAGGCCTTCCGCCTGGCCGCCGCCAAGCTGCCCATCGCCACCACGTTTGTTTCCCGTCATTTTGGGGTGTGAGATGAAAGCCAGTGAACTGAAGACCAAAGGCGCCGACGAGCTGAAGAAGGAACTCAAGGAGTTGCTGCGCGCCCAGTTCAGCCTGCGCATGCAGCTTTCCACCCAACAGACCAACAAGACCCACGAGATTCGCAAGGTCCGCCGTGACATCGCCCGCGTGCGCACCGTCATGGCCGCTGCGAAGCTCAAGGCCGGCAACTGACGAGTCCCACCATGAGCGAACAGCAATCCGAAAAAAACGTCCGCGCCCTCACCGGCACGGTGGTCAGCGACAAGATGAACAAGACCGTGACGGTCCTGGTCGAGCGCAAGGTCAAGCACCCGCTCTACGGCAAGATCATCCGCCTGTCCAAGAAGTACCACGCGCACGACGAGAACAACGAGTTCCACCCCGGTGACGTGGTGGTGATCGAGGAGTGCCGCCCGTTGTCCAGGAGCAAAACCTGGAAGGTGGCTCGCCTGGTGGAAAAGGCGCGCTTCGTCTGATAGTTGTTGCATTCAGTCGGAGCAGACGGCATAATTATCTGCTTTTCAGCGCCCGACCCTGCGTCGGGCCTATTTTGAACGGCGCGTCAGCGATGGCGCGCTCAACCCGAACGGGATCCAAAACTGCCGGCCTCAGGGCTGGCAAGTTGGAGAGAGAACATGATCCAGATGCAATCCATGTTGGACGTGGCCGACAACACCGGCGCTCGCACAGTCATGTGCATCAAGGTGTTGGGCGGCTCGAAGCGCCGCTACGCCGGCGTCGGCGACATCATCAAGGTGAGTATCAAGGATGCGGCTCCGCGTGGCCGCGTCAAGAAGGGCGATATCTACAACGCCGTGGTGGTGCGCACCGCCAAGGGCGTGCGTCGCCCAGACGGCTCCCTGATCCGCTTTGACAAGAACGCGGCCGTGCTGCTCAACAACAAGCTCGAGCCCATCGGTACCCGTATCTTCGGGCCTGTCACCCGCGAACTGCGCACGGAACGATTCATGAAGATCGTCTCGCTGGCGCCAGAAGTACTGTAAGGAGTTCATCATGCGCAAGATTCGCAAGGGTGACGAGGTCATCGTGACGACCGGCAAGGACAAGGGCAAGCGCGGCACCGTGCTGCGCGTGCTGGAAGGGGCCCTGGTGGTGGAAGGCGTGAACCGCGTGCGCAAGGCGGTGAAGCCCAATCCCATGCGCGGCACCACCGGCGGCTTCATGGACAAGGACATGCCCATCGACATCTCCAACGTGGCGTTATTCAACCCCGCCACCAGCAAGGGGGATCGGGTGGGCATCAAAACGCTGGAGGACGGGCGCATGGTGCGCTTCTTCAAGTCCAACGGCGAAGTAGTGGATGCGTGAGGAACCGACCATGGCGCGTATGCATGATTTCTACAAGGACACGGTGGCCAAGCAATTGACCGACCGGTTCGGCTACAAGTCTCCGATGGAGGTGCCACGCATCACCAAGATCACCCTGAACATGGGGGTGGGCGAGGCCGTCGGCGACAAGAAGGTGATGGAGCACGCCGTCGGCGACATGGCCAAGATCGCTGGCCAGAAACCGGTTGTGACCCTGTCGCGCAAGTCCATCGCCACGTTCAAGATCCGTGACGGTTACCCCGTCGGCTGCATGGTGACCCTGCGCCGGGACAAGATGTACGAGTTCCTGGATCGCCTGGTCACCGTCGCCATCCCCCGTATCCGCGACTTCCGCGGCATCGGCGGCAAGGGCTTCGACGGTCGCGGCAACTACAGCATGGGCGTGAAGGAGCAGATCATCTTCCCGGAGATCGAGTACGAGAAGATCGACGCCCTGCGCGGCATGAACATCACCATCACCACGACCGCCAAGACCGACGAAGAGGCCAAGGCCCTTCTGGCGGCGTTCAAGTTCCCTTTCAAGAATTGAGGTTGCGATGGCCAAGCTCGCACTGATCAACCGTGAAGACAAGCGCCGCAAGATGGTGAAGAAGTATGCCGCCAAGCGCGCCGAACTCAAGGCGATCATCCAGGACGTGAAGCGCGATGACGCCGAGCGCATGGATGCCCGCATGAAGCTGCAATCCCTGCCGCGCGACTCCAGCGAAAGCCGGCTGCGCAACCGTTGCCAGCTCACCGGCCGCCCTCGCGGTGTGTTCCGCAAGTTCGGCCTGTGCCGCAACATGATTCGCGAGATCGCCATGAAGGGCGAGATTCCGGGCGTGGTCAAGGCCAGCTGGTAAGGGAGAGAAAAGATGAGCATGAGTGATCCCATCGCCGATATGCTGACCCGCATTCGGAATGCCCAGCTGACCGAGAAGGTCTCGGTGCGCATGCCCGCATCGAAGCTGAAGAAGGCAATCGCAGAAGTGCTGCGCGACGAGGGCTATATCGACGGTTTCGTCGTGCGCGACAATTCCGGGCTGCCCGAAATGGAAGTCGCCCTGAAGTACTATGCCGGCCGCCCCGTCATCGAGAAGATCGAGCGCATCAGCAAACCCGGCCTCCGGATTTACAAAGGCCGCGACGACCTGCCCCGCGTCATGAACGGCTTGGGCGTCGCCATCGTATCCACTTCGCGCGGTGTGATGACCGACCGCAAGGCCCGTTCCCTGGGCGTGGGCGGCGAAGTCCTGTGCATCGTGGCGTGAGGTAAGACATGTCCCGCGTTGCCAAGAACCCCATTTCCGTGCCCGCCGGCGTCGAGGTCAAACTGGATGCAGCCGCAATCACCATCAAGGGCCCCATGGGCTCCCTCAGTCATGCGCTCACCGGTCTGGTGAAGGTCACCCTGGACGACAATGTCCTGCAGGTGGCCGCCAACGGCGAGTCGCGCGCATCTCATGCCATGTCCGGCACCACCCGCGCCTTGCTGGCGAACATGGTGCAGGGCGTGTCGAAGGGTTTCGAGAAGAAGCTGACCCTGGTCGGCGTGGGCTATCGCGCCCAGGCGCAGGGCGACAAGCTTAGCCTGACCCTCGGCTTCTCGCATCCGGTCGAGCACCAGATGCCGGAAGGCGTCAAGGTGGAGACTCCCACCCAGACCGAGATTCTGATCAAGGGCATGGACAAGCAGAAGGTCGGTCAGGTGGCCGCCGACGTGCGCGCCTACCGCAAACCCGAACCCTACAAGGGCAAGGGCGTGCGTTATGCCGACGAGCTCGTGGTCATCAAAGAGACCAAGAAGAAATAACCTGGAGCGAATGCAATGGACAAGAAAATCCGGCGACTGCGCAGGGCGCGCAAAACCCGCGCCAAAATCGCGGAGCTTGGCGCGATCCGTCTGTGCGTGCATCGCAGCAATACTCACATTTACGCGCAACTCATCGATGCCAGCGGCGGCATGGTGCTGACCTCCGCCTCGACCATCGAGAAGGAACTGCGCGAGCAGATCAAGAACGGCGGCAACGTGGCGGCGGCCAAGCTGGTCGGCCAGCGCATCGCGGAGAAGGCCAAGGCCCTGGGCGTGGAGAAGGTTTCCTTCGACCGCGCCGGCTTCGCCTTCCACGGTCGCGTCAAGGCCCTGGCCGACGCTGCGCGTGAACACGGTTTGCAGTTCTAAGCGAGGACATCATGGCAAGACCCGTACAGCAGCAGGAAGACAAGGGCGATGGCCTGAAGGAAAAGATGATCTCGGTCAACCGCGTCACCAAGGTGGTGAAGGGTGGCCGGATCCTCGGCTTCGCCGCACTCACCGTGGTCGGTGATGACGATGGCGGCGTCGGCATGGGCAAGGGCAAGTCCCGCGAGGTGCCGGTAGCCGTGACCAAGGCCATGGAAGAAGCGCGCCGCCGCATGATCAAGGTGCCCCTGAAGAACGGCACGCTGCATCACGCGGTGGTCGGCAAGCACGGTTCCTCCGTGGTCTTGATCCAGCCCGCTTCCGAAGGTACCGGCATCATCGCAGGCGGCGCCATGCGCGCGGTCTTCGAAGTGATGGGCGTGCGCAACGTGCTGGCCAAGTGCCTGGGTTCCACCAACCCCTACAACGTGGTGCGCGCCACGCTGAACGGCCTGCAGCAAATGATGACCCCAGGCGACGTGGCGGCCAAGCGCGGCAAGTCCGTGGCGGAAATTCTGGAGTAAGCCATGAGCGGCAAAGTCAAGGTCACCCTGGTGAAGAGCCCCATCGGCGCCATCGCAAGCCACCGCGCTTGCGTGCTCGGTCTGGGCCTGAAGAAGATGCATCAGTCCCGCGTGCTGGAAGACACTGCGGCCGTGCGCGGCATGATCAACAAAGTGAACTACCTGGTCAAAGCCGAGGTGGCGCAATGAAACTGAATACCATCAAACCCGCGGCGGGCAGCGTCCAGTCCGGCAAGCGTCCCGGTCGCGGCATCGGCTCCGGCCTGGGCAAGACCGGCGGTCGCGGCCACAAGGGCCAGAAGTCCCGCGCCGGCGGCTTCCACAAGGTCGGTTTCGAGGGCGGTCAGATGCCGATGGCGCGTCGCCTGCCGAAGCGCGGCTTCATCTCCCTGGAAAAGGCCTTCAAGGCGGAAGTGCGGCTGGATGATCTGGCGGCCCTGCCCGTGGACAGCGTGGACCTGCTGGTGCTGAAGCAGGCCGGCCTGGTGCCGCATCTGAGCAAATCCGCCAAGGTCATCCTGGCCGGTTCCATCACCAAGGCCGTGAAGCTGGTCGGCATCGGCGCCACCAAGGGCGCCAAGGCCGCCATCGAGGCTGCCGGCGGCAGCGTCGAAGCCGCCGCCTGATAAAAGGAAACAGATCTTGGCCGGTGCCGCTAACCTGCTGCAGATGTCCGGAAAAATGGGCGACCTGAAACGTCGCCTGTGGTTCCTGCTGGGCGCGCTCGTGGTCTACCGCATCGGCACCTACATCCCGGTGCCCGGTATCGATCCCACCGTGCTGGAGGATTTGTTCAAGGGCCAGCAGGGCGGCATCCTGGGCATGTTCAACATGTTCTCCGGCGGTGCCCTGGAGCGCTTCTCCGTCCTCGCCCTGGGCATCATGCCCTACATCTCCGCCTCCATCATCATGCAGTTGATGACGGTGGTCTCTCCCACCCTGGAGGCCCTGAAAAAGGAAGGCGAAGCCGGACGCCGCAAGATCACCCAGTACACGCGCTACGGCACCGTGGTACTGGCCCTGTTCCAGGCCATCGGCATTTCCATCGCCCTGGAAAGCCAGGCCGGACTCGTCCTGGATCCCGGCCTGATGTTCCGCATCACCGCCGTGGTGACGCTGGTGACCGGGACCATCTTCCTCATGTGGCTGGGTGAGCAGATCACCGAGCGCGGCCTCGGCAACGGCATCTCCATCATCATCTTCGCGGGTATCGCCGCCGGTCTGCCCAGCGCCATCGGCGGCACCCTGGAACTGACCCGCACCGGCGCCTTCTCCATCCCGCTCGTGCTGCTGCTGTTCATCGGCGCGCTGCTGGTGACCGCCTTCGTGGTGTTCGTCGAGCGCGGTCAGCGCAAGATCCTGGTGAACTACGCCAAACGCCAGGTCGGCAACAAGGTTTATGGCGGCCAGAGTTCCCACCTGCCGCTGAAGCTCAACATGGCGGGCGTCATTCCCCCCATCTTCGCCAGCTCCATCATCCTTTTCCCCGCCACCCTGGCAAGCTGGTTCGGCAATCAGGAATCGATGTACTGGCTGCGCGACATGGGGGCCGCCCTATCGCCGGGCCAGCCCATCTACGTGCTGCTCTACGCGCTGGCGATCATCTTCTTCTGTTTCTTCTATACGGCCCTGGTGTTCAACCCCAAGGAGACCGCCGAGAACCTCAAGAAGAGCGGCGCCTTCATTCCAGGCTACCGGCCGGGCGAACAGACCAGCCGCTACATCGACAAGGTGATGACGCGGCTGACCCTGATCGGCGCGGCCTATATCACCCTGGTCTGCCTGATCCCGGAATTCCTCATCGTCAAGTGGAACGTGCCTTTCTATTTCGGCGGCACTTCCCTGCTCATCATCGTGGTGGTGACCATGGACTTCATGTCCCAGGTGCAGGCCTATGTGATGACCCATCAATATGAAAGTTTGCTCAAGAAGGCCAATTTCAAGGGCGGCAACTTCCTTGCCCGATAAGCACCGATCATGGCGAAAGACGATGTCATCCAGATGCAGGGTGAGGTGCTTGAAAACCTCCCCAACGCGACGTTCCGGGTGAAACTGGAGAATGGTCACGTGGTTCTGTCGCACATCTCGGGAAAGATGCGCATGCATTACATACGCATCCTGCCCGGCGACAAAGTGACCGTGGAACTTACGCCCTATGACCTGTCGCGCGCGCGCATCGTCTATCGCGCCAAGTGATTTTTAGATAAAGGAGCAGATCATGCGTGTTCAAGCCTCGGTAAAGAAAATCTGCCGCAAATGCAAGATCGTGCGCCGCAAAGGCGTGGTTCGCGTGATTTGCAGCGAAGCCCGGCACAAGCAGCGTCAGGGCTGAGCGGATGCCGCTTTGGCTTGCCAAAGTGCGGCGTGTTTCAATATAATTTTTTGTTTTTGTTGCTGGGGGTTAGTACATGGCCCGGATTGCTGGGGTAAACATCCCGAACCATAAGCATGCAGTGATCGCGCTCACCGCGATCTATGGCATCGGTCGCACGCGCGCGCGGAAAATCTGCGTGGAAGCCGGGGTCAACCCCGCCGCCAAGATCAAGGACCTGACCGACGCGGAAGTCGACAAACTGCGCGAAGGCGTCGGCAAATTCGCGGTGGAGGGCGATCTGCGCCGTGAAACCACCATGAACATCAAGCGCCTCATGGACCTGGGCTGCTACCGCGGCACCCGGCACCGCAAGGGCCTGCCCGTGCGCGGCCAGCGCACCCGTACCAACGCGCGCACCCGCAAGGGCCCGCGTCGGCAGATGCAGATCAAGAAGTAACAGGACAAGGACATGGCCAAGGCAAGCGCCGCGCGTGCGCGGAAGAAAGTCAAGAAGAGCGTGGCCGATGGGGTCGCCCATATCCACGCTTCCTTCAACAACACCATCGTGACCATCACCGACCGCCAGGGCAATGCCCTGGCTTGGGCGACCGCCGGCGGCGCGGGCTTCAAGGGCTCGCGCAAGAGCACCCCGTTCGCCGCCCAGGTGGCCGCCGAGAACGCCGGCAAGATGGCGCTGGAATATGGCGTCAAGAATCTGGAAGTGCGCATCAAGGGCCCCGGCCCGGGCCGCGATTCGACCGTGCGCGCCCTGAATTCCCTGGGTTACAAGATCACCAGCATTTCCGACGTGACGCCCATGCCGCATAACGGCTGCCGTCCGCCCAAGAAGCGCCGCATCTAAGGAGAGCACAAGTGGCCCGCAATCTTGATCCCAAATGCCGTCAGTGCCGCCGCGAGGGCGAGAAACTTTTCCTCAAGGGTGAGAAGTGCTTCACGGAAAAGTGCGCCATCGAGCGTCGCAACCAGGCTCCTGGCCAGCATGGCGCCAAGCAGGCGCGGCTGTCCGACTACGGCGTCCACCTGCGCGAGAAGCAGAAGGTGCGCCGCATCTACGGCGTGCTCGAAGCCCAGTTCCGCCTGACCTACAAGGAAGCCGAACGTCGGCGTGGCGTCACCGGCGAGAATCTGCTGCAGATCCTGGAATCCCGCCTGGACTCCGTCGCCTACCGCATGGGTTTCGGCGCCTCCCGCACCGAGGCTCGCCAGGTGGTGCGCCACAACGGCATCAAGGTCAACGGCCGCCGCGTCAACATCCCGTCCTACCTGGTGAAGCCGGGCGACGTGGTGGAAGTGAGCGACAAGGCCAAGGCGCAGCTGCGCCTCAAGGGCTCCGTCGAGGCCGCCGAGGGCCGCGGTTTCCCCGAATGGGTGGAAGTCGATGCGAAGGCCATGAAGGGCACCTTCAAGGCGCTGCCGCAGCGCGCCGAGTTGCCGGCCACCATCAATGAATCCCTGGTGGTCGAACTTTATTCCAAGTAATTGACTCGCGGGTCCGCCTCACCGTGGCGGGCCGGGCAACGTAAAGGGAACCCATTATGTCCAACTCCGGTGAACTGCTGAAACCGCGTATCGTCGAGGTCAACAGCATTTCCCCTCGCCAGGCCCGGATTACCCTGGAGCCTTTCGAGCGTGGCTATGGCCACACCCTGGGCAACGCGCTGCGCCGCATCCTGCTGTCCTCCATGCGAGGCTACGCGCCCACCGAGGTGCGCATCGCCGGCGTCGTGCATGAGTACTCCACCCTCGACGGCGTGCAGGAAGACGTGGTCGATATCCTGCTCAACCTGAAGGGCCTGGCCGTCAAGCTGAACGGCCGGGGCGAGGCCTTGCTGTCCATCAACAAGGATGGCGAAGGTCCCGTCACCGCCGCTGACATCCAGGCCGGCCACGACGTGGAGATTTTCAACAGGGAACACGTCATCGCCAACCTGACGAAGGGCGGCAAGCTGGAGATGGAGATCAAGATCGAGGCTGGCCGCGGCTACGTGCCGGCCAGCTCCCGCGCCAAGGGCGACGAATCCCGTCCCGTCGGGGTCATCCTGGTGGATGCCCTCTACAGCCCGGTGAAGAAGGTGGCCTTCAGCGTCGAGTCTGCCCGCGTCGAGCAGCGCACCGACCTGGACAAGCTGATCCTGGAGATCGAAACCAACGGCGTCATCGAACCGGCCGAAGCCGTGCGCCACGCAGCCCGCATCCTCATCGAGCAGCTCGCATCCTTCGCCGATCTGCAAGGCGTGGTCAGCATGGGCGGCGATATGCCGACGATGAAGTCGGTTTCGCCGCAAGTCGATCCCATCCTGTTGCGCCCCGTCGACGAGCTGGAACTGACGGTGCGCTCCGCCAACTGCCTGAAGGCCGAGAACATCTATTACATCGGTGATCTGATCCAGCGCACCGAGACCGAATTGCTGAAGACCCCCAACCTGGGCCGCAAGTCCCTGAACGAAATCAAGGACGTGCTCGCCGGCCGTGGTTTGACCCTGGGCATGAAGCTCGAGAACTGGCCCCCCGCCGGCCTCGACAAGCCCTGATCACGAGGTAGAAGAAAATGCGCCACCGCCTGTCCAACCGCAAACTCAACCGCACCAGCAGCCACCGCGCCGCGCTGTTGCGCAATCTGTCCATCGCCCTGCTGACGCACGAGGCGATCAAGACCACGCTGCCCAAGGCCAAGGAGTTGCGCCGCGTCGTCGAGCCCCTCATCACCCTGGGCAAGAATCCGACCCTGGCCAACCGCCGCCTGGCCTTCAACCGCCTGCGCGACCGCGACATGGTGAGCAAGCTGTTCGACGACCTGGGCCCGCGCTTCAAGACTCGCCCGGGCGGTTACGTGCGCATTCTCAAGTTCGGTTTCCGCCAGGGCGACAACGCCCCCATGGCCTACGTCGAACTGGTGGATCGCGCGCCCCTGGCCGAAGCGGCCGCCGCCGAGTAAGCTCGGCCTCGCCGCAAAAAAAGCCGGCCCTGGCCGGCTTTTTTGTTTTCCGGCTAAGCTCGCGTCCTCGCAAAACCTTAACAGGCCATCGCCATGCTGGTGTTGTTCACCGATTACGGCTGGAGCGACCCCTACGTCGGCCAGGTCAAGGCGATGCTCGCCGCGCGGGCGCCCGGCGTGCCCATCATCGACCTGCTGCACGCGGCGCCGGATTTCAACGCCCATGCCGGCGCCCAGTTGCTCGCCGCCCTCGCCCAATCGTTTCCCGCCGGCGCGGTGTTCTTTTGCGTGGTCGATCCTGGCGTGGGCGGGCCGCGCGCGGCGGCGGTCGTCGAAGCGGACGGCCGCTGGTTCGTGGGACCCGACAACGGCTTGCTGTCCATCGTCGCCGCGCGCAGCGAGCGCGCGCGCGTCTGGCACATCCACTGGCGGCCGCCGGAACTGTCCGACAGCTTCCATGGCCGCGACCTGTTCGCCCCGGTGGCCGCCCGTCTCGCCGCCGGCGATTTTCCCGCCGACTGGTTGACGCCGGCGGATGTCCTGCAAGTCCGCTTCGACGCCGCCGACCTGCCGCGCATCCTCTACATCGACCATTACGGCAACGCCTGGACCGGCATCCGCGGCGGTCTCGTCGATCCCGGCCTGACTATCGAGGCCAAGGGCGCAACCCTGGCCTGGAAGCGGGTGTTCAGCGAGGCGGCGAAGGGCGAGGCTTTCTGGTACGTGAACAGCGTGGGCCTGGTGGAAATCGCCGCCAATCGCGCCAGCGCCGCCGATCTGTTGGGGCTGAAGGTGGGGGACCCGGTCAGGCTATCAGGATCGCCCGGAAGTCATTGGCATTAGTGCGGGTGGGGCCGGTCACCAGCAGGTCGCCGAGGGCGGCGAAAAAGCCGTAGGCATCGTTGTCGTCGAGGCGGGCGCGGGCGTCCAGGCCCAGCGCGGCGGCCCGCGCCAGGCTGTCCGCAGCCAGCAGGGCGCCGGCGTTGTCCCCGCTGCCGTCGATGCCGTCGGTATCCGCCGCCAGCGCGTGGATGCCCGCCATGCCTTGCAATTCCAGCGCCAGGGCGAGGAGGAACTCGGCGTTGCGGCCGCCGCGTCCCTTGCCGCGCACGGTGACCTGGGCCTCGCCCCCGGAAAGCAGGAGCAGAGGCCGATCGCCATGCCGCCGCGAGGCCTCTGCCCTGGTCAGGGCGGCGAATTCCGCCGCCAGGGTGCGCGCCTCGCCGTTGTAGTGGTCACCCAGCACCTTCGCCTCCACTCCCCGGCCGCGCAGATACTCCGCCGCGCCCGCCAGAGCGCTGCGGCCGTTGCCGACGATGCGGGTGTCGACGCGGTCGAAGCAGGCGTCGCCCGGCTTCGGCGTGTCGGCGAATACACCCGCAGCGCCTTCTTGCAGATAGGCGCGGATCGCGGCCGGCACGACGACGCGCCAGGTCTCCAGCACCGCCAGGGCGTCGGCGAAGGTGCTGGGGTCCGGGGCGAACGGGCCGGAAGCGATGACCGCCGGATCGTCGCCGACCACGTCGGACAACAACAGGGCGGTCACCGGCGCCGCGCAGGCCTGCGCCAGGCGGCCCCCGAGAGTATGGGACAGGTGCTTGCGCACGCGGTTGATGTCGGCGATGGGGGCGCCGCAGTGCAACAGGGCGCGCACTGTCGCCTGCGCGTCGGCGAGCGACAGGCCCGCCGCCGGCAGGGTGAGCAGGCTGGAGCCGCCGCCGGAGATCAGGGCCAGGACGAGATCGTCGGCGCCGACCCGCGTCAGGCGCTTGCGGAGGTCTTGCGCCGCCGCTAGTCCGGCCGCGTCGGGCAGGGGATGGCCGGCTTCGACCACCTCGATGCGCCGCAGCGAGCCGTTGGCGGGCAGGCCATGTCCATGGCGGGTGATGACCAGGCCGGAAAGGGGCGCAGTCGCGGACCACAGGGCCTCGACGCAGGCGGCCATGTCCGCCGCCGCCTTGCCGGCGCCGACCACCAGGGTGCGGCCGCGCGGCGGCGGCGGCAGATGCGCCGGCAACAGGCGCCGCGCGCTGACCGCGTCGACGGCCGCGCGGAAAGCGCCGAGCAGCAGTTTACGCGGCGCTAGGTCGGGTGCCGCGTTCATGCAGGCATCCGGCGAACACCCGGCGCTTGTGCGCGGGCGGCAGTTCATGCAAGAGGAAGAGACTGACCACGTGGTTCCAGTAGATGTGGCGCGCGCGGCCGGGGGGGCGGGCTCGCGAAACGTCATTATCCCCGCGCGCGGGCCGACGGCAGTCGACGGCTAGAAGCGCTCGCCCTCGCGCAATAGCCGCCAGCGGCCCAGCGGCAGATCGCCCAGACGGACCTGGCCGATGCGCACCCGCTTCAGGCCGGTCACGCGCAGACCGACCAGCT
>JBBIPL010000011.1:0-36898 GCA_037442845.1 Hydrogenophilales bacterium | reverse complement strand
GCACCATTACGCCCTTTGCGCCGGCAAAGGAGAGCGGATGCGGGAACCTGAGACCGTCCATCAGATGTTGGCTTTACACGCGCTCGGCTGGGGCACGAAACGCATTGCTGGCGAGCTTGGGGTGGCACGCAACACCGTCAAGCGCTACCTGGCGGCGGGCAGAGCGTGCCGCATCTGCACATCCACCTGATTCCCCGCTACCTGGGAGACAAGGAAGACCCGCGCGACGATGTGGTCGAGGCCGCCCACCGCCTCTTCCAGCTGGTGGCTGCGACGCGCGGCGGTGTCGCGCGCGCCGTTCATCACCTGCACGGCGCGATGCGCTTCCTGCCGCAGCTGGGCGACGATGCCCTCGATATTCTGCGTGGACTGGTGCGAGAGCTTGGCCAGCTTGCGCACCTCGTCCGCGACCACCGCGAAGCCGCGCCCCATCTCGCCCGCCCGCGCCGCTTCGATGGCCGCGTTGAGGGCGAGCAGGTTAACGTGAAAGTCGCGTCAGCGACTCTTGAAGCTCCCCTCTCCCGCAAGCGGGAGAGGGGTTGGGGGTGAGGGAAACGGACATGACTTTTATGCCCTTCAGGGTATTCATGCTTCGGGGTGTCTTACAAAGTCATGTCCGTTAACGTGACTTTCGGGGTGCCATTCGTGCCATCCGGGGCCGGCACGGAATGCGCCGGCACGAGGCCGTAAAAAGCCGACGGCCGCCGCATGGGTGGCCGTCGAGGGCGTAGCGTGGCTTCCGCTTATTGCAGGGTCATCTGCATCGCGTACACACAGAGGGCGATCAGCGGCTGCGGCAGGATGCCGAGGGCCAGGACGGCGATGCCGTTGGCTGAGAGCAACGCCTGGATGTCGGAGGCGGGCGTCAGGGCGGGAGCGTCCGCCTTGGGCGCGTCGAAGTAGAGGATCTTCACCACGCGCAGGTAGTAGAAGGCGCCAACGAGGGAGAACAGTACCGCCGCCACGGCCAGCCAGAGGAATCCGGCGCCCACCAGGGCCTGCAGGACGGAGAGCTTGGCGTAGAAACCGACGAAGGGCGGGATGCCGGCCATGGAGAACATGAGGATGGCCATCAGGGCCGCCAGCCAGGGATGGCGGCTGTTGAGGCCCTTGAAGTCGTCCAGGCGCTCGGCTTCCAGGCCGTTCTGCGACAGATAGACCACCAGGCCGAAGCTGCCCAGGCTCATCAGCACGTAGGTGATGGCGTAGAACATCGCCGCCGAGTAGCCGGCGAAGGTGCCCGACAGGATGCCCAGCAGCAGGAAGCCCATGTGCGAAATGGTGGAGTAGGCCAACATGCGCTTGATGTTGGTCTGCATGATGGCGGCCAGGTTGCCGACGGCCAGGGAGAGCACCGCCATGATCGCCAGCATGCCCTGCCAGTCGCCGACGGCCGTGTGCAGGCCGTCGACCAGCAGGCGCATGGCGAAGGCGAAGGCGGCCAGCTTGGGCGCCGAACTGATGAACAGGGTGACGGCGCTGGGCGCGCCCTGATAGATGTCCGGCACCCACATGTGGAAGGGCGCGACGCCCAGCTTGAAGCCCAGGCCCGCCACCACGAAGACGATGCCGAAGGCGAGGATGATCTTGTCGTCGACGCCGGCCTGCAGGGTGGCCGACATCTCCGGCAACGACAGCGTGCCGGTGAGACCGTAGAGCATGGACATGCCGTACAACAGCAGGCCGGAAGCGAGGGCGCCCAGCACGAAATACTTCATCGCCGCCTCGGTGGCCTGCCTGGAGTCGCGCTGCAGCGCCACCATGGCGTAGAGCGCCAGGGACAGCAGTTCCAGGCCGATGTAGAGCGTCAGGAAATGATTGGCGGAGATCATCACCATCATGCCCAGCACGGCGAACAGCGCCAGCACGAAGTACTCGCCGCGGAACAGGCCGCGCTCGGCCAGATAGTTGCGCGAGTAGACCACGGCGGTCATGGCCGCCAGGTAGGACATGAGCTTGAGCACGTCGCCCATGGCATCGTCGACGAACTGGCCGCTGAAGGTGGTCTGCACCTGCGGCACGCTGGTGAACACGGTGATGAGGGCGGCGCCGAGCAGGGTCAGCAGGGTGAGCAGATAGCCGAGCGGGCGCGACTTCAGCAGCGCGTCGAGAAGCAGGATGAGACAGGCCATGCCGAGAACGAAGATCTCGGGCAGCGCCGGCAGTAGATCGGGGGGGGTGAAGTTCATCTCGCTCGATACGCCTGTCAGTAAGCCAGCTTGCTATGGGCCACGTGTTCCAGCAGGTTGTTCACGGAGGCGTGCATCACCTCGGTGAACGGCAGGGGATACAGGCCCATGCCCAGCACGCACAGGGCCAGCAGGCCCAGCACCAGGAATTCGCGGGAATTGAGGTCGGTCATTTCCGCCACGTGTTGATTGGCGATCGGCCCGAACACCACCCGTTTGTACATCCACAGGGTGTAGGCGGCGCCGAAGATGAGGGTGGTGGCGGCCAGGAAGGCCCACCAGAAGTTCACCTGCACCGCGCCCAGGATGACCATGAATTCGCCGACGAAGCCGGAGGTGGCCGGCAGACCGGCGTTGGCCATGGCGAACAGCATGAAGAAGGCGGCGAAGCGCGGCATGGTGTTGGCGACGCCGCCGTAGTCGGCGATCTGGCGCGAATGCACGCGGTCGTACATGACGCCGACGCAGAGGAACATGGCGGCGGAAATGAAGCCATGCGAGATCATCTGGATGAGGCCGCCCTCGATGCCCAGCGGGTTGAACAGGAAGAAGCCGAGGGTGACGAAGCCCATGTGGGCGATCGACGAATAGGCGATGAGCTTCTTCATGTCGCTCTGCACCAGGGCCACCAGGCCGATGTACACCACCGCGATCAGCGACAGGGTGACCACCAGCCAGGTCAACTCATGGGCGGCGTCCGGCACGATGGGCAGGATGAAGCGCAGGAAACCGTAGGCGCCCACTTTCAGGGTGATCGCCGCCAGCACCACGGAACCGCCGGTGGGCGCCTCGACGTGGGCGTCCGGCAACCAGGTGTGCACCGGCCACATCGGCACCTTGACGGCGAAGGCGAAGAAGAAGGCGACGAACAGCAGGATCTGCGCGGTCATCGCCAGCGGCGCCTTGTGCCAGGCCAGGATCTCGAAGCTGCCGCCGCTCTGGAAGAACAGGTAGAGCAGGGCCACCAGCATGAGCAGGGAGCCGAGCAGGGTGTAGAGGAAGAACTTGATGGCCGCGTAGACGCGGTTGGGTCCGCCCCAGATGCCGATGATGAGATACAGCGGAATCAGCATGGCCTCGAAGAACACGTAGAACAGCACGCCGTCGAGGGCGCCGAAGACGCCGTTGATGAGGCCGGACTGGATGAGGAAGGCGGCCATGTACTGCGCCACCTTGTCCTTGATGATCTCCCAGCCCGCCAGCACCACCAGGATAGTGGTGAAGCTGTTGAGCAGGATGAAGGGCATGGAGATGCCGTCCACGCCCAGCCGGTAGTGGATGTTGAACAGCGGCACCCATTCCGCCAGTTCGGTGAACTGCATGGCGGATGTGGTCTTGTCGAAGCCGGTCCACAGCGGCACCGCCACCAGGAAGCCGAGCACGGCGCCGACCAGGGCCAGCGTGCGCTGGCCGTCGGCGTTCTTGTCGCCGCCAGTGACGAGAATCAGCAGCCCCGCCACGATGGGCACCCAGATGGCGAGGCTGATCAGGCCGATGCCTTCAAACATGTGTCGCTTTCATGAGTTCAAAATCGCGCCCGCGACTCTCGAAGCTCCCCTCGTCCACCGGGAGAGTACCCTGAAGGGCATAAAGAGCTGGGGGTGAGGGTAGTTCGTTGACAGGTTCGTCTTCATATCGGATAGCGGTGCTCATCCCCGCGTGAACCAGGTGAGCAGGAGCAGCACCCCCACGATCATCGCGAAGGCGTAGTGATAGATGTAACCGGTCTGCAGGTGGCGCACGACGCCGGCGATGTGGCCGACCAGGCGGGCGGCGCCGTTGACCAGGGCGCCGTCGATGGCCGCGACGTCGCCCCAGCGCCACAGGCGGCCACCGAGCAGGCGGGCGCCGCGCGCGAAGAACCAGTCGTTGAACTCGTCGAAGCCGTACTTGCGCTCGAGGACGCGGTAGAGCACGCCGAACTTCTTCGCCAGCATGGCGGGAATGTCCGGCCGCTTCATGTAGAAGAACCAAGCCAGGGCGACGCCGCCCAGGGCCAGCCAGAAGGCCGGGGTCTGCAAGGCGTGCAGGGCCATGGCGAAGGGACCGTGGTAGGTGGCGGCGAATTTGGCGAAGCCGTCGTGTGCGGGCGCGACAGTGATGGCATGGCCGAACCAGCCGCCGAACAGCAGGGCGTCGACGGTGAGGTAACCGATGAGCAGGGAGGGAATCGCCAGCAGCACCAGCGGCAGGGTCACCACCCAGGGCGTCTCGTGCGGCGCGCTGTGGCCGCCGTGGTGGTGGCCGTGCTGGTCGCCATCCTTGTCCGCCTCGTGGTCGTGCGTGTCGTGCGCCTGCCTGAAGCGCTCCTTGCCGTGGAACACCAGGAAGTACATGCGGAAGGCATAGAAGGCGGTGACGAACACGCCCAGGGTGACGGCGAAGTAGGCGAAGCCGGATCCGGCCAGCTCGCTGTATTTCACCGCCTCGATGATGCTGTCCTTGGAATAGAAGCCGGACAGGAAGGGCGTGCCGATGAGGGCCAGCGAACCGATCAGCGCGGTGATCCAGGTGATCGGCATGTACTTCTTCAGGCCGCCCATGTTGCGGATGTCCTGGTCGTGGTGCATGGCGATGATCACCGAGCCGGCGGCGAGGAACAGCAGGGCCTTGAAGAAGGCGTGCGTCATCAGGTGGAAGATGGCCACCGAATAGGCCGAGGCGCCCAGGGCCACGGTCATGTAGCCGAGTTGCGACAGGGTGGAATAGGCCACCACGCGCTTGATGTCGTTCTGGATGATGCCGAGGAAGCCCATGAACAGGGCGGTGATGGCGCCGATGACGAGGACGAAGGAGAGCGCCGCGTCGGACAGCTCGAACAGCGGCGACATGCGCGCCACCATGAAGATGCCGGCGGTGACCATGGTCGCGGCATGGATCAGCGCGGAAATCGGCGTCGGGCCTTCCATCGAATCGGGCAGCCAGACGTGCAGCGGGAACTGCGCCGACTTGCCCATGGCGCCGATGAACAGCAGGATGCAGACCACCGTCAGCACGCCCCAGCTGTGGCCGTCGATCAGGCTCAGGGTCTGGTTGGCGAGCTGCGGCGCCTGCTGGAAGACCTGGGCGTAGTCGAGCGTGCCGAAGTAGTGCCAGATCAGGCCGATGCCCAGCAGGAAGCCGAAGTCGCCGACGCGGTTGACCAGGAAGGCCTTGAGGTTGGCGTAGATCGCGGTCTCCCGCGTGTACCAGAAGCCGATGAGCAGATAGGACACCAGGCCGACCGCCTCCCAGCCGAAGAACAGCTGCAGGAAGTTGTTCGACATCACCAGCATGAGCATGGAGAAGGTGAACAGCGAGATGTAGCTGAAGAAGCGCTGGTAGCCGGGATCGTCGGCCATGTAGCCGATGGTGTAGACGTGCACCATGAGGGAGACGAAGGTCACCACCAGCATCATCAGCACGGTCAGGCGGTCGATGAGGAAGCCGATTTCCAGCGACAAATCGCCCGAGATCAGCCAGGTATACACCGGACCGTTGTAGGTATTGCCGGCCTGCACGTCCTGGAAGATGAGCAGCGAGACGAGGAAGGCGATGGCCACGCCGGCGATGGTCACCACGTGGGCGCCGGTGCGGCCGATGACGCGGCCGAACAGCCCGGCGATGATCGCGCCGAGCAGCGGCGCCAGGGGCACGATGAGATAGAGCGTCTTCATGTCCATCGCATCAGCCCTTGAGTTTGTCCAGATCTTCGACGTTGATGGTGCGCATCGAACGGAACAGCACCACCAGGATGGCCAGGCCGATGGCGGATTCCGCCGCCGCCACGGTGAGGATGAAGAAGACGAAGACCTGACCGGCGGTGTCGTCCAGGTAGCGGGCGAAGGCGATGAAGTTGGTGTTCACCGCCAGCAGCATGAGTTCGATGGCCATGAGCAGGATGATGACGTTCTTCCGGTTGAGGAAGATGCCCACCACGCTGATGGCGAACAGGATGGAACCCAGGATCAGGTAATGGTTCAGGCCGATCATTCGTCATCCTCGGTTTTCGCGGGTGTCGGTTTCACCGGCTTCAGGTTCACCATGCGGATGCGGTCGGCGCGCTTGACCTTGACCTGGTCCGCCACGTCGAGCTGCTTGCTGTCGCCGCGCTTGCGATGGGTCAGGGCGATGGCCGCGACCATCGCCACCAGCAACAGCACCGCGGCCAGCTCGAAGGGGTAGACGTAGTCGGTGTAGAGCAGCATGCCCAGTTCGCGGATGTTGCTGTAATCGGCGTCGCGCGGCATCGGCTCGGCCAGGCCGAAGTCCTTGCCGCCCAGCACCATGAACATTTCCACCACCATCAGGCCGGCCACCAGCAGGCCCGCCGGCAGGTAGCTCCAGAAGCCGCGGCGCATCTCCTCCAGGTTGATGTCGAGCATCATCACCACGAACAGGAACAGCACCATGACCGCGCCGATGTAGACCAGCACCAGGGTGATGGCGAGGAACTCCGCTTCCAGCAGCAGCCATAGGCCGGCGCCGGTGAAGAAGGCCAGCACCAGCGCCAGGGCGGCGTGCACCGGGTTGCGCGCGGTGATCACGCGCAGCGCCGCCAGGATCAGGATGGCGGAGAGGAAGTAGAAAACGAAGGTCTTGAATTCCATGCTCGACGGGCCTCAGGCGGCCACCTCCATATACTCGACCAGGCTGGCCGGGGGAGGAATGCTCAGGCCGTCCTCTTTCATGCCGGTCAGGTGCAGGCCGATGGCTTCCTGGATCAAGGTCTCCACCTCGCCCAGCCCGCTTCCGGCGGCCACACAGCCTGGCAGGTCCGGCACGTAGGCGGAATACCCGGTACTGGTGCGCTCGATGACGACGGCGTATCGCATGATTTACCTTTTCAGTCCGGCCTGCTTGAGGATGCTGTTGAAGGTACCCGGCGCCAGATCATCGCTTGGCTTTTGCCGGCCACGGTGACCCGGCCCGGTTTCTCCGGATGCCGGAACTGGCGATGGCTGCCCCGCGTCGCCTCCTGTTCCCAACCGTCCTTGCGCAACATATCCAGAATGTCCTGTATCTTGGTCGGCATCGTTACCGATATTTCGCGTCTTCCGCCCGGTCGCGGGCGATCTGTTCTTCGTACTTGTCGCCCACCGCCAGCAGCATGTCCTTGGTGTAGTAGAGGTCGCCGCGCTGCTCGCCGTGGTATTCCAGGATGCGTGTTTCGACGATGGCGTCGACCGGACAGGCTTCCTCGCAGAAGCCGCAGAAGATGCACTTGGTCAGGTCGATGTCGTACAGCGTGGTGCGGCGGGTGCCGTCGGCGCGCTGCTCGGACTCGATCTTGATGGCCATCGCCGGACACACCGCCTCGCACAGCTTGCAGGCGATGCAGCGCTCCTCGCCGTTGGCATAGCGGCGCTGCGCGTGCAGGCCGCGGAAACGCGGCGACTGCGGCGTCTTCTCTTCCGGGAACTGCACGGTGATCTTGCGCGCGAACAGGAACTTGCCGGTCAGCGCCATGCCGCGCACCAGCTCGGTGAGCAGGAAGGTGTCGAAGAAGCGTTGGATCGCGGAAATCATGCTCGCCTCATCAGTGGAACAGGTGGCCGAAAGGCGTCTGCATGGCGGCGCCGACGACGACGATCCACACCAGCGTCACCGGGATGAACACCTTCCAGCCCAGGCGCATGATCTGGTCGTAGCGGTAGCGCGGGAAGGTGGCGCGGAACCAGAGGAAGAGGAACAGCACGAAGCCCATCTTCGCGGCGATCCAGATGAAGCCGTCCGGCAGGAAGGGAAAAGGCGACAGCCAGCCGCCCAGGAACATGATGCTGGTGAGACCGGCGATGAGGATCATGTTGGCGTATTCCGCCAGGAAGAACACGGCGAAGGCCATGCCGGAATATTCGACGTGGAAGCCGGCGACGATCTCCGACTCGCCTTCCGCCACGTCGAAGGGCGCCCGGTTGGTCTCCGCCACGCCGGAGATCAGGTAGACCAGGAACAGCGGGAACAAGGGGATGAAGTACCAGTGCCAGAAGCCGCCCTCCTGGCCCTTGACGATGTCGATCAGGTTGAGGCTCTGGGCGGCCATCAGCACGCCGACCAGGGCGAAGCCCATGGCGATCTCGTAGGAGACGATCTGCGCCGAGGAGCGCAGGGCGCCGAGGAAGGCGTACTTCGAGTTGGAGGCCCAGCCGGCGATGACCACGCCGTACACGCCCATCGAGGTGATGGCCATGATGTAGAGCAGGCCGGCGTTGATGTCGGCGATGACCAGATCCTCGGTGAAGGGGAACACCGCCCAGGCCGCCAGGGCGGGCGCAATGGCCAGCACCGGCCCGAGGAAGAACAGGCCCTTGTTGGCGCCGCTGGGAACGATGATTTCCTTGAACAGCAGCTTCACCGCGTCGGCGATGGGCTGCAAGAGGCCGATGGGGCCGACCCGGTTGGGGCCGATGCGCACCTGCATGTAGCCGATGACCTTGCGTTCGGCGTAGGTCAGGTAGGCCACGCAGAGCATGAGGGGAATGACCAGGGCGAGGATTTTCACCAGGGTCCAGATCGGCAGCCAGGCGGGGCCCAGGAGTTCGGCCACGGGAGCGAGCAGGGCGTCCATCACATCTTCTCCAGTCGCGCGGCGCCGTAGCGCGGGCCCAGTTTGGAGGACAGGGGATGCGAGCCGGCGATGCGCACGACACCGTCGGCCAGGCGATCATCACGGCCCAGCTTCATCACCGACTCGCCGCCTTCCTGGACGATGCGCACCGGCTGCCCCTCGGCCAGGCCGAGGCGCTCGATGAGGTCGCCGCGCGCCCAGCACAGCCTGGCGTTTTCGCTGTCGCGCGTCGCCTGCAGGGCGGGCGCCCGGCGCGCAAGCATGTCGCCCTGGTAAATGGGGGTCTCGCCCAGACGCTCGAGGCCATCCGCCGCCGCCGGCAGGCGCAGCTCGCCGGCCGCCGGGCTGTTGTCCAGGCGGGCGCGCACGCTGGCCTCGGCCTCCGGCAAGGCGGCGCGGCGCACCGCCTCGGCGGTGTCGTAGTCGAAGCCGTCCAGACCAAGCAGGTTGCCGAGCACGCGCAGCACCTTCCAGGCGGGGCGCGCCTCGCCGGCCGGCTTCACGGCGGCGCGAAAATCCTGCACGCGGCCTTCCATGTTGACGAAGGCGCCATCGGTTTCGGCGAAGGCCGCCACCGGCAGGATGACGTGCGCGTAGTGCTGGGCGGTGCCCTTGAAGGCCGACAGGGCGATCACCAGTTCGCTGGCTTGCAGGGCATGGCGCATGCCGGCGGCATCCTGCGCGTCGAGATAGGGTTCGATGCCGAGCAGGACGTAGGCCTTGCGCGGCTGCGCGACCATAGCCGCGGCGCCGAGTCCGCGCGGGCCGGGCAGGCAGCCCACGGCGGCGGCGCCGACCGCGTCGGCGCTGTCCACCAGCACGCCCAGCGTGGCGCCGCTGGCCGCGGCGATGGCCTGCGCCAGGCGGTGCATGTCGGACCTGTGCGGGTGCTGGCGGGCGACGGCGCCAAGCAGCACGGCCTTGCGCTCGCCGGACAGCAGGCTGGCGGCGATGGCGCGGGCCTCGTCGGAGACGGCGACGCCGGCCACGGCGGCGGCCGCCGCGCCGAGATCGCGACCGGCCTCCGCCAGCGCCCGCGCGATTTCCGCCAGCGCCCGCGCCAGGCCGGAAGGCCGGGTGATGAGCTTGTGCGCCACCTTGCACAAGAGGTCGTCGTCGGCCGCGTGCACCACGTTGAGCTGGGCGCCCCGCTTCACCGCCTGGCGCAGGCGCTGGGCGATGAGCGGCTGCTCCTTGCGCAGGGTGGAACCGATCAGCAGGACGCGGTCGAGCTCGCCGAGCTCGGCAATCGACATGCCCAGCCAGGGCGCGCCCGGCAACGCCGAACAATCGGCCTGGTCGAGGCGGTGGTCGAGGTTCTCGCAACCCAGGCCCTGTGCCAGCTTGGCGAACAGATAGTGTTCCTCGACGGTCTGCTGCGGCGACGCCAGGAAGCCGATGGCCTCCGCGCCATGCGTGTCGCGGATCACCTTGAGGGCGCCGGCGGCCTGCGCCAGCGCCTTTTGCCAATCGACCTCGAGCCAGCGCTCGCCCTCGCGCACCAGCGGCCGCGTCAGGCGATCCTCGGCGGCCAGGGCCTGGTAGGAGAAGCGGTCGCGGTCGGCCAGCCAGCATTCATTGATGGCTTCGTTGTCCACCGGCGTCGCGCGCAGGACGCGGTTGTGCATGACGTGCAGGGCCAGATTGGCGCCCAGGCCATCATGCGGGCTCACCGCGCGCCGGCGCGACAGTTCCCAGGGCCGCGCGCTGAAGCGGAACGGCTTGGAGGTGAGGGCGCCGACCGGGCAGAGGTCGATGACATTGCCGGAAAGTTCGTGGCTGACCTGGGTTTCCAGGAAGGGCATCACTTCGGTGTGCTCGCCGCGGCCGGGCATGCCCAGTTCCATGAGGCCGGCGATCTCCTGGCCGAAGCGCACGCAGCGGCTGCAATGGATGCAGCGCGTCATGTCGGTGGCGATGAGCGGGCCGAGGTCCTTGTCCTTCACCACCCGCTTGGGTTCCTGATAGCGGGAGGCGGATTCGCCATAACCCACCGCCAGGTCCTGCAGCAGACATTCGCCGCCCTGGTCGCAGATGGGACAGTCGAGGGGATGGTTGATGAGCAGGAACTCCATCACCCCCTTCTGGGCGGTGATGGCCTTGGCCGAGCGGGTGGACACCTTCATGCCGTCGGTGACCGGCGTCGCGCAGGCCGGCAGGGGCTTCGGCGCCTTTTCCACCTCGACCAGGCACATGCGGCAGTTGGCGGCGATCGACAGTTTCTTGTGGTAACAGAAATGCGGGATGTAGATGCCCGCCCGCTGCGCGGCATCCATCACCGTCTCGCCCTGGGCGACTTCGATTTCCTTGCCGTCGATTTCGATCAGGAGCATGTCAGGCTCCCACCAGGCACTTCTTGTGCTCGATGTGGTACTCGAATTCCTGGCGGAAGTGCTTCACGAAGCTGGCCACCGGGCCCACCGCCGCCTCGCCCAGGGCGCAGATGGTGTTGCCGCCGATGTTCCTGCCGATGCGCAGCAGCTCGTCGAGGTCCTCGGGCCGGCCCTGGCCATGCTCGATGCGGTGCACGATGCGATAGAGCCAGCCGGTGCCTTCCCGGCAGGGGGTGCACTGGCCGCAGGATTCTTCGAAGTAGAAGTAGGACAGCCGCTCCAGGGCTTTCACCATGCAAACGCTGTCGTCCATGACGATGACCGCGCCGGAACCCAGCATGGAGCCGGCCTTGGCGATGGAGTCGAAGTCCAGGGTACAGGCCATCATCACCTCGGCCGGCAGCACCGGGGCGGAGGAGCCGCCGGGAATCACCGCCTTGAGGCTGTGCCCGGCGCGCACGCCGCCGGCCATTTCCAGCAGCTCGGCGAAGGGGGTGCCGAGCGGAACTTCGTAGTTGCCAGGCTTGTTGACGTGGCCGGACACCGAGAACAGCTTGCTGCCGCCGTTGTTGGGCTTGCCCAGTTCCAGGAAGGCCTGGCCGCCGAAACGCATGATCCAGGGAATGCTGGCCAGGGTCTCGGTGTTGTTGATGGTGGTGGGCTTGCCATACAGGCCGAAGCTCGCCGGGAAGGGCGGCTTGAAGCGGGGCTGGCCCTTCTTGCCCTCGATCGATTCCAGCAGCGCGGTTTCCTCGCCGCAGATGTAGGCGCCGTAGCCGTGGTGCGCGAAGAGGTCGAAATCCCAGCCGGAACCCAGGATGTTCTTGCCCAGGAAGCCGGCCCGGCGAGCTTCCTCCAGGGCCCCCTGCCAGGATTCGTAGAGTTCGAAGATTTCGCCGTGGATGTAGTTGTAGCCCGCCGCAGCACCCAGGGTGTAGCCGGCGATGAGCATGCCCTCGATGAGCTGGTGCGGGTTGTACAGGAGGATGTCGCGGTCCTTGAAGGTGCCGGGCTCGCCCTCGTCGCTGTTGCAGACGACGTACTTGACGCCCGCGTAGCCGCGCGGCATGAAGCTCCATTTCAGGCCGGTGGGAAAGCCGGCGCCGCCGCGCCCGCGCAGGGCGCTGGTCTTGACCTGGGCGATGATGTCCTCGGCCGGGGTCTTCTCGGCCAGGATCTTCCTCAGCGCCTCGTAGCCGCCGTGGGCGGTATAGGTGGCCAGCGACGCGGGCTGGTCGTAATCCTGGGTCCAGGAACAGACCTTGTGGTTGGCGACGTTGAGGCTCATTTCATCTCGTCCAGCAGCTTGTCCACCGACTCGGTGGTGAGCTGGGTATGCATCTTGTGGTTGTTGTGCAGGCACAGGGGGCCGTGCCCGCAGGCGCCCATGCACTCGCCTTCCTTCAGGGTGTAGCGGCCATCGGCGGTGGTCTCGCCGAAGCCGATGCCAAGCCGGGCCTGCAGGTGCTCGGCGATCTTGTCGGCGCCCTGCAACTGGCAGGGCAGGTTGGTGCACAGGGTCACCTTGTGGCGACCCACCGGCGCCAGGTCGTACATGTTGTAGAAGGTGGCCACCTCGTAGGCGGCGATGGCCGGCATGTCGAGGTAATTCGCCACGTACTCGATGGCGCCCCGGGACAGCCAGCCCAGTTCCATCTGGGCGATGCGCAGGGCGCTCATCACCGCCGACTGCTTGTGCTCCGGCGGGTACTTGGCGACTTCCTTGTCGATGCGGGCGAGGGATTCGGGGGAAAGCATGTTCGTCTCTTAGCGGTCGATGTCGCCGAACACGATGTCCAGCGTGCCGATGATGGCCACCACATCGGCGATCATGTGGCCGCGCGACATCTCGTCCAGGGCGGCCAGGTGGGAGAAGCCGGGGGCGCGCAGCTTGAGGCGGTAGGGCTTGTTGGCGCCGTCGGACACCAGGTAGACGCCGAACTCGCCCTTGGCGTGCTCCACCGCCGCGTAGGCCTCGCCCTCGGGCACGTGCATGCCCTCGGTGAACAGCTTGAAGTGGTGGATCAGCTCTTCCATGTTGGACTTCATCGACTCCCGGCTGGGCGGCGCCACCTTGTGGTTGTCGACGATGACCGGGCCGGGGTTCCGCTTCAGCCAGTCCACGCACTGCCGGATGATCTTGTTGGACTCGCGCATCTCCTCGATGCGCACCAGGTAGCGGTCGTAGCTGTCGCCGGCGCGGCCCACGGGGATCTCGAAGTCCATGCGATCGTAGACCTCGTAGGGCTGCAGCTTGCGCAGGTCCCAGGCGATGCCGGAGCCGCGCAGCATGGGGCCGGTCATGCCCAGAGCCTTGGCCCGGTCCGGATCGAGCACGCCGATGCCGACGGTGCGCTGCTTCCAGATGCGGTTGTCGGTGAGCAGGGTCTCGTAATCGTCGACGTATCCGGGGAAACGGCGGGTGAAGTCGTCGATGAAGTCGAGCACGCTGCCTTGGCGGTTCTCGTTCATGCGGCGCAGGTCGGCCTCGTTCTTGCCGCGCGTCACCTGGTACTGCGGCATGCGCTCCGGCAGGTCGCGGTAGACGCCGCCGGGCCGGTAATAGGCGGCATGCATGCGGGCGCCGGTGACCGCCTCGTAGACGTCGATGAGATCCTCGCGCTCGCGGAAGGCATAGAGGAAGACCGTCATCGCGCCCACGTCGAGGGCATGGGTGCCGAGCCACAGGAGGTGGTTCAGGATGCGGGTGATTTCGTCGAACATCACCCGGATGTACTGGGCCCGTTCCGGCACCCGCAGGCCCAGCAGGCGCTCGATGACCATGACGTAGGCGTGCTCGTTCAGCATCATGGACATGTAGTCCAGACGATCCATGTAGGGCACGGCCTGCAGGAAGGTCTTGGTTTCGGCCAGTTTCTCGGTGCCGCGATGCAGCAGGCCGATATGCGGGTCGGCGCGCTCGATGACCTCGCCGTCCAGCTCCAGCACCAGGCGCAGCACGCCGTGCGCGGCCGGATGCTGGGGACCAAAGTTGATCGTGTAATTGCGGATATCGGCCATTTACACGCCCCCGCCGTAGTGGTCCTCGCGCACGATGCGCGGCGTGACCTCGCGCGGATCGATGCTGACCGGCTGGTAGACGACCCGCTTCAACTCGGGGTCATAGCGCATTTCCACATGGCCGGAAATGGGGAAGTCCTTGCGGAAGGGATGGCCGATGAAACCGTAGTCGGTGAGGATGCGGCGCAGATCGGGATGGCCTTCGAAGACGATACCGAACAGGTCGAAGGCCTCCCGCTCGAACCAGTTCACCGCCGGCCACACTTCGATCAGCGAGGCCAGCATGGGCAGTTCGTCGTCGGCGCAGAACGTGCGCACGCGCAGGCGGTGGTTCTTCACCACCGACAACAGGTGCAGGACCACGGCGAAGCGCGCGCCCTCACGGGCGCCATCCTTGTAGGCGGAGTAGTCCACCCCGCACAGGTCCATCATCAGATCGAAGGCGAGCGCCGGTTCGTCGCGCAGGGCAAAGGCCACCTCGACCCAGTCCTCGGGCTTCACCTCGATGGTGAGCTCGCCCACGGCGATCCTGCTGGCGACGAGCTTGTCGCCCAGGGCGTCCTCGATACGCGCGAGTAGGGCTTCCGGAGTCAGCGGCATGATGGGTCGTCGGTCCTGTCAGCGGGCGATGGTGGAAGTGCGGCGAATCTTCTTCTGCAACTGGATCAGGCCGTACAGCAAGGCCTCGGCGCTGGGCGGACAGCCGGGCACATAGACATCCACGGGCACGATGCGGTCGCAACCGCGCACCACGGCATAGGAATAATGGTAATAGCCGCCGCCGTTGGCGCAGGAGCCCATGGACAGCACCCAGCGCGGCTCCGACATCTGGTCGTAGACCTTGCGCAGGGCGGGCGCCATCTTGTTGCAGAGGGTGCCGGCGACGATCATCAGATCGCTTTGCCGCGGACTGGGGCGGAACACCATGCCGAAACGGTCGAGGTCGTAGCGGGAGGCGCCGGCCTGCATCATTTCGATGGCGCAGCAGGCCAGGCCGAAGGTCATCGGCCACAGCGAGCCGGTGCGGGTGTAGTTCACCACCGCGTCGACGGTGGTGGTGATGAAGCCTTTTTCGAGTACGCCTTCGATGCCCATCGCCTATCTCTCATTCCCAATCCAGGGCGCCCTTCATCCACTCGTAGACGAAGCCCACCACCAGAATTCCGAGGAAAACCATCATGGAAAGGAAGCCGAACAGGCCGATATCCTCAAGCACCACGGCCCATGGGAAGAGGAAGGCGATTTCGAGGTCGAACAGGATGAAGAGGATGGCGACCAGGTAGAAGCGCACGTCGAACTTCATGCGCGCATCCTCGAAGGCCTCGAAGCCGCACTCGTAGGGCGACCCCTTCTCCGCGTCGGGACGGCTGGGACCGAGCAGCTTGCCGGCCAGCATGGGAACCACGCCAAATCCCAGACCCACCAGGATGAAAAGCAGAATCGGAAAATAGTTCTCGAGCATGGATTCCCCGGAATGGCGCGTCGGCACACGCCATGAATTGCGCAAGTCTAGGCGCTGGCGCTCCTTGCGTCAAGGCTCGAAAAAACAAAAAACCCATTGATATCAATGGGTTATTAAATAAGCACAGAAATATATAAGGAAATTCGATGGTGCCGACGGCGAGACTCGAACTCGCACGACTTTCGTCACTGCCCCCTCAAGACAGCGTGTCTACCAATTTCACCACGTCGGCCGTGGGGGGGCGCCGCGCGCCCCGAAAACGCCTTACTTCGGGATGGCTCCCGATTTGTCCAGAGCACCCGCGGGTTGTTCGACGGGCTGCGGCGCCGCCGGCTGGGCCGGCGCCGCCAGCGGCTTGGCCGCGGCCTCGTGCTTCTGGCTGGAAAAATAGGTCAGCCCCAGGCTGGTCAGGAAAAACGCCGTGGCCAGCACCGCCGTGCTGCGGGACAGGAAATTCGCGGAACCGCTGGCGCCGAACAGGCTGCCGGAAGAACCGCTGCCGAAGGCCGCGCCCATGTCGGCGCCCTTGCCGTGCTGCAGCAGGACCAGAGCGATGACGGCGACGGCGACGAGCAGATGCAGGACCCAGACGATGAATTCCATGGCTGATCTTCCTTATCCGGCCCGGCAGATGGCGAGAAACTCTTCGGCGTTGAGCGCGGCGCCGCCGATCAGGCCGCCGTCGATGTCGGGCTGCGACAGCAGTTCCGCCGCATTGCCGGGCTTCATGCTGCCGCCGTACTGGATGATGAGGCCTTTGGCCACGCCGGCGTCGAGGCCGCGCACCCGGGCGCGGATGAAGGCGTGCACGGCCTGCGCCTGCTCGGGCGTGGCGGTCTTGCCGGTGCCGATGGCCCAAACCGGCTCGTAGGCGAGCACGGCCTTGGCCAGGGCGGACACGCCGCACTTGGCGATGACCGCGTCCAGCTGGCGGCCCACCACCTGCTCGGTGATGCCGCCTTCGCGTTCCTCCAGGGTCTCGCCCACGCAGAGAATGGGGGTCAGGCCGGCGGCCTGGGCGGCGGCGAACTTCTCCGCCACCACGGCATCGCTCTCGCCGTAGAGGGCGCGGCGCTCGGAGTGGCCGACGATGACGTAGGCGCAACCGAAATCCTTCAGCATGGCCGCCGAGACTTCACCGGTGTAGGCGCCCTTGGCGTGCTGGCTGAGATTCTGCGCGCCCCAGGCGATCCTGGAACCGGCCAGCCGGGCCTGCACCTGCGCCAGGTAGGGAAACGGCACGCATACCGCGACGCCGGCCTTGAGCTCGCCGATGCCGGCCAGGATGCCGGAGAGCAAGGCCTCGTTCTCGGCGAGACTGCCGTGCATTTTCCAGTTGCCTGCCACCAGTTTGCGACGCATGGGTTCCCCCTTGAAAAAGGCCGTGAATTTTAATGAGGAAGACCGGGACGGTCAATCTTCGCGACCGTGCGCGCTGTGGCGCGCTGGCCATGCGCGGCGCCGCGCGCGGGTCCGGCGAACCGTTGTCACCGGACTGTCACAGAGGCTTGGCAGAGTGCGCCGCATGCCAGCCGTACGCTCCGTATTCATCTCGGATGTCCATCTGGGCACCCGGGCCTGCCATGCCGACAGCCTGCTCGCCTTCCTGCGCGACCACCCCGCCGAACACCTGTATCTGCTGGGCGACATCATCGACCTGTGGAGCATGCGTCGCGGCCTCCACTGGAGCCCGACGCAGAACACCGTCATCCAGAAAGTTCTGCGCCGCGCCCGCCACGGCGAGCACGTGGTGTTCGTGCCCGGCAACCATGACGAGGCCCTGCGCGACTATTGCGAGACCGCCTTCGGCGACATCCGGGTGGAGCGGGAATACGTGCACGAGACCGCCGACGGTCGCCGCTTCCTGCTCATCCACGGCGACGAGTTCGACCAGGTTACGCGGCACCACCGCTGGGTGGCGGTGCTCGGCGACATGGCCTACAACGGCCTGGTGCGCATCAACGGCTGGCTGTCCAGGCTGCGCCGCCTGCTCGGCATCCCGGGCTACTGGTCGCTGGCCGGCTATGCCAAGCGGCGGGTGAAGACCGCCTTGCAGTTCATCTTCGACTTCGAGGATTCGGTCATCCGCCACGCGCGCGAGCGCGGTCTCGACGGCGTCATCTGCGGCCACATCCACTGGGCCGCGCTGAAGGAGGTCGACGGCCTTGTCTACGCCAACTGCGGCGACTGGGTGGATTCGTGCAGCGCCATCGTCGAGCACACCGACGGCCGGCTGGAAATGGTGCAGTGGAGCCTGTTGTGCCGCCAGGCCAGGCCGGAGCCGATCTCCGAGCACATCGAGGCCTACTGATGCGCGTCCTCATGGTTTCCGATGTCTATTTCCCGCGCATCAACGGCGTTTCCACTTCCATCGAGACCTTTCGCGCCGCACTGGCGGACGAGGCCATCGACGTATCACTGATCGCCCCGGACTACGGCGACGGCGGCGCTTCCGCGGGCGTCACGCGGGTGCCCTCGCGGCCGGTCCCGGGCGACCCGGAGGATCGTCTGGCGCGCTACGGCGCCCTGCGCCGGGCCTGCCTGGCGGCCGCGCGCGACTGCGACCTGGTGCATGTGCAGACCCCCTTCGCCGCCCACTACGCCGGCCTCGGCGCGGCCCGCAAGCTGGGCAAGCCGGTGCTGGCCACCTACCACACGCTGTTCGAGGAATACCTGCACCACTACGTGCCCTGGCTGCCCGCCGCCCTGCCGCGCGCCATCGCGCGGCATTTCTCGCGCCGCCAGTGCAACGACCTGGACGCGGTGATCGTGCCCTCGACGGCGATGCGCGAGCGCCTGCGCGCCTACGGCGTGCGGCGGCCCCTGCACGTGCTGCCCACCGGCCTGCCCGAGCGCGCCTTCGCGGCCGCCGACGGCGACCGCTTCCGCGCCGGCCTCGGCATCGCGGCGGACACGCCCCTGGCCCTGTTCGTCGGCCGCGTCGCCCACGAAAAGAACATCGGCTTTCTGCTCGACGTGGTGGCGCGGGCGCGCCGCGCGCATCCCGATCTGGTCTTTCTGATCACCGGTGAAGGCCCGGCGCGCGCCGACCTGGAACGCCAGGCCCGACTGCTGGGACTGGGAGGGCAGGCCCGCTTCCTCGGCTATCTCGACCGGCGCAAGCAGTTGCCGGCCGCCTACGCGGCGGCTGACGTCTTCATCTTCGCCTCGCGCACCGAAACGCAGGGACTGGTGCTGCTCGAGGCCATGGCCCAGGGCTGCCCGGTGGTCGCCCTGGCGGCCATGGGCGCCCGCGACATTCTGGAACCCCGCCGCGGCTGCCGCGTAGCCGCCGACGATCCCGCCGAGTTCGCCGACACCCTGGGCGAACTCCTGGACAACCCCGCCGCCCGCCGCCAGCTCGGCGACGAGGCCGCAGCCTATGCGCGCGAATGGTCCGACCGCGCGCTGGCCCGACGTCTGGCCAACCTGTATCGGGAGCTGGCGGCATGACCCCGTTGCGCGTCCTGCTGGTCACGGAAACCTATCCGCCGGAGATCAACGGCGTCGCCATGACCAGCGCCCGTCTGGTCGAAGGCCTGCGCCGGCGCGGACACTGGGTGGGCGTGGTGCGACCGCGCCAGCGCGGCGAGCGCGGGGTGGGCGCGGACACCTGGACGGTGCCCGGCCTGCCCATCCCCAACTATCCGGGCCTGCGCCTGGGCCTGCCGGCGTGGCGTCGTCTCGGACAACTCCTGGACAGCCAGCGGCCGCACCGCGTGCACGTGGTCACCGAGGGACCTCTCGGCTGGGCGGCGCTGCGCGCGGCGCGCGCGCGCAACCTGCCGGTGACTTCCGGCTACCACACGCATTTCGACCAGTACAGTCCGCACTATGGCCTGCGCTGGCTGACGCCCTGGATCAGCGACTGGATCGACGGCCTGCACCGGCGCTGCCAGGCCAC
Organism: Hydrogenophilales bacterium; assembly: GCA_037442845.1. Classification (GTDB taxonomy): domain Bacteria; phylum Pseudomonadota; class Gammaproteobacteria; order Burkholderiales; family Thiobacillaceae; genus PFJX01. The sequence continues at coordinate 17,442 of JBBIPL010000011.1, read as the reverse complement.
GCTGGCGCCAACGCCGGAACTGGCGGCGAGCCTGGCGGCGCGCGGCATACCCGGCACGCAGGTGCTCGGACGCGGCGTCGACATCCACCTGTTCCGCCCCGATCGCCGCGACCCCGAGCTGCGGCGTCAATGGGGAGTGGCTGAGAACGCCCCAGCCTGCCTGTATGTCGGCCGCATGGCCCCGGAAAAGAATCTGGCCTTGGTCGAAGCCGCCTTCGCCCGCATCGCCGAACGGCATGCGGACGCGCGCATGCTCTGGGTGGGCGACGGCCCGAGTCTGGCCGGTTTACGCCGCCGCCACCCCACGCATATCTTCGCGGGCCCCCGCCTGGGCGAAGATCTGGCCCGCCACTACGCCAGCGCGGACCTCTTCCTGTTCGCCAGCCTGACCGAAACCTGGGGCAACGTGCTGGGCGAGGCCCTGGCCAGCGGCCTGGCGGTAGTGAGCTACCGCCGCGCGGCGGGAGAACACCTGATCATCGAGGATGTGAACGGCCTGGCGGTGGAGGCTGGCGATGCGGAGGCCTTCATCGCCGCGGCGTATCGGGCGGCCGCCGAGCCGGCCCTGCGCGCCCGGCTGGGCGCCGCGGCCAGCGTATCCATGCGCGCCCACGGTTGGGACGCAATCGTCGAACGCTTCGAACAAATCCTGCGCGCGACGCATGCAGCCGCGCCCGACACGTCGGTTTGAGCGGGGGCGGCCGGCTCAGGCCTCGTCGTCGGGCTCGGCCAGGTATTTGTACAAGCGCCGCTCGAAGACGTGACGGTCGAAGCGCCACTCCTCCAGCAAGCGCATGGCCAGCTCGAACGGCTTCCTGTCGAGCTCGTACAGGCAGCCCAGATTGAAGGTGGCGGACGACTCCAGGGCTATGCACAGATCCCGCAGATCAGAGGCGGCCTTCTCGTCCGGATTCTTGCGAATGTACTTGGCGATGTCTTTGACGGCGTTGCTCATGGCGCTTCCTTACCAATGTAAGGCCCGCAAGCGGGCGGATTTCTTGTGCTGGTGCGCCCGCATGCGGCGGGCGATGTCATCCAGCATGGCAATGGCGTCCAGCACGAACGGGCCCTTGTTCAACATGACGCACTCGGCGCGCTCCGACATGGCGGCATCGGTCATTTCCGCGCGCGAGGGCAGATTCTCCTTGATCAGTTGCTCGAACACCTGCGTCGCCCAGACCACCGGCACGTGCGCGGCCTCGGCGACCCAGAGCATCTCCTCCTGCACTTCCGCGAGCCGGCTCCAGCCGATCTCCACGGCCAGATCGCCGCGCGCAATCATCAACCCGAACGGCGCCCGGCCGCTGCCCTCGACGATGATCTCCGGCAGGTTGGCCACCGCGCGGCGCGTCTCGATCTTGGCGATGCGGCCGAGCCGGCCGGCGCCGCGCGCCTCCAGTTCCGCCGCCAGCCTGCGCATGTCCTCGGCCGACTGCACGAAAGAATACCCCACGATGTCGGCCTCGCGCGCGACAAAATCGAGGTCGAGCAGATCCTTGTCGCCGAGGGCGGGCAGGCGGATGTCGCTGTCCGGGAAGTTGAGTCCCTTGGCCGGCCGGATCTTGTCGCCTTCCGGGCGGGCGCGGGTGATGCGCAGCCAGGCGCCCTCGGCGTCCACCTTTTCCACCTCGGCGCCGATGTGGCCGTCATCGATGAAGACCCGCTCGCCCACGCGCAGGCTGTCGAGCACCTCGGGCTGGGCACAGGGCACGCGGCCGGCGAGGGCGCCGTCGCCGCCCTCGCCCGCTTCGCCCGGCGCCCCATCCCGCGACAGCAACAGGCGCTCGCCGACATGCACGAGGATGACCTCGAAGCTGTCTTCCAGCGCCCCCACCTGCGTCAGCCGCGAGTGGCCGCCGCTCGACAAGCGCTTCAGCTCGCAGCCCTGTTCCAGCCAGACGTTGTCAGCGGCGCAGGCCAGCACATGTGCCTCGCCCATGCGCTCGAGCACGTTGAGGATGCGTTTCTTGCCGCGCGCGTCCACCGCTTCCACCAGGTCGCCCGGCTGCAGGCGCAGCAGCCAGTCGCGCGCCACGCTGACGCGCGCATAGCCGGCCAGGCCGGTGGCGCCGCGCAGGCCGGGACCACCCGGCTCGCCGCTGGCATCGAACAGGAAATAGGCCGGCGCCCGCGTGTCGCCGCGTTCGTCGCGGCGGGGCTTGAGACGCAGGCGGCCGGGCGTGGCGGCCATGTCGCCGGTGCGCAGGCGCGGCCCCGCCAGGTCCATGTGGATCGGACAGGCGCGCCCGGCGGCCTCGGCGGCGGCGCGCACGTTGTCGATCATGGCCTGCCAGACCTCGGGCCCGTCGTGGGCGCAATTGATGCGGGCGAGATCCATGCCGCGCTCCAGCAGATCGCGCGCGAAGCGGGGATCCTGCGCCGCCAGCAGGGGCAACGTGACCATGATGCGGGTGCGGCGCCCCTTCGGTTCCTTGCCCAGCAGTCGCCGGGTGTTCTCGCGCAGGCGGCGGTCGCCGGTCTGCTTTTCCTGGCCCAGCCGAGTCAGGGCGGCGGCATCGCTCGGGCAGGCGCAATCGAGCGCGTCCAGGGCCAGGGCGACGGAATCCAGGGTGGCCCGCACATGCCCCTCGCAACGCCCCAGCGAAGACAGGCCGAGGTCGGACAGGCGCTCCTGCATGTCGCGCAGATCCTCGCGCCGGAAGGCGATATAGGCGGCCAGATTGTCGAGCGCGCGGGCATGGCCGGGGCCGGTCAGCGCCGGCCGCCAAGCGCGCAGCATTTCGCCGCGTCCGGCCTCGACGCGGGCGCGCAGACCGGCCATGGCCTGCCGCAGTTCGGAAAGGGAATTCAAGTAGGAGTCCAGACTGTCTGACGAAGACAGCATAGACGCTCAAGGTGACGGCCGTGTTACGGAATTGTGACAGCGGCCCCGCCGCCTCCGCCTAGTCTCAGCCGAAGCGGCCGGTGATGTAGTCCTCGGTCTGCTTCTTCTGGGGTTTCACGAACAGGCTGTCGGTCTTGCCGAACTCGACCAGTTCGCCCAGATACATGAAAGCGGTGAAATCCGAGATGCGCGCCGCCTGCTGCATGTTGTGAGTGACGATGGCGATGGTGTAGTCCAACTTCAGTTCGTCGATGAGTTCCTCGATCTTGGCCGTGGAAATCGGGTCCAGGGCCGAGGTGGGTTCATCCAGCAGGACGATCTCCGGCTTCACCGCGATGGTGCGGGCGATGCACAGGCGCTGCTGCTGGCCGCCGGACAGGGACAGCCCACTCTGCTGCAACTTGTCCTTGGCTTCCTGCCACATGGCCGCCTTGCGCAGGGCCCATTCCACGCGGTCGTCCATTTCCGGCTTGGCGAGTTTCTCGTAGAGGCGCACGCCGAAGGCGATGTTCTCGTAGATGGTCATGGGGAAGGGTGTGGGCTTCTGGAACACCATGCCGATCTTGGCGCGCACCAGGTTCACGTCCTGCTTCTTGTCCAGCAGGTTCTTGCCGTGGAAATTGATTTCGCCCTCCGCCCGCTGGCCGGGGTAGAGGTCGTACATGCGATTGAAGGTGCGCAACAGGGTGGACTTGCCGCAGCCGGAAGGACCGATGAACGCCGTCACCCGGTTCTTGGCGACATCCATGGAAACGTCAATGAGGCCGCGGAAATCACCGTAGTAGAAATTCAAATTGCGGATCGCCAGAATGGCTTCGCCGTCTGCGATTTGTTCAAGGGCGGACATGGGGAACTCCGGGTTCAATCCGAGGATCTCTTGCGGAACAGCACGCGCGCGAAGATGTTGATGCCGAGCACCAGCAGGGCGATCAACAGGGCGCCGCCCCAGGCCAGACTTACCCAGTTGTCGTAGGGGCTCATGGCGAACTGGAAGATCACCACCGGCAGGTTGCCCATGGGCTGCGACATGTCGGTACTGTAGAACTGGTTGTTCAGCGCAGTGAACAGCAGCGGCGCGGTCTCGCCGGTGACGCGGGCGATGGCCAGCAGGATGCCGGTCACCACCCCGGCCTTGACCGCGCGCAGGGTGACCTTGAGGGAAACCTGCCAGCGCGGCGCGCCGACGGCGAAGGCGGCCTCGCGCAGTGCCGTGGGCACCAGCAGCAGCATGTTCTCGGTGGTGCGCACCACCACCGGGACGGCGATCAGGGACAGGGCGACGGAACCCGCCCAGCCCGAGAAGCCGCCCAGGGTCGCCACCATCAGGGCATAGACGAACAGGCCGATGACGATGGACGGCGCCGACAGCATGATGTCGGTGACGAAACGGGTCATGGCGGCGAACTTCGAGGTGGTTCCGAATTCCGCGAGATAGATGCCGGCGAGGATGCCGATCGGCGTCGACACCAGCGTGGTGACCGCGATGATCATCAGGCTGCCGACGATGGCGTTGCGCAATCCGCCGCCTTCGGAGCCCGGCGCGGGCGTGTCCTCGGTGAAGAACTCCCAGGACAAGGCGGCGAAGCCGTTGTAGAACAGGGTCCAGAGGATCCACAGCAGGGCGAACAGGCCGAAGGCCATGGCCACCATGGACAGGGCGATGCCGACGCGGTTGGTCCAGATGCGGCGGGAATAAAGGTTCATGTCCGGTCTCCTGGCTTTCCGTTACTTGCCCTGCTTGGCGACGCCGCGGCGAATCAACCAGCGGGAGATGGCCAGGACGATGAAGGTGATGATGAACAGCACCAGACCCAGGGCGAACAGAGCGGAAATGTGCAGACCCGGATCCGCCTCGCCGAACTCGTTGGCCAGGGTGGAGGCGATGGAAGTGCCCGGCGCGTAGAGGCTGCCGACGATGCGGTTGGCGTTGCCGATGACGAAGGTGACCGCCATGGTCTCGCCCAGCGCCCGGCCGAGACCGAGCATGATGCCGCCGATGACGCCGACGCGGGTGTAGGGCAATACGACATGGATGACCACCTCCCAGGTGGTGCAGCCGATCCCGTAGGCCGATTCCTTCAGGGCCGGCGGCACGGTCTCGAACACATCGCGCATGACCGAGGCGACGAAGGGAATCACCATCAGCGAGAGCACGATGCCGGCGGTGAGGATGCCGATGCCGATGGGCGGACCGGCGAACCAGCCGCCGATCACCGGCACGTCGCCCAGAACGGCCTGCAGATGGGGCTGCACGTGCGCGGCGAACAGGGGCGCGAAGACGAACAATCCCCAGATGCCGTAGATGATGGAGGGCACCCCGGCCAGCAACTCGATGGCGGTGCCCAGGGGCCGGCGCAACCAGACCGGGCAGGTTTCCGTAAGGAACAGGGCGATGCCGAAGCTCACCGGCACGGCGATGACGAGAGCGATGATGGAGGTCACCAGCGTGCCGTAGATGGCGGAAAGGGCGCCGTACTGGTCCTCGGGCACGTTCCAGACCTTGGTCCAGAGAAAGGCGGGGCCGGTCTCGCGGAACACCGGCAGGGCCTCCACCGCCAGGGAAATCAGGATGCCCACCAGGGCCGCGAGGACGATGAAGGCGAACACCAGAGTGACCTGGTGGAACAGCATGTCCTGAATCTTGAACTTGCGGACCTGACTGGCGTGCAGGTCGACGGGGCGAGCCACGTCGCTCATGGCGGGAATCCTGATCGGTCTGTTTTCTTCGCCAACGCCATGAACCGTGTGAAGGCGCTCGCGGAGAAAATGCGGGCGCGGAAGAGGATGCCTCCGCGCCCACCCTGTTTCAGCAATTGCTTATTTGATGTTCTTCATTTCGGCTTCGACCATCTTTACCACACTGGCCGGCAGGGGCACGAAGCCCAGTTCCTCGGCCATTTTCTGGCCGTTGTTCAGGGACCAGGTGAAGAAATCGACCACGCCCTTCTGCTTGGCCGGGTCCGCGCCCTTTTCATAGACCAGGATGTAGGTGGCCGTGGTGATGGGCCAGGCGTTCTTGTGGGTCTGGTCGAGAAGATCTGGGGCCATGCCCTTGACCTTGAAGTTGGCGCCGGCAGCGGCCGCTTCCACGGCGTCCTGATTCGGCACGATGAAGTTGCCCGCCTTGTTCTTCAGCGCCACGAAGTTCATGTTGTTCTTCATGGCATCGGCGATGTCCACGTAGCCGATGGCGCCGGCGATCTTCTGTACGTTCGCCGCCACGCCCGGGTTGCCCTTGCCGCCGACGCCGTTGACGGGCCAGTTCACGGTGGTGCCGGCGCCCACGTCCCGCTTGAACGCGACGGATTGCTTGGCCAGGTAGTGGGTGAAGGCGAAGGTGGTGCCGGAACCGTCGGAGCGATGTGCCACGGTCACCGCCAGGTCGGGCAGCCTGGCGCCCGGGTTGAGGGCGGCGATGGCGGGATCATTCCACTTTCGGATGGCGCCGCGGAACATGTCGGCGGCGACCGGGCCGTCCAGCTTGATCTGGCCGGACTTGAAGCCGGGCACGTTCATGACGATGGTGACGCCGCCCATGACCGTGGGCACCTGGATCAGGCCGGCGGCATCCAGTTCCTCTTCCTTCATGGGCGCGTCGGTGCCGCCGAAATCGACGGTTTTTGCCCTGATCTGCTTGATGCCGCCGGAGGATCCTATGCCCTGGTAGTTGACCTTCTTGCCGGTGGCGGCCTTGTAGGCCTCCGCCCATTTCGTATAGACAGCGTAGGGGAAGGTGGCGCCGGCGCCGGTGATGTTGCTGGCGAAGGCTGAAACGCTCAGGGACAGGGCGGCCGCCAGGCCGGCCATCTTGAGCAGGGAACGCTGAATGCGCATGGGTAGCTCCGTGGGATGGGTCGTGTAAGAAAACTGAAATATTACACATGAAATATTACAGATTCTTGAACGTCCGCCCGACCCGGGCGAGGCCGCAACGGTCACGTTTTCTTCACATCCTCGTAACCGGCAGGAAATTCCAGCGCGTTACCGTGGCAAAAAACCGGCACGGAGATCATCAACATGTTGCAACAGCATCTGGTCGGCGCGGATCGCTCGCGCAAGGCATTCCACGTTTCCCTGGCCCGCCACGAGGACGAGGTGCGGGAGGCCCAGCGCCTGCGCTGGAAAGTATTCGCCGAGGAAATGGGGGCGCGCCTGAGCACCCCGGAAGCGGGACTCGACATCGACTTGTACGACCCCTACTGCCAGCACCTGCTGGTGCGCGACGGCGACAGCGGAAAGGTGGTGGGCACCTACCGCATCCTTACGCATCGCGCGGCGAAGCGCGTGGGCAGCTACTACTCGGAGAACGAGTTCGACCTGACCCGGTTGCAACATGTGCGCGACCGCATGGTCGAGGTGGGACGCTCCTGCGTGCACGCCGACTACCGCAACGGCGGCGTCATCACCCACCTGTGGGCAGGCCTGGCGGAATTCATGATGAAAAGCGGCTACGACTATCTCATCGGCTGCGCCAGCATCGGCATGCAGGATGGCGGCCACAACGCCGCCGGCATCTGGCACGCGGTGCGGGAAAAGCACCTGGCCCCCGTCGAGTGGCGGGTGTTTCCCCGCTGCCCCCTGCCACTGGAGAGCCTCGACGCCACTCCCGCCCCCAGCGTGCCGCCCCTGGTCAAGGGCTACCTGCGCCTGGGCGCCTATGTGGGCGGAGCGCCGGCCTGGGATCCGGACTTCAACACCGCCGACCTCTTCATCCTCCTGCCCATGAGCCGGTTGAATCCGCTGTACGCGCGCCACTTCCTGAAATGACAGGAGCCTCGGGCCGCGCGCGGTGACGGCTGGGGGGACATCCGACGGCGTGCGCCGCCGCCGAAAGCAGTATGCAAAAGAGTCATGAAAGTGTCATTGAAATGAAATATTGCACGACTAAGGTGAGCGGGCTGCCGCCACCGGCCCAAGCGTCGGGACTCAGCGCCAACCCGCAAGGGCCGCACCGGTCGCCCAATTGCTTATCAACCAGGAGTCAGATCGCCATGAAATACCGCATTTCCCTGCTTGCCACCGCGCTGCTCGCCGCCGCCGGCGCCACCACCCCCGCCGTTGCCCGCGACACCATCCAGATCGCCGGCTCGTCCACCGTGTTGCCGTTCGCGTCCATCGCCGCCGAGAATTTCGGCAAGTCCTTCCCGCAGTTCAAGACGCCGGTCGTCGGTTCCGGCGGGACCGGCGGCGGCATGCGCCAGTTCTGCCAAGGCGTGGGTGCCAACACCATCGACATCGCCAACGCCTCGCGGCCGATGCGCCCCGCCGAAAAGGAAGCCTGCATCAAGAATGGCGTGAACAAGATCCTTGAAGTCAAGTTCGGCTACGACGGCATCGTCTTCGCCTCGCGCAGCGACAGCGGTCGTTTCGCCTTGGAACCGCAACATATCTTCCTGGCTGGCGCCAAGGAAGTACCCAAGGACGGCAAGATGGTTCCCAACCCCTACACCCGCTGGTCGCAAATCGATCGGCTCCTGCCCAACCAGGAAATCGTGCTGGTGATTCCGGGCAGCAACCACGGCACCCGCGAAGTGTATGAGGAAAAGGCCGTACACCCCGGCTGCATGAGCCTGCCCGAAGTTCAGGCCATGGCGAAGGCCGACAAGAAGCGTGCCGACGCCTTTTGCACCGCCATCCGTACCGACGGCCGCGTCATCGAAGTGGCCGGCGACTACACCGAAACCCTGGCCCGCCTGACCGCGCAGCGCGACGCCCTGGGCGTCTTCGGCCTGAGCTTCTATGACCAGAACCGAGACCGCCTGCGGATTGCCGCGATCAACGGCGTGGAGGGCAGCGACGAGAACATCCTGTCCGGCAGGTATCCGGTCTCGCGTCCGCTCTACTTCTATGTCAAGGACGCCCATGTCGGCGTGATCCCGGGCGTGCTGGAGTACGCCCAGTACTTTCTGTCGCCCGCAGTTTCCGGCAAGGGCAGCCCGCTGGAAAAGGCCGGCCTGATTCCGCTTAGCTCCGCCGAGCGCGCCAAGGCGATCGCTGCTCTGAAAGCGCGCAAGGCCTTCTGAGCCGGTAGACGCGCTTGATCCACGTCGGGGACCGGACTCCGGCTCTTCCCCGAGGTGGATCGCGAACCTGAACTGTCCGCATCGGTTGCGGAACGGCGACGCATGCGCTCGCCGTTCCGTCCGTTTCCACGTCCACACATCGGGATTCCGCAGTCATGTCCAATCTAGCAGTCGTCGCGGTCCTGCTCGCGCTGGCGGCGATCGCCTACCAGCTCGGATTGGCGCGCAGCCGTGGCGTCGCGCAGGCCAGCGGGGCGCGCATGCACTCGCTGCCGCGCTATCACGGCCTATTGGTGGTATTGCGCGCCGTCGTCCCCGCGACCGCGGTGTATCTGTTGTGGACACTATTCGGCGGTACGATCATCGAGGCGATGGTCATCGCCAGCCTGCCTTCCGAACATATTCCCCCGGAAGCGCTGCAACAGCGCGTCTTGCTGCAACGCATCGGCAATTTGGCCAGCGGCTTTGGCCTGCTCGGCGAGGCGCAAGCCTACGAGCAAGCCGCCGCGACCTACATGCAGCGTCTGACCGCCACCGGCCAGGCGGTGACTGCCGCCCTCATGGCCACCCTGGCGGCGCTCGGCCTGTTCTGGTCCTGGCGCAAGACCACCGCGGAGACGCGGGCGCGCAACAAGGTGGAACGCGCCGTCCAGATCGCCCTCATCGCCTGCTCGGCGGTCGCCATCTTCACCACAGTGGGCATCGTCCTGTCCGTGCTGGGAGAGTCCCTGCGCTTCTTCCAGTTCGTCAACCCGCTCGACTTCTTCTTCGGCACGACCTGGAACCCCCGCTTCGCAACGGTTGGCGACACCGACCAAAGCGGCTTCGGCATGCTGCCGCTGATGGCCGGCACGCTGATGATCTCGCTCATCGCCATGCTGGTGGCGGTGCCGCTGGGGCTGATGACGGCCATCTATCTGGCCGAATACGCGCCGTACCACGTGCGCAACGTCGCCAAGCCGATCATCGAAGTGCTGGCCGGCATCCCGACCATCGTCTATGGCTTCTTCGCGCTGGTCACGGTGGGGCCCTTTCTGGTCGAGCTGGGCGAGCTGGTCGGCCTGAGCATCCGCGCCACCTCGGCGCTGACCGCCGGCCTGGTGATGGGCATCATGATCATCCCCTTCGTGTCCTCGCTGTCCGACGACATCATCACCCAGGTGCCCAAGGCCATGCGTGACGGCTCGCTGGCGCTGGGCGGCACACGCTCCGAAACGGTCATCAAGGTGATCCTGCCGGCGGCGCTGCCGGGCATCGTCGGCGCCATCCTGCTGGCGGTCAGCCGCGCCATCGGCGAGACCATGATCGTCGTGCTGGCCGCCGGCAACGCGCCGGTGCTGACGGCCAACCCGTTCGAAGCCGTGTCCACGGTCACGGTGTCGATCGTCAACCAGTTGACCGGTGACCAGGATTTCGCCAGCCCGCAATCGCTGGTCGCGTTCGCCCTCGGTCTGACGCTGTTCGCCATGACCCTGATACTCAACGTGATCGCGCTGGCGATCGTGCGCAAGTACCGTGAACAATACGAGTAAGCCATGAATTCCTCGACCCATAGCGACCAGGGTTATTCGGCGATCCGCCAGCGCGTCGAGTCGTCGCTCGCCCGCCGGCGCAATCAGGAACTGCGCTTTCGCGCCCTGGGCATCGCGGCGGTGACCACCGCGCTGGCGCTGGTCGCCATCCTCTTCACCACGATCCTCTCGAAGGGTCTGCCCGCTTTCTGGCAGGCCACCTTCGTGATGGACGTGCACTTCGATCCCGAGGTGATCCAGATCGGGCCGAAACCGACGGCCATGCCGGGCGAGTCACCCGCCGCCTTTGCGCAGCGCCTCACCCAGTGGCAACTGGACCTGAACTTCATCGACTTCGGGCAGATCATTCACCGGTCCATCGCCAAGCTGCTGCCGGAAGCGGACCAGCATCCAGAAGGCGCCGCGCACCTGGTCACCAGCGGGGAATTGTTCGCGTTGCGCGACATGGTCGTCGCGGATCCCGGCATCGTCGGCAAGACGGTGCGACTGAAGCTGCTGGCCGACGCCAACGTCGATGTCTGGTTGAAAGGCAACATCGACCGCGACCTGCCCGACGCACAGCAGCAACTCAGCGCGCAGACGCGCCAGATGGCCGATCAGCTCTACGCCAAGGGCGTCATCCAGAACAAGTTCAGCACCGCCATCTTTATGAACCCCGATTCGCGCAGTTCGCTGGCCTCGGCCGGCCTCGCCGGCGCCTTCATGGGCTCGCTGTTCATGATGATCATCGTCATCCTGCTGGCGGTGCCGATCGGCGTGGCCTCGGCGATCTATCTCGAAGAATTCGCGCCGAAGAACAGGTGGACCGACCTGATCGAGGTCAACATCAACAATCTCGCGGCAGTGCCCTCCATCGTCTTCGGCCTGCTCGGCGCGGCAGTGTTCATCCTGTGGTTCAAGCTGCCGCTGTCGGCGCCCATCGTCGGCGGACTGGTGCTGACCCTGATGACCCTGCCGACGGTGATCATCGCCACCCGCTCGACGCTCAAGGCAATCCCGCCATCGATTCGCGAAGCGGCGCTGGGCGTCGGCGCCTCGAAGGTCCAGGCGATCACCGACCATGTGCTGCCGCTGGCCCGGCCCGGCATCCTCACGGCGACGATCATCGGCGTCGCCCAGGCGCTGGGCGAAACCGCGCCGCTGCTGCTGATCGGCATGAGCGCTTTCGTGGCCAGCGTGCCGGCAACGGCATTCGACCAGTCGACGGCGCTGCCGGTGCAGATCTACCTGTGGCAGGGCAATGAATTGCGCAATTTCTTCGAGGGCCGCACGTCGGCGGCGATCATTGTGCTGCTGGCGCTGATGCTGTCGCTGAATTCCCTGGCCATCTGGCTGCGCAAACATTACGAGACGAGGTGGTAAAGATGCAAGACGCCAAGGTGACGATGGGCAAGATGCACGCCGCACTTGCCGACAATCCCTGCACAGGCGCCGCCCCCTCAGGGGCGGTCAAACTGTCAGCGCGCGACGTGCGCGTGTTCTACGGTAACAACGAAGCCTTGCATGGGGTGTCGATGGACGTCATGGCCAACGAGGTGATCGCCTTCATCGGCCCATCCGGGTGCGGCAAAACCACTTTCCTGCGTTGTTTCAATCGCATGAACGACACGGTCGAGGGCGCGCGCGTGACCGGGCGGATTACCCTCGACGGATACGACATCCACGACCGCGCCATCGATGTCGTGATGCTGCGCGCGCAGGTCGGCATGGTTTTCCAGAAGCCCAATCCTTTCCCCAAGTCGATTTTCGAGAACGTCGCCTATGGCCCGCGCCTGCACGGCCTGGCCAAGTCGAAGGCCGAGCTTGAGCAGATCGTCGAATCCAGCCTGCGCCGCGCCGGGTTGTGGGACGAGGTGAAGGACCGTCTCGACACGCCGGGCACCGGCCTTTCCGGCGGCCAACAGCAGCGCCTGTGCATCGCGCGGGCGATCGCGGTGAGCCCGGACGTGATCCTGATGGACGAACCCTGCTCGGCGCTGGACCCGATCGCCACGTCGAAGATCGAGGAACTGATCCACGAACTCAAGCAGAACTACACGATCATCATCGTCACGCACAATATGCAGCAGGCCGCCCGCGTCTCCGACCGCACCGCGTTCTTTCACCTCGGGGACTTGATCGAGCTGGGCGCCACGCCACAGATCTTCACGAACCCCCGGCAGCAGCGCACCGAGGACTATGTCACCGGGCGCTATGGCTAAGGCGCCGGCGCGGCGTCATCCATCCTCGGCGCCGCCGCCACGCAACCGCGCGGGAAGATCTCAGACCGCCGCCGCGACCTTCACGGCGTCGGCGATGCGCTCGGCGCAGCGGCGTACCTGCGGTTCGTCGCGGCCTTCCACCATGACCCGGACCAGCGGTTCGGTGCCGGAGGGGCGCAGCACGACGCGCCCGCTGTCGCCCAGTTCGCCCTCCACCGCACTTACGGCGTCCTTCACCGGCGCCTGGCCATCGAGCTTGAACCCCTTGGCCACGCGCACATTGATGAGCACCTGCGGGAAAGCCGGGCAGTCGCGGGCGTAGTCCGCCAGCGATTGACCCGATCGGCGCAGGGCGGCGAGGACCTGCAGGGCGGAAACGATGCCGTCGCCGGTGGTGTGCTTGTCCAGGCAGAGGAGGTGGCCGGAGCTCTCACCGCCCAGTTGCCAGCCTTCCTGTTGCAGCACTTCCAGGACGTAGCGGTCGCCCACCTTCGCGCGCAGGAAGGCGCAGCCCAGGTGTCTGAGGGCGAGTTCGGCGCCCAGGTTGGTCATCAGGGTGCCGACCACGCCGCCTCTGAGTTCGCCGCTTTCCTTGCGGTGGCGGGCGATGACGTAGAGCAGCTTGTCGCCGTCCATGATCTCGCCGGAACTGTCCGCCATCATCAGGCGGTCGCCGTCGCCGTCCAGCGCCACGCCGACGTCGGCGCGATGCTTGCGTACCGCGCGCGCCAGCGCCTCGGTGTGGGTGGCGCCGCATTCCTTGTTGATGTTCATACCGTTCGGTTCGTTGCCGATGGCGATGACATCCGCGCCCAGTTCGTGGAAGACGTGCGGGGCGATGTGGTAGCCGGCGCCGTGCGCGCAGTCGACGACGATGCGCATGCCGCGCAGGTCGAGGTCGTTGGGGAAGGTGCTCTTGCAGAATTCGATGTAGCGCGCGGCAGCGTCGTCCACCCGCTTGACGCGGCCCAGGCTCTTCGAGGGCTCGGTGCGGATGGGCGACTCCATGGCCGCCTCGATGGCGAGTTCGACTTCGTCCGGCAACTTGGCGCCCTGGGCGGAGAAGAACTTGATGCCGTTGTCCTCGTAGGGATTGTGCGAGGCGGAAATCACCACGCCGGCCTGCAGGCGCAGCGCGCGGGTGAGATAGGCCACGCCGGGCGTGGGCATGGGGCCGGTCAGGCGCACATCGACGCCGGCGGCGGTGAGCCCGGCCTGCAGGGCGGATTCGAGCATGTAGCCGGAGACCCGGGTGTCCTTGCCGATGAGCACCGTGGGCCGCTCGCCGTGCAGGGCGTCGTGGCCCTTGCTGGCCAGCACGCGGCCGGCGGCATAGCCCAGGCGCATGACCATGCCGGGGGTGACGGGGTCCTCGCCGACGCGTCCGCGCACCCCGTCGGTGCCGAAAAATCTTCTGCTCACTGCATTTCTCCCAATTCATGCCACAGGTTGAGGGCTTCCACGGTTTCCCGCACGTCATGCACGCGCAGCACGGCGGCGCCCCGCTGCGCGGCGATCAGCGCGGCCACCACGCTGGGCAGCAGCCGGTCCCCGACCGCGCGGCCGGTAAGCGCGCCCAGCATGGACTTGCGCGACAGGCCCACCAATACGGGAGCCATATCGGCCAGGCGCGGCAAATTCTTGAACAGCGCCAGGTTGTGCGCCAGGGTCTTGCCGAAGCCGAAGCCGGGATCGATCAACAGCCGTTCCGCGCCGATGCCCGCGGCACGGGCGGCGGCCAGGCGGCCAGCCAGGTAGGCCGCCACTTCCGCCGCCGCGTCCGCGTATGCGGGCGCGTCCTGCATGGTTCCGGGCATGCCGCGCATGTGCATGAGGCACAGCCCGCAGTTTGCGGCGGCCACCGCTTGCAGGGCGCCGGGCGCCTCGAAGCCGCGCACGTCGTTGATCATGTCGGCGCCGGCGGCAAGGGCGGCGGCCATGACCTCCGGCTTCATGGTGTCCACGGAAAGCGCGACGCCGGCGTCGCGCAGGCCCTCCAGCACCGGCAGCACGCGGGCGAGTTCCTGCTGCGCCGACACCGGCGCTGCGCCGGGCCGGGTGGATTCGCCGCCGATGTCGAGGAGATCCGCGCCCGCGTCCTTCAAGGCAAGGCCTTGGGCGATGGCGCGCTCGGCGTCCAGGTAGCGGCCGCCATCGGCAAAGGAATCCGGGGTGACGTTGACGATGCCCATGACCAATGGCCGGTCGAGGGCGAAGGTGAAGCGGCCGCAGCGGAACATGGGCGCCAGGCTCAAGATGCAAGGTTCAAGGAATGGCCTTGACCCTTAACCTTACACCTTGCACCTGCTTGTCAGGCTTCTTCCGCCGGCGTCGCGGTGGGTTCGGGGGCCGCGCTCGGCGGGCTGCCGGAGCTGGAGGTGGGGGGGGCCACCGGCTTGGGCGGACGCGGCTCGCGGCCGGCCATGATGTCGTCGATCTGCTCGGAATCGATGGTTTCCCATTCCAGCAGGGCCTGCGTCATGCGCTCCACCTTGTCGCGGTTGTTCTCGAGGATCTTGCGCGCCAGGGCGTACTGTTCGTCGATGATGCGACGCACCTCCTTGTCCACCTGCTGCATGGTGGTCTCGGACACGCTCTTGTGGGTGGTGACGGAACGGCCCAGGAACACCTCGCCCTCCTCCTCGCCGTAGACCATGGGTCCCAGGGCGTCGGACATGCCCCACTGGGTGACCATGCGGCGGGCCAGATCGGTGGCGCGCTGAAAGTCGTTGGAAGCGCCTGTGGTCATCTGGTTCATGAAGATTTCCTCGGCGATGCGGCCGCCGAACAGCACCGCGATGGTGGACAGCAGGCGGGTGCGGTCCTGGCTGTAGCGGTCCTCGGTGGGCAACTGCATGGTCACGCCGAGGGCGCGGCCGCGCGGGATGATGGTGACCTTGTGCACCGGGTCGGTTTTCGGCATGAGCTTCGCCACCACGGCGTGGCCGGACTCGTGGTAGGCGGTGTTCCTGCGTTCCTCCTCGGGCATGACCATGGAGCGGCGCTCGGCGCCCATCATGATCTTGTCCTTGGCGCGCTCGAAGTCGTCCATGTCCACCACGCGCTTGTTGGCGCGGGCGGCGAACAGGGCCGCCTCGTTGACCAGGTTGGCGAGGTCCGCGCCGGAGAAGCCGGGAGTGCCGCGGGCGATGATGTCGGCCTTGACGTCCTGGCTCACCGGCACCTTGCGCATGTGCACCATGAGGATCTGCTCGCGGCCGCGGATGTCGGGCAGCGGCACCACCACCTGGCGGTCGAAGCGGCCGGGGCGCAGCAGGGCGGGATCGAGCACGTCGGGACGGTTGGTGGCGGCGATGACGATGACGCCGGCGGTGGCCTCGAAGCCGTCCATCTCCACCAGCAACTGGTTCAGGGTCTGCTCGCGCTCGTCGTTGCCGCCGCCGAGTCCGGCGCCGCGCTGGCGGCCGACCGCGTCGATTTCGTCGATGAAGATGATGCAGGGCGACTGCTTCTTGGCCTGCTCGAACATGTCGCGCACGCGGGCCGCGCCGACGCCGACGAACATTTCCACGAAGTCGGAACCGGAGATGCTGAAGAAGGGTACCTTGGCCTCGCCGGCAATGGCCTTGGCGAGAAGCGTCTTGCCGGTGCCGGGCGAGCCCACCATCAGCACGCCGCGCGGGATGCGGCCGCCGAGCTTCTGGAAGCGCGAGGGATCGCGCAAAAATTCCACCAGTTCGCCCACTTCCTCCTTGGCCTCGTCGCAGCCGGCGACGTCGGCGAAGGTAACGGTGTTGCTGTCCTGGTCGAGCATGCGCGCCTTCGACTTGCCGAAGGAGAAGGCGCCGCCACGGCCGCCGCCCTGCATCTGGCGCATGAAGAAGATCCAGACGCCGATCAAGAGCAGCATGGGGAACCAGGACACGAAGATGCTCATGAGCATCGATGGCTCTTCCTGCGGCTTGGCCTCGACCTGCACGCCGTTCTTCAGCAAATCGGAGACCAGCCAGGGATCGGACGGCGCGTAGGTGGTGAAACGCTTGCCGTCGACCAGCACGCCGCGCAGCACGTGGCCCTCGATGGTGACCTTGGCCACCTGGCCCTGGCGCACCTGCTCGATGAACTGGGAATAATCCACCTGCGATTGCACGGTCTGGCGGGTACTAAACTGGTTGAACACCGTCATCATGACCAGGGCGATGACCAGCCAGATGGCGACGTTCTTCATGAGGTTGTTCACTTGCACTCCTTTTGCG
This sequence comes from Hydrogenophilales bacterium, assembly GCA_037442845.1. GTDB lineage: Bacteria > Pseudomonadota > Gammaproteobacteria > Burkholderiales > Thiobacillaceae > PFJX01. Next base: position 624 of record JBBIPL010000011.1, on the reverse strand, counting down.
GAAAGACTCCGCGGGTACCCGAAGTTAGTTCAATTCCACGCCGGCTTCAATCTCCGCCGGCGCTGACCACAGTTGCCATGCGCAAGCCGCGTCCGAGCAGATACACCTCCCGGCTGCGGTCGCGCGAGGCATCCGGCTTGCGCACCGCCACGCCCTGAAACACCATCCGCATCCGCCTGACGTAATCCTCGAAGCCCGCGCCCTGGAAAACTTTGACCAGGAAGGCCCCGCCCGGTTGCAGCCATTTTTCGGCGAATTCCAGGGCCAGTTCCGCCAGATGGTAGGCGCGGGCCTGATCCGACACGGCCACGCCAGTGATATTGGGGGCCATGTCGCTCATTACAAGGTCCGCCCGCTGACCCGCGAGCAGGGCTTCCAGTTCCGCCAGGGGCGCGTCGGCGGTGAAATCGCCCTGGATGAAGTCGACGTGATTGAGGCCGGTCATCTCCAGCAGGTCGAGGCCGACGATGCGGCCGCGGCCCCGCATGCGCTCCGCCGCCACCTGACACCAGCCCCCCGGCGCGCAGCCGAGATCCACCACCACGCCGCCGGGCTTCAGCAGATGGTCCTTGTCGTCGATCTCCATCAGCTTGTAGGCGGCGCGCGAGCGGTAGCCCTGCTCCA
>JBBIPL010000010.1:30970-37431 GCA_037442845.1 Hydrogenophilales bacterium | reverse complement strand
ATCGTCGGGCAGGCGGCTCGGCAGATTGCCGTACTCATCCCAGCGCGCCTCGACCTGGTTGGCCAAGACCTGCATGCGTCCCAGCTCCCAGCCCGCGCAATCCTCGCCATCGGCGATCAGGCCGAACACGCGCGCATCCAGCACGAGGCGCCCGAGCTGGGTGATGCCGTGGGAATCGTTGTCGAGGCCGGGATAGACAGGTGCAGCATTCATCATTCTTTCCATTTCCGCAGATAGGCATCGATCAGATCGATCACGGCCTGCGACTTGATGACGAGGCCGAGGTCGATCATTTCCGAGCCGATCGTCGCGCCGCCCTGGTGGGCCGGCACCGGCATCGAGGCGATGCGGTTGGCTTCCTCGCGGAAAAACACCGCCGCGACCACGCCGGCGAACAGGAACTTGCGCGGCCCGCCCCGCGCGCGCATCCCCTCGGGGGAGACCACGAACACCGGGCTGCCGCTCGATCCCGGATAGACCGCCGCATCGATGAGGAACTCGGCGCGCCCCTCGAAATCGAGGGCGATCGGCGTCGCGGTGGTGCCGCGCCGCAGGATCGGCATGAGGTTGACCTGGTCCCAGACGCCGCTCGGATAACCGACGAACAGCACGTCTTCCAGGGCATCGAGCGCCGCGACCCAGGCGGCATCGGGCACGAGACGGGTATCGATGGCGTGGTAGTAGAGCTCGATGCCGCGCTCGCGCGCGGCCGCTTCGAGGGGCCGCAGGGGCACGACCGCCAGATCGACCGTCGGGTCCGGATGCAGGAACCAGGCCTGCGGAAACTCGTCGATGTTGAGCTGGAAACGCTGGCCGAGGAGCGGCTGGCCGCCCTTCCCTTGCGTGAACACCAGACCGCCCTGCCGCACACCTTCGACCAGGTGGCGGTTGGTGACGACGAACAGGAAGTTGCCGCGCGGGTGAGCGTGGCTGACCACGAAGGCGGTGCCGGAGCCTTCGCTGCCGTCTTCCAGCACGGTATCGACGCGCACCGTGTTGAAGAGCAAGCGCTTGGCGAGCGAGTCGACTTGCATGGCGGCCATCAGCGGGTCAATCCCATGTACAGCATCGGCAACTTCTCCGGCAGGCGTTCGACCTGGTCGAGCACGGTGAAATTCTTCGCGCCGAAGATGCGCGACACATACTGGTCGGCATGCGGGTCGAGCGACAGGGCGTAGGTGGCGATGCCGTCGCGCTGCAGTTCCTCGACCGCGCGCTTGGTGTCGAAACGCAGGTACTGCGGATCACGCACGTCATTGTCGGCAGGCTCGCCGTCGGTGATGACGAAGATGATTTTCTTGTTCTTCGGCTGCAGCTTCAGCAGCGAGCCGGCATGGCGCAGCGCCGCGCCCATGCGCGTCGAGTACGCGCCGCGCATGGCCGCCAGCCGCGCCTTGACCGTGTCGTTGTAGGGCTGGTCGAAGTCCTTGAAGCGGTAGTAGTGGACGTCGTGGCGGCCGTCCGAGCAGAAGCCGTGCAGCGCGAAGGGGTCGCCGATGCGGTCGAGCGCGTCGGAGAGCAGCACCGTGGCGGCGCGCGTGAGATCCATCACCGAATAGTCCTGGCCGCGCACCTTGTCGTTGGACGACTCCGACATGTCGAGCAGCACCATCACCGCCAGATCGCGCAGCTTGCGCTTGTAGCGCATCATGATGCGCGTGTCGGGCTGCTGGCCCAGGCGGATGTCGAGCATGGCGCGCACGGCGGCGTTGATGTCGAGTTCGTCACCGTCCTCGACGCGGCGGATGCGCTGCATGCCCTGCGGGATCATCGACTCGATGAGGAACTTGAGGCGCGAGATCACCGGCTTGTGGTCGGCGACGATCCGCTCGATGAGTTCGAGCTCGCCGAGCTTGGGACGCCGCTCGAGCACCGTCACCCAGCTCGGGCGCTCGAGCTGGATCTGGTAGTCCCACTCGTGGTAGTGCACCGGATCGGCCACCGGTTCGCGACCTTCCAGTTCGTTGATGGTCTTGCCTTCCTGATCCAGCCAGAAGGGGGTTTCCAGCACCCAGACCTCTTCGGCGTCGTCTCCGGCGAACTCGTTATTCACCTCGTTCACCATCTCGATGACGCTGACCTTCTTGCGCACTTGCCGCTGGCGTTGCCAGGTGGCCTCCAGGGCCTCCAGCTCGTCGTATTCCTCCGACTCCCAGACGGTGCGGTTGTCGTCGCGATAGATGGCGCGCAGCGTGTCGGTACGCGCGTTGTATTCGGGCAGAGGAATCTGGCCCAGGCTGTGCGCGAGCTCGACGCCGATGTTCCAGCTCGCCTGGTTGCTGGAAAGATCGGCCGCGGCGCGGAACAGGGCCACGCCCTGCTGTACCCAGGGGTGCGGATCGGCGCTGTGTTCTTCCAGCAGGGCGCGTGCCAGGCGGTTGAGCAGGTCGCCGACCGACTTGGGCTCGCTGTAGTCGGCCGGCGGATGCAGCGCCAGCCAGGCGGCGCGCATGTTGGGGAACTGGCGGCAGGCGAGTTCTTCGACGCGGGCATCCTCGATGGTTTCGATGATGCCCATCTGCGTCGTGTTGAGCATCTGCATCGACAGCGGCGCTTTGCTGAAGGCCAGATGCGCGGCGCAGTGATTGGCAGCCGCCCGGTAGATTTCGAGGCCCGGCACGCGCTGCTCGGGCGGCGTGTCTTCGCCCAACGGCTTGTAGTCGTCGTAGGCATCGGCAATATGGATGACGTAGCGCTCGATATAGGGCTTCAGGCCTTCGCGGCGCTCGTAGTCGCCGGCGGTCGGACGCAGGAAGAAGTCGCGCCCCCACATCGCGCGCAGGTAGATGTTGAGGCGGCGCTGCACATCGACGAACAGCGTGCCCTTGCGTTCCTGCTGGAGCACGGACAAGGCGTCGGGGCTCTGCAGCGAGAAGTAGCGCACCTGGCCCTCGAAATCGGCCTTGTAGGCCTGCGCCCCCCACTGCACCCAGCGCCGCAGTCCGCCCAGGGTGAGCTGGGTGAGCAGCCGGTCGAGGTTTTCGAGCATCGGCCGCAGGCCGCGCGGCGCCTGCGCCAGCATGATCGACAGCACGTTGAGATAATTGCGGAACAGGCCCGCGTCGCCGAGGCGCTCGGCGGCGAGCGGCGCGGTACCGACGACCAGGGTGAGTACCTGGCCGGAGGTCTTCGACGCCATCCCCAGCAGGAAGTTGACGACGTCGGGCAGCACATCCTCGCCGATGGCGCGCGACACTTCCGGCATTGCCTGGATGAAGGTGACGACGAGTTCCTCGCCGCGACCGAGGCTTTGCAGCGCGGCCGCGCCCTTCAGGTAATTGTCCAGCCCGCGCGCCGAGAAAACGCGCGCCGCCTCGTTCCACGACGCGCGCAGCACGTCCTGGGCGTCGGTGGGGAGGTCCTCGAGGAGCTCCTGGTATTCTTCGAGATGGATGGCCATGAAAGTCGGCGCTGGCGGGACGGCACGCAGGCGCGCCGCGCCGCCATCACGCCTCAGAAGTAGGTGGTGACGGCCGAATCGAGCGCGTCGCGCATGTCCGGATCGTCGGTGATCGGGCGCACCAGGGCGACGCGGCAGGCGGCCAGCGGGGCGACGCCCTTGGCGATCAGCGAACCGGCGTAGATCAGCATGCGCGTCGACAGGCCTTCGTCGAGACCGTGGCCCTTGAGGTTGCGCGCGCGCTCGCCGATATGCACCAGGTTCTTGGCGACATCAATGCTCACGCCGGACTCGTGGGCGACGATCTCGGCCTCGACATCATGTTCCGGATAGTTGAAGTCGAGCGCGCCGAAACGCTGCTTGGTCGACTGCTTGAGGTCCTTCATCAGCGACTGGTAGCCGGGGTTGTAGGAGATCACGATCTGGAAATCGGGGTGCGCCTCGATCAGCTCGCCCTTCTTCTCCAGCGGCAGCATGCGGCGCGCGTCGGTGAGGGGATGGATCACGACGGTCGTGTCCTGCCGCGCCTCGACGACCTCGTCGAGATAGCAGATCGCGCCCAGGCGCGCGGCAACCGCGAGCGGGCCATCCTGCCAGCGGGTGCCGCTGGCGTCGAGCAGGAAGCGGCCGACCAGGTCGGACGCCGTCATGTCCTCGTTGCAGGCGACGGTGATCAGCGGTCTGCCGAGCTTCCAGGCCATGTATTCGACGAAGCGCGTCTTGCCGCAGCCGGTCGGTCCCTTGAGCATCACCGGCATGCGCACGGAATAGGCGGCCTCGTAGAGCTGGACCTCGTCGGCGACCGGGCGGTAATACGGCTCCTGCTTGACGCGGTACTGGGCGAGGGGGTCGGCGCCGGCGGCAATCTCGGCGGCGGGTTGGTAGGTGGCGGCGCTGCGGGTTTGCGCGGCAGCGCGCGTCAGGGCTTCCATCCGCGGGGAATAGGTACGAACGAAATCGGGTCGCATGGATCGCTCCTTTCAGGGGCTCAATCGGGCCAGACGCGGCTGGGGAACAGGGCCTTGCCCGATGCCTGGGGTTCGCCGCTGCCCGTGGCGACCTCGGCCTTGGCCTTCGGTGCGGGCGCTGCCTGCTTTGCCACGGATGGCTTTCCGGCCGGCGCCGCCGGTTTGGCGGGCGCTGGCGCCTGGGCCTTGACCTGCCGCACGCTGGCGGCCAGCTTGCTTTTCATGTTGCTCATGGAGCGATCTCCTCAATGATGGCTTCGACTTCTTCGACGGCGGCCGCCGCGCGGCTGCCCATTTGGTAGGCGGTCATCCCTTCGAGCGCGGCACTGCGATAGATCGCCCGCCGCCGCAGCGCCGTGCTCAGCGCCGGCAGGTCGAACTCTGCCAGCGCATCGCGCATCGCGCCCGAGAGCGCGCTTTTCGGTTCGAGCTGGTTGAGCACCAGGTAAGCCTTGAGGCGCGGGTTGTCTTCCCGGGCGGCGGCGATTTCCTGCGGCAGGCGCAGGCTCGCCCACAGATCGACCGGCGAGGGCAACACCGGAATCAGGGCGATATCGCAGACGCGCAAGGCCTGGCGCGCGGCATGGCTGTCGAGCGCGGGCGGACAGTCGAGCACCAGATAACGGTAATTCTTGTAGGTGCGCTGCAGGGATTGCGCGTCCCAGCGGCCCTGCATCTGCTTGACCGGCGCCGGAAAGGGCGCGCCGCCCTGCCCGGCCCATTGCAGGGCGGAACCTTGCGGGTCGAGATCGACCACCACCGTCTCGCCGCGCCGCGCCAGTCCCGCCGCCAAGTGCATCGCCAGCGTGGTCTTGCCGGTGCCGCCTTTCTGGTTGACGATGGCCAGGACGCGCATGGCAGGTCCCATGTCTTCAGGCTTGGCCCGAGGCCGTCAATGCATCGATCGCGCGGGCGAATTCGCAATCTTCCGCGTCCAGATCCCCGCCGGTCGCCTCGATGAGGACATTGACGTAGGTCGCGCCGAAATTGATGTTCTGCGGATGCCGCGCGCGCGCCTCGGCCAGCGCGGCGAGCGCGTCGAGGAAGGCGCGCGTCTCGCCATAGCGCGTAAACTCGAAACGGCGGAACAGCGCCGGCGGCTTGCCGCGCGCCTCCCAACCTGCGGGAAGATCGGGAAACGGATTCACTGGTTCTTTCCTCCGAACTGCGCCAGTTCCTGCGCATGGCGCGTTTCGTCCGCCAGCAAACCGGCGAATAATTGCGCACACTCGCCGTCGCGCTGCCGCTGCGCATGCGCCAGCGCAGCTGCGTAAAGCTGCACGGCTTCGCTTTCCAGCGCCAGGTCGGCCGCCAGCAGCTCGGGGGCGGCACGCCCCAGCCGGGCCGGCGGCAAGGCCGCCGCGTTGGGCGCCACCCCCAGGTGGATCAACCGCGCCATCAGCCGCTCCGCGTGCTCGAGTTCCTCCTCCGCCTCGCGGCGCAACTCGTCCGCCAGCGCGACATCGCCCCACAGGCGCGCCAACACGCTTTGCGCGAGGTATTGCTGCACCGCGCGCATTTCGTGCGTCAGGGCCCGCTGGAGCCAGCCCAGCGTGCGCGGATCGGAACTCGTCGGCATGGCTGCAATGACGTGTAACGCCTAAGCTGCCGCCCCCCACCCTGGGCGTTTCATCAACCGCGGGCGGACCGAGGTCGGCGCTGCGGCGTCAGCTGCGCGTCGAGGTGATCTCCGCATCGCGCCCGCCGCCGCCCGCTTCTGGCCGGGTCGGCAGGATGCCTTCGACTTCGCTATGCACGCGCGCGATGATGTGCGCCGCCACCAGGCCGTCGCCGACCCGCTCGCAGGCGTCCGCGCCCGCGCGCACCGCCGCGTTCACCGCACCCGTCTCCCCGCGCACCAGCACCGTCACGTAACCGCCGCCCACGAACTGACGACCGATCAGCCGCACTTCCGCCGCCTTCGTCATCGCGTCCGCCGCTTCGATCGCCGGCACCAGTCCGCGCGTCTCGATCATGCCCAGGGCAATACCGGTCGCATTCGCCATGCTCGTTCTCCTCGCTATGAGACCTGTGTCAGGCGCTCGGCGCCGTCGGCAGGATGCCTTCGACTTCGCTATGCACGCGCGCGATGA
>JBBIPL010000010.1:0-30870 GCA_037442845.1 Hydrogenophilales bacterium | reverse complement strand
GCGCTCGGCGCCGTCGGCAGGATGCCTTCGACTTCGCTATGCACGCGCGCGATGATGTGCGCCGCCACCAGGCCGTCGCCGACCCGCTCGCAGGCGTCCGCGCCCGCGCGCACCGCCGCGTTCACCGCACCCGTCTCCCCGCGCACCAGCACCGTCACGTAACCGCCGCCCACGAACTGACGACCGATCAGCCGCACTTCCGCCGCCTTCGTCATCGCGTCCGCCGCTTCGATCGCCGGCACCAGTCCGCGCGTCTCGATCATGCCCAGGGCAATACCCATATGTTCCGCCATGTTCGCTACTCCTTTCGGTTAAAAAACAAGAATCGAGATTCCTACACTGCGCCGACTTTTCCGGCTTCCTCTTCCCAGTGATCGATGATGCCGCAGATCGTCAGGTCGGTGACCGTGGTCGCATCCTTCATCGCCAGCCGCGCCGCAGTGCCGACGGTGACGAAGACCCATTTGCCCGCTGGCGCGCCGACCGGATCGGTCGCCACCGACAAGGCGCCTTGGGCATTTTCCAGCACCCGCAGGGAACAAAGCTGCATGCCCGGCACGCGGCGCGTGCACACCAGGTCGTCGACCACGCGCAGGATATCCATCAGGCTTTATCCCCTTCCCAGCGGTCGATGATGCCGACGATGGTGAGATCGGAAGGAAAATCCTTGGCGCCGGCGGCGTCGCGTGCCGCCGACGAGCCGACGCACAACACCCAGTCACCGGGGACGCAACCGACGGCATCGACCGCGACGCTGCGCGGGCCGCCCGGCTTGTCCTGCACCACCAGCAGAGGGCGATGGCCGAAGGCGTCGATGCGGTTCGTCGAGACCAGGGTTTTTTCCACGCGCATGATTTTCATGTCGTCATCCCCGCGCCTTAGTGGGCCTCGTCCGCCGCCGTCTCTGCCAGCAGGGACAGGACAGCATTGCAGCGGTCGCTGACCGCCAGCACGCAACGAATCCTGCCGTCGGCGGCCAGCTCGGGATAGCGGCCCGCGATGGCGCCCGCGACCCGCCGGCAGCGCGCCTCCGCGCGCGCGCGCGATCCGGGCACGCGGCTGTCATACCGGAAATGGACCAGCACCGGAATCGCCAGGCCACGTTTCAGGTTCAGGCCGGTAAAAATCTTCACGCCGACATCCATGTCCGGCGCGCCCTCCTCGATGGTATCCAGGTGCGCGAAGTAATACATGTTGCGCAGCTGCAGTTGGGCCACCGCCTCGCCGGCGCAGATGAAGACCTCGTCGTGCCCGACCACGGCATAGCGCCCGGCGTGGTGGTGGATCACGTATTCGATCTGGGAGAAATTGGCCTCGATCAGACGCGCCACCAGCGCCGCCAGGCCGACGGGCATCGCGCCGCAAGCGGCCACCGCCGCCTCGATACGGGCGCGCGCCGCATCCGCCCCCAGCCCGAGCGTCTCGCGATAGAGCGTCGCGCCGTCGATGTAGCGGGCGGCCGACAGGCTGCCATCGGCCGCCGGCGGATGGATGCGGATCGCGTCGATGTCGGTATCCACGCCGATCATCAGCGTGTCGGGCGCCGCGCCCAAGCCGTAAGTGTTTTCGATGGCCGCGCGCAACTCGTGCAGCCGCGACAGCGCAGCGTCGATCGCGACGATGTCGTTGCTGCCGTGCGCGGCGCAACCCTGGGTTTCCGGGTGGGAACTGCAGGTGTGATAGACGGCGATCTTGAGGAAAGCCAGATCCTCGCGCCCCGGCATGCCGCCGGTCAGGCGATCCAGTTCGCGTTGCGTCCAGTCGGCGAGGTCGTTCTCGACATCGAAGAGGGCGCCCGCATAGGCCTTGACGAACACGTCGGGATTGGGCGCCATGCGCAGGACGAAGGGCAGCAGACCTTGCATACGACCGTCCGCACAGGGGGACAGATCGACGGTGTGGTAGCCGCAGGCGCCGAGAAAATCGGCATCGATCGGCATGCGCTCCCGCCAGGTGGCCTGATCCTGCCCGGCCAGCGTCACGCTTTGCGCAAAGCTGCGGAAAATACTGTCCGCATGCAAGGCGCGCATGTCGAGTCCGGTGATCCAGGCATTCTCGAGCAGCTTGCCGGGCAGTTCGTAGCCGAGACGGTCGCGCGCATATTCCTGCGCGCGCCAGACGAAATCTTCTTCATGCTGCCAGGCGGAGATCTGCCGCAGCACGGGTTCGATGGCGGCGAACCGCGCGCGGAGCCGCGCCTCGTATTCGGCCAACCGACGATTCAACTCGGCGTCGACCAGCGGATGCTCGCAACGCTGCCCCGGTCCGGGCACGCAAGCGGGGTTCGCCTGCGGCACGCCAGGCTCCGCCTCGCCATGCCGTGCGGCAGCCTGTCTCATGGCAGCCAGGCGTTTGCGCGTATCGACCATAGCCGTGCTCCGCCTTAGGCGCGCGCGCCGCCGGACACGGTGACCAGCGCACCGCGCATCGTGTTGCCGGACGAGCCGGTTACCCTGCTTTCGGGCACCGGTTGCCGCTCGATGGCGCGAAACTCGCGTGCGCCGACGACGCCCGCCCCGCGCGGCTCGCCGCGCTGGGAGGGATTGCGCGTGAGCGCCGAAGCGCCCTCGGTGCCGGTGACGCGGGACCGGGCGTGCCAGGCGTCGCCGGTAATGCGCGCCCGGGCCTGAGCCTCGCCGCTCAGGCGCGATGCGGCGGCCGCGGCGCTTTCGCCTTCCTCGGCGCGGGCAGCCACCGCACGGTGACGGAAATCGGGCGTGCCGGTGATCAGTCCGCCCGCCTTGTTGATCGGGCCGGTGATCCGGTCATCGCACGAAGCCGTGCCGGTGACCGACGACTCGCGCCGCTCCCAAGCGGAACGGGCGGGCGAAACGATGCTGAAATCGTGCGGCGCCGGTGCGGCTTCTTCCTGGCGGAATTGGGGAACGCGGGACAGAAAGCGACCGCTGGCAGGCGTCGGGCAGTTCGGGGCGGTGTTGTCCTCCCCGAGGTAGGGCGTCCCGCTCACGGGCAGGCAGGCGCCGCGCTCGTCGCCGGTCATCGCCGAGCCGCCGGCGCCCGGACGGTCGCCGGTGACGGCGACCGCGGGAATGACGGCGACGGTGGCGCTGGCATTCCCTGCATTGCGCCGCCGATCAACGCCAAGGCCAAAGGGGTGGGAGGTGGCGCAGGCGGCCTCAAGCCCTGCGTCACCCACGGATTTTGGGAAGCCGATCTCCATGGCCGGCGCTGCATCCTGGCGCGCCGGGCGCGACATTACCGAAGCCGTCCGGCGCGGACTGGGTACCGCGCATAACGCGGCGAAGTCGTCGGCGTTGTAATACTGGGATCCGGTGATCGGCCGGCAGGCGCCGGGCTCGTCGCCGGTCACCCGCTGCGAGCGGCCCACGGCGGCGCCGGAAACGGACTGACTGCCACGGGTGGTCGACAGCGTTACCTTGGCTGGGCTGGCCAGCGGCTCGACAGCGCACTCGGTGCGCACTTGTTCGGCGGACAGATACTCCGTCCCCGTGACTTTGGCGCACATGCCGCGCTCATCGCCCGTCATTTTGCCGCTGCGACCGACGAAGGTTCCCGTCACCGTTTTGCCTCGGGCGGTATGCGTCAAAGCGACCTTCTCGGGTGCGGCGGCGGGTGCGGCAGCGCCAAGATAGTCGGTACCGGTCACCGCCCGCGTCGCGCCCACCTCGTCGCCGGTCACCTTGGATGAACGTCCCACCAGCGCCCCGGTGACGGTCTTGCCTTTGGCGGTTTCGGTCACGGCCACCTTGGCGGGCGCACCTTGCGGCCGCGCCACGCCTTGCCGCTCGAACTGCTCCGCGCCGATGTATTCGGTACCGGTAATGGCTCTGGCGGCCCCCGGCTCGTTGCCGGTCACCAGCTTGCTGCGCTCAACCATGGTACCGGTGACGCGCTGGCCGGAGAGGGTATGACCTTCCTCGACCTTGATTGGCGCTTCGCCCTTGGCCACGGTCGGACGAATCCGGCCGGCTGGACGAGTAGTTGTCGTCTCGCTGCCGTCACGGCCGGTCAGCGAACGCACCAGACGGTGCTGCATCGCGATCTGACGGCCGGTAGCGCCCTGGCTGATCGCCGCCTGCCAGTTTTGCTCGGGGAGCGCAGCGGCGATTTTCACTGCCTGGGCGACACGCTTGAGACCGGTCTTGCCTTCCTTGGCAAGCACGGCGCGGCGCGCCCGGGCCAGCGCGCGACCGGTCGGGGCAGCGGCGCTGCGGGCATCCGTTTCGCTCGAGGCGGCAGGCGCGCTCGCGGCCATGGCGGGCATGGTCGCGGCAGTCGATATATCGGCAGTGATCGCCGGTCTGACGTCGGCAGGAGCAATACTGCCCCCCGCCGGAGCGGCAACCGGACCACGCTGCGGTGCGCCGCTGCGTTGCTGCGCGGCCGGCAAGGCGTTCTTGCCCATGCGGCTCAGGGCTTCGCGCCTGGCACGCGCCGGATTGACGGCCGGAGCGGGGATCGCCAGGGCCGTCGCGGCCGTCATGCTGCCCGCATTGGCCGTGCCGGCCGCGGCGGCCGGGACGACATGGGCGGCGCTGCGCACCATCGCCGGCGACTTGCCGGCGGCTGCCGTCTTGCCGGCGCCGCCTTTGCCGAGACGGGCCATCGCCTGGCGGCGCTGCATTGCCAGTTCGCGCCCGGAGAGGGTCACGTTGGCCTGGGAATCCAGGCTTTTCGTCATCGCTTGTGTCATACGCACACCTCGATCGAATCTGGCCCGCGCCTGCGGGCCGGGGAAAATGAAGCCGGCGGCACACTGAGTGTCAATGCGTGTATCAATGCGCCGCCGCGCGGGCATCAGCGATAAACGACGAACGCCATGCCCTGGCTTTGCGCGTAGTTGTCGTAGGCGACGAAGCGCACCATGTGGTCGGGGAACTCGCGGTGGCAGGCTTCGATTTCGGTCAGCACGGTATCGATCGACTGCTCGCCGAACATCGGCAGCTTCCACATGTACCAGAAGTTCACGCGCGCGGTGGTGCCCTTCTCGGTGTGCTCGACCGCCGGGTTCCAGCCCTGGCTGATGCAGTAGGCGATCTGACGACGCACCTGGTCGGGCGTCATCTGCGGCAGATAGGAGAAGGTCTCGTATTTCTTGGTGGAACGATAAGCTTGAACAGCCATGTCTGTCATCCTCTCGAATTAGGTGGGCGCCGATTACTTGTTCGCGATGTCGAGCTTGTCGACGGTATCGAACTCGAACTTGATCTCTTTCCAGGTTTCCATGGCGATTTTCAGTTCGGGGGAGTGCTGGGCTGCGGCGGTCAGGATCTCCTTGCCTTCCTTCTCCAGCTGACGACCTTCGTTGCGGGCCTGGACGCAAGCTTCCAGCGCGACGCGGTTGGCCGCGGCGCCCGCTGCATTGCCCCAGGGATGGCCCAGCGTGCCGCCGCCGAACTGCAGGACGGAGTCGTCACCAAAGATGGTGACCAGCGCGGGCATATGCCAGACGTGGATACCGCCGGAGGCGACAGCGAAAGCGCCGGGCATGGAGCCCCAGTCCTGGTCGAAGAAGATGCCGCGGCTGCGATCTTCCGGCACGTAGGACTCGCGCAGCAGGTCGATCCAGCCCAGGGTGGAGGCGCGGTCGCCTTCCAGCTTGCCGACGACGGTGCCGGTATGCAGGTGGTCGCCGCCGGAGAGACGGGCGATCTTGGTCAGCACGCGGAAGTGGATGCCGTGGTGCGGGTTGCGGTCGACGACGGCGTGCATGGCGCGGTGCAGGTGCAGCAGCATGCCGTTGTTGCGGCACCAGTTGGCCAGGCCGGTGTTGGCGCAGAAGCCGCCGGTGATGTAGTCGTGCATGATGATGGGGGCGCCGATTTCCTTCGCGTACTCGGCCCGCTTGTACATCTCTTCCGGGGTCGGCGCGGTGACGTTCAGATAGTGGCCCTTGCGCTCGCCGGTTTCGGCTTCGGCCTTGAGGATGGCTTCCATGACGAAGTCGAAACGCTGGCGCCAGCGCATGAAGGGCTGGCTGTTGACGTTCTCGTCGTCCTTGGTGAAGTCCAGGCCGCCGCGCAGGCACTCGTACACCGCGCGGCCGTAGTTCTTGGCGGACAGGCCCAGCTTGGGCTTGATGGTGCAGCCGAGCATCGGGCGGCCGTACTTGTTCATCACGTCGCGCTCGACCTGGATGCCCAGGGGCGGGCCGCCGCAGGTCTTGACGTAGGCGATGGGGAAGCGCACGTCTTCCAGACGCAGGGCGCGCACCGCCTTGAAGCCGAACACGTTGCCGACCAGGGAGGTGAACACGTTGACCACGGAGCCCTCTTCGAACAGGTCGATGGGATAGGCGATATGGGCATAGAAGCAGCTATCGTCGCCGGGCACGTCCTCGATGCGATAGGCGCGGCCCTTGTAGTAGTCCATGTCGGTCAACAGGTCGGTCCACACCGTTGTCCAGGTGCCGGTAGAAGACTCCGCGCACACGGCGGCGGCGGCCTCTTCACGGTCGACGCCAGGCTGGGGGGTGATCTTGAACACCGCCAGGAGGTCGGTGTCCAGCGGGGTGTAGTCCGGCATCCAGTACGTCTGACGATATTCCTTCACGCCAGCGCTATACGTCTTCACAGCCATGAGTAAGCTCCTTAATCTCGGGATTGCTTTGAACCTCATCGACCGATTTGTCGATTTGGAGGTCTGCGGATGATGCGCACATCAAATCATAAATAACAGTCACGATTTTCTATTGACGTGATAGATTTCAATCTATTCTGTTACCCTTCCCTCGCCGCCGCGCGGCGGCCGGGACGACAAGCATAAACCATGCGGCACAGCACGTTCAGACAACTTGAGATCTTCGAGGCCATCGCCCGACTGGGCAGCTTTACCCGCGCCGCCGAGGAACTGCATCTGACGCAGCCGACGGTGTCGATGCAGATGAAGAAGCTGTGCGACGCGGTGGGCACCGCGCTGGTCGAGCAGGTGGGCAAGAAAGTGCTGCTCACCGAGGACGGCCGCGAACTGGCCCAGGCCAGCCGCGACATCTTCGCCATCCTCGACCGCTACGCCATGTCGGTGGCCGAACGCCAGGGCCTGCGCAAGGGCCGCCTGCGGCTGATGGCCATCACCACCGCCTCGTATTTCGCGCCACGTTTATTGGGCGCCTTCAGCAAGCGGCATCCAGGCATCGAGGTCTCCCTGCGCGTCACCAACAAGGAGCAGGTGCTGGCGAGCATGACCGACAATCTGGACGACCTCTACCTGCTGGGCACGCCGCCCGACGAGGTCGACGTCGTCGCCATGCCCATCATGGACAATCCCATTGTCGTGCTGGCGCCACCGGATCATCCGCTGGCCGCAGCCAGGCGCATCCCCTTGGAACGCCTCGCCGAGGAACCCTGGATCATGCGCGAGGCCGGCTCCGGCACGCGCAAGGCCATCGAGCGCCTGTTTCTAGGGCGCGGCCTGGAGATTCGTCCGCGCCTGGAGCTGGGCAGCAACGAGGCGATCAAGCAGGCCATCCTTTCCGGCCTTGGCCTGTCCGCCCTGTCCGGCCATACCCTGGTGCTGCATCAGCCCGGCCAGTTCGCCGTGCTCGACGCCGAGGGTTTTCCCATCCAGCGCCACTGGTACGCGGTGTATCCGGCCGGCCGCCAGATTTCCACGGTGGCGCGGGCATTCCTCGACTTTCTGCTGGCCGATCGCGGCCCACAGAACCATGCCCGCGCGTAAAGCCACTTTCGCCCGGCGCGCACCCGGGCGGCGGGTGGAAGCCCCCGGCCAGGATCTGACCGCCGCCATCGACGCCCTGGCGGAAGTGCTGGAACTGGATCGCCCCGCCGACGTCCGCCTGTCCGCCTACTTCCGCGCCTATCCCAAGCTGGGCGGCCGCGATCGGGCCTTCATCGCCGAGGCGGTCTATGGCGTCTTGCGCCACCTGCGCAGCCTGCAAGCGCTGGCCGCGCCTGCAGCGAAGCCGTTGGCGGCTTTGCCGCCTTACGGATTCGGCGCGCCCCTTGCGGGCGCCACGCCGCGACGCCTGCTGCTGGCCTGGCTGGCCCGCCACGGCGGCCGCAACCTGCGCGAGTTCGAATTCCTGGCGGACAAGGACGACCTGGAATGGCTGCGCGGCCTCAAGGGCGCGAAGCTGGACGAGCGCTCCGCGGCGATCCGCCTGGACCTGCCCGACTGGCTGCATGCGCGGCTGCATGCCCAGTACGGTGATCACTTGCCCGCCCTCATGGCCGCCCTCAACAGCCCGGCGCCGCTGGACCTGCGTGTCAACAGCCTGAAGGCGGGACGCGACGCTTTGCTGGCGGAGCTGGCCGGCGAAGGCCTGGCCGCCGCGCCCACGCCCTACTCGCCCCTGGGCATCCGCCTGCAAGGCAAGCCGGCCCTGCAAAAACACCGACGTTTCCTCGACGGCAGCTTCGAAGTGCAGGACGAGGGCAGTCAATTGCTGGGGCTCCTGCTGGCGCCGCGCCGGGGCGAGATGGTGTGCGACTTCTGCGCCGGCGCCGGCGGCAAGACCCTGCTGCTGGGCGCCCTGATGCACAGCAGCGGCCGCCTGTACGCCTTCGACGTTTCGGAAAAGCGCCTGGCCAAGCTGAAACCCCGCCTGGCCCGCTCCGGCCTGTCCAACGTGCAGGGCCTGCTCATCGCCCACGAGCGCGACGCCAGGGTCAAGCGCCTGGCCGGCAAGTTCGACCGGGTGCTGGTGGACGCGCCCTGCTCGGGCCTCGGCACCCTGCGCCGCAATCCTGACCTGAAATGGCGCCAGAACCCGCAGTCGGTGGCGGATCTGAACGCCAAGCAGGCCGCCATCCTGGCCTCGGCGGCGAGCCTGGTGAAGGCCGGCGGCCGCCTGGTCTACGCCACGTGCAGTCTGCTCGCCGAGGAGAACGAGGGCATCGTCGAGGCCTTCCTGGCGGCGCATCCCGAATTCCGCGTACTGCCGGCGGGCGAGGTGCTCGCCGCCCAGAAAATCCCTCTGGAAATGGGCGCCTTTTTCCGCCTGGACCCGGCGACGCACGGCGCCGACGGGTTTTTCGCGGCCGTGCTCGAACACCGGGCATGAGACGGAGTGTTCTCCCGCTCGCTCTGATGCTGGCCGGCCTCGCCGTCGGCGGCGTTGCCGGCGAGCCGCTGCGCCTGGACGCGCGCGGCTCGGTGCAAGTCGCCTTCACGCCCGGCGACGACGCCGGCGCCCTGGTGGTGGATGCGGTCCGCAAGGCCCGTAAACAAATCCTGGTGCAGGCCTACAGCTTCACCCACAAGGCCATCGCCCAGGCCCTGGTGGAGGCCAGGCGGCGCGGCGTGGACGTACAGGTGATCGCCGACCGCCAGCAGATGGAAAGCGTCGCCACCAGCCGGGTGGTGTGGCTGGCTGAGCAGGGCGTGCCGGTCTGGATCGACGCGGACCACGCCGCCGCCCACAACAAGGTGATGGTGATCGACAACGGCACGGCCGACGCCGCGGTGATCACCGGCTCCTTCAATTTCACCCATGCCGCCCAGTTCCGCAACGCGGAGAATCTGCTGCTGCTGCGCGGCAATGCCCCGCTCGCCGAGGCCTATGCGGCCAACTGGCGGCGGCACAAAATCCATTCCCTACCCCTGCATCCCCGACAGGATCGCCCGTGAATCTTTCCGAAACGCCCAGCAATCTGATCGCCCCCCTGCTCGACACCCTCGGCAACACCGCCATGTTGACGGAAGCCGCCGTGCTGGCGGCCATCGCCCTGGTCATCGGCTTCGCCGTGTACCGGTTGCGCCAGTGGACGCAGACCCTGGACAACCTGCGCGGCCGCCTCAGCCATTCCGACTGGAATCGCCTGATCCTGCCCGCCGCCCTGCTGCCCGCGGTGCTGATCGGCCGCGCCATCCTGGGCCACTGGCAGAGCGTGCACGTCTTCAACCTGGTCATGCCTTTGCTGCTGGCCTTCATCGCCATCCAGGGCTGTTTCTTCCTGCTGCGCCGCATTCTCCAACCCAGCCGTGCACTGCAGGCGGTGGAGAAGATCGTGTCCTGGCTGGTGTGGATCGTCTTCGCCCTGCATCTCACCGGCTACCTCGACGAGGCGGTGGCCGCCCTCGAAGCCGTCGGCTTCAACGTAGGCAAGCAGCATCTGTCCCTCTACACGCTGCTGGTCGGGCTGCTGTCGGTGACGTTGACCTTGATGGTCGCACTGTGGCTGGCGCATCTGCTGGAAAGCCGCCTGATCGGCAACATGCCGCTGGCCCCGAACCTGCGCCTGGCCTTCAGCAAGCTCGCGCGCAGCCTGTTCATCGTCCTCGCCGTCCTCGTCGCCCTGCCCCTGGTGGGCATCGACATCACCGTGCTGTCGGTGTTCGGCGGCGCCCTGGGCGTCGGCCTCGGCCTCGGCCTGCAGAAGATCGCCGCCAACTACGTGTCCGGCTTCACCCTGCTGCTGGAGCAGTCCATCCGCGTCGGCGACATGGTGCAGGTGAACGAGCACTATGGCGAGGTGAAGGAGATCGCCACCCGCTACACCGTGCTGCGCTCGCCGGATGGCAGCGAGAGCCTGATTCCCAACGAAAGCATGATCATCAACCCGGTGGTCAACCGCAGCCTGTCCGACAAGAACTATCTGGTTTCCGTGCCGGTGCAGGTCGCCTACGGCAGCGACCTCGAACGCGCGCGCGACGTTCTGCTGGACATCGCCGACCGCACCGATCGGGTTCTGCGCGACCCGCCGCCGCGCGTGCGCCTGCTCGGCTTCGGCGAAAGCGGCATCGACATGGCGCTGGCGGTGTGGATCGCCGACCCGGAGACCGGCGAGGTCAATTTGCGCTCGGCCATCAACTGGGAAATCTGGGCCGCCTTCAAGCGGGAAAAGATCGAAATCCCCTTCCCGCAAAGGGTCTTGCACCTGGCCGCAAGGCCGGCTGCGGGCGCATCGTGAGGCGTATAATGAATTTGTTACTCCCCCGCGAGCGTCTCTGAATGTCAGCCTCTCTTAACGGCCTCATCGAACTGCCCTGGTGGGGCTACCTGCTGGTGGCCCTGGCCCTCACCCACGTCACCATCGCCGCCGTCACCCTCTTCCTGCACCGCGCCCAGGCCCACCGGGCGCTGGACCTGCATCCCGCCGTCAGCCACTTCTTCCGTTTCTGGCTGTGGCTCACCACCGGCATGGTGACGCGGGAATGGGTGGCCATCCACCGCAAGCACCACGCCCGGTGCGAGACCCCCGAGGACCCCCACAGCCCCCAGGTGCTGGGCCTGCGCAAGGTGCTGCTGGAGGGCGCCGAACTCTACCGCGCCGAGGCGAAGAACAAGGAAACACTGGAGCGCCACGGCCGGGGAACGCCGGACGATTGGATCGAGCGCCAGGTCTACACCCCCCATGCCAGCCGGGGCATCCTGCTCATGCTGCTCATCGACCTGATCCTGTTCGGCCCCATCGGCCTCAGCATCTGGGCCGTGCAGATGCTGTGGATCCCGCTCTTCGCCGCCGGCGTCATCAACGGCATCGGCCACTACTGGGGCTACCGCAATTTCGCCTGCGAGGACGCCAGTACCAACATCCTGCCCTGGGGCATCCTCATCGGCGGCGAGGAATTGCACAACAACCACCACGCCTACGGCAGTTCCGCCAAGCTCTCCAACCGCTGGTACGAGTTCGACATCGGCTGGGCCTATATCCGCATCCTGGAAATCCTCGGCCTCGCCAGCGTCAAGAAGGTGGCGCCCAAGGTGCGCTGGGGCGAGATCAAGCACTTCTGCGATGCCGACCTGCTGCACGCCATCATTACCCACCGCTATGACGTGCTCACCCGCTACAGCCGCAGCATGAAGCGGGCCTACGCGCAGGAATTGCAGAACATGCGCGGCGCGCTGCCCGACCTGGCCCGCATCAGACGCTGGCTCAACCTCGACCAGAACGCCCTCAAGCCGCTGGAAAAGGCCGAACTGCTCTCGGTGCTGGCGCAAAACGAGCGGCTCAAGACCCTCTACCAGATGCGCCAGGAACTCACCGCCCTGTGGGGTCGTTCCACCGCCAGCAGCGAGCAGCTGGTGCGCCAGTTGCAGGATTGGTGCCAGCGGGCCGAGGCCAGCGGCATCGAGGCGCTTGCGCGGTTCTCCCTGCGCCTGCGCAGTTACGCCTGAGCGGCCTGCCCAACAAAAAAACCCCGCCGAGGCGGGGTTTTTTGTTGGGCGCAACCGGCTTATTTCAGCTTCGTTTCCTTGTACGCCACGTGCTTGCGGGCGACGGGATCGAACTTGCTGATCTCCATCTTGCCGGGCATGGTCTTCTTGTTCTTGGTGGTGGTGTAGAAATGGCCGGTGCCCGCAGTGGACTCCAGCTTGATCTTTTCGCGTCCGCCTTTAGCCATGATGGACTCCTATCAAGCGGCGCCGCTGGCGCGCAGATCGGCCAGGACGACATCGATGCCCTTCTTGTCGATCAGACGCAGGGCGGCATTGGAAACACGCAGACGAACCCAGCGGTTCTCGCTCTCGACCCAGAACCGGCGGTACTGCAGGTTGGGCAGGAAACGGCGCTTGGTCTTGTTGTTGGCGTGGGAGACGTTGTTCCCCACCATCGGCTTCTTGCCGGTGATCTGACATACACGGGCCATGATGAATACCCCAGAACGATACTGAAACGGAAAGTCGGCCTTTATACAGGAAGCCCGTCGATTGGTCAAAGCCAACCGCGTTCGGCGAACGAGCATCCCGTCCCGCCGGCGACGATGAAATGATCCAGCACCTTCACGTCCACCAGGCCCAGCGCGGTTTTCAACTGGTCGGTGAGCCAGCGGTCGGCCTGGCTGGGTTCGGCCACACCGGAGGGATGGTTGTGCGCGAGGATCACCCCGGCGGCGTTGTGGGCGAGGGCGCGCTTGACGATTTCCCTCGGATAGACCGAAGTCTGGGTAAGGGTGCCGCGAAACAGGTCCTCGGCGGCGATGACCCGGTTCTGGGCATCCAGGAATACCGCGAGAAAGACCTCGTGGCTCAGCCCGGACAACCTGAGACGCAGCCAGTCCCGCACGGCGCCGGGGGAATTGAGGGCGTCGCCGGCGCGCATTTCCTCGGCCAAGGCGCGCCGCGACATTTCCAGCACCGCCTGCAGTTGAGCGTATTTCGCCGGCCCCATGCCGGGAAAGGCGCTGAAGGCCGCCTGCTCCGCCGCGAACAAGCGGGTCAGATCGCCGAAATGGGCGAGGAGGTCGCGGGCCAGATCCACCGCGCTTTTGCCGGTGACCCCCACGCGCAGGAAGATCGCGAGCAATTCGGCGTCGGACAGGGACGCCGCCCCTCTTTCCAGCAATTTTTCCCGTGGCCGCTCGCCCTCGGGCCAGTCGGTGATGGCCATGTACTCCCCCTCTTTATGTAGAGTGGGATTATGCCTCCAGCAGCGTGATCCAGTGCACCACCGGCACGCCGCTGGCGGCGGCGAGATGGTTCTGGCAGCCGATGTTGGCGGTGGCGATGAGTTCCGGGCCGCGCGCCTGCAGGTTGGACAGCTTGCGCGCCCGCAACTGGCCGGCGATTTCCGGCTGCAACAGGGAATAGGCGCCGGCGGAGCCGCAGCACAGGTGGGCCTCGTCCACCGCCACCAGTTCGTGGCCCAGGCCGGTGAGCAGGGCCTCGATGACGCCCTGCACCTTCTGGCCGTGTTGCAGGCTGCAAGGCGGGTGGAAGGCGATGCGCCGGGACTTGGCCGTCCTGAAGGCAGACAGGTCCTGGGCCGCCAACACCTCGGACAAATCCCGGGTCAGGGCGGAAACCTTCGCGGCCTTGTCCGCGTAGGCCGGGTCGAGCCGCAGCAGGTGGCCGTATTCCTTCACCTGGCTGCCGCAGCCGCTGGCGGTCATGACGATGGCTTCCGCCCCGGCTTCGATGTAGGGCCACCAGGCGTCGATGTTGCGGCGCATGGCCGCTTTCGCCGTATCCGGCGCCGCCAGGTGCTGATCGATCGCGCCGCAGCAGCCGGCCTCCGGCGCGGCGATCAGGCGGATGCCCAGCCGGGCCAGCACCCGCGCGGCGGCGGCGTTGGTTTCCGGGGCCAGGGCCGGCTGCACGCAGCCTTCCAGGAGCAGCATGTGGCGCGTCACCTCCTCCCCCTTGACGGACGAGAGCGGGGGGAGGGGGTGATGGATGGTGGGCGTCCCACCCCCACCCCAACCCTCCCTCCTCGAGGGGGAGGGAGGCACGTGCTCCCGCAGGGCGGCGGGAAGCGCCCAGCGCACCCCTCGTCCCAGCTTGAGCAGTCCGGCGAACACCGTGCCGCCGGTCAGGGTCTTGCGCAGGCCGGCGCGCAGCAGTTGCTGGCTGGCCGGCCGGGGATGCAGCTTCTCCACCAGCTCCCGGCCGATGTCGACGAGCCGGCCGTACTGCACGCCCGATGGGCAGGTGGTCTCGCAGTTGCGGCAGGTGAGGCAGCGGTCCAGGTGATCCCGGGTCACGCCGGACACCGGATTGCCCTCCAGCATCTGCTTCATCAGGTAGATGCGGCCGCGCGGACCGTCCAGCTCGTCGCCCAGCAACTGGTAGGTGGGGCAGGTGGCGTTGCAAAAACCGCAATGCACGCAGGCACGCAGGATGGCGTCCGCCTCCTTGCCCTGGGGCGTGTCGCGGATGAAATCGGCCAGCATGGTTTGCATCAGAGCCCCGCGTACATCCGGCCTGGGTTGAAGATGCCCTGCGGATCCAGGGCCCGCTTCACCCTTTGATGCAGGGCCAGCAGGGCCGGCGTCAGGGGCGTGAAAACCTCGCCCCGGCCGTCGTGGCCGCGGAACAGGGTGGCGTGGCCACCAAGGGCGGCGGCGCGCTGGCGCACCAGTTCCGCGGACAAATCCGTGCGCAGCCAGCGCAGGGCGCCGCCCCATTCGCTCAGCGTCCTGCCGGGCAGGCCCAGGGCCGGCGCGGCGGCGGGCAGGGCAATGCGCCACAGGGGGCCGTCGCCTTGGAAGAAGGGCAGGGTCTGCTCGCGCACGTCCCGCCAGGGTGTCGCCTCTACGTCCTCGCCCCCCAGCGCCTGCACGGCGGCCCGCACGCCCTGGCCGCTGCCGCACAGGCGCACATACAGCCGTTCGCCGTCGTACAGGGCGCCGCTCAGGGACAGGGGCAGGCGCCCCCACTCCAGTTGGCGGGCGGCGGCGGCCTCGGCGCCGAGCTCGAACATCCGTGTGCGCTCCTCGGCGGGCCGCGGCAGCACCTTGACGGAAACCTCCAGCAGCACGCCCAGGCTGCCCAGGGCGCCGGCCATGAGGCGGGAGAGATCGTAGCCCGCCACGTTCTTCATGACCTGGCCGCCGAAGCGCAGGGCCTCGCCCTTCCCGTTGAGGAGCTTCACTCCCAGCACCGCGTCGCGCACCGACCCGCCCCAGGGCCGGCGCGGGCCGGACAGGCCGGCGGCGACCATGCCGCCAAGGGTGGCGTTCTGGCCGAAGTGGGGCGGCTCGAAGGGCAGCAACTGGCCGTGTTCCGCCAGCACCGCTTCGATCTCCGCCAGGGGCGTGCCGGCGCGGGCGCTAACGACCAGTTCGGAGGGTTCATAGCTGACGATGCCGCGATGGCCGGCCAGGTCCAGAGGCTCGCCTGCGCAATGCCGGCCGTAGAACGTCTTGCTGCCGCCGCCGCGGATGCACAGGGGCGAAGCGGTCACGGCCGCCTGCTTCACCCTCTCGATGAGTTCCGCTTCCATCAGAACCTCGGCAATTCGGGAAACGTCAACTGCCCGCCCTGCACGCGCATGCGGCCCAGCTCGGCGCAGCGGTGCAGGGTGGGCACGGCCTTGCCGGGGTTGAGCAGGCCGGCCGGGTCGAAGGCGGCCTTGATGGCGTGGAACTGGGCCAGCTCCTCCGGCGCGAACTGGCTGCAGGCGGCGTCCAGCTTCTCCACGCCGACGCCGTGTTCGCCGGTGACGGCGCCGCCCACTTCCACGCAGAGCCTGAGGATGTCGGTGCCGAAGTCCTCGGCCTTCTTCAGTTCGCCGGGCTGGTTGGCGTCGAACAGGATGAGGGGATGCAGGTTGCCGTCGCCGGCGTGGAAGACGTTGGCGACGCGCAGGTCATATTGTTCCGAGAGCTCGGCGATGCGGCGCAGGACGAGGGCCAGGTGCTTGCGCGGGATGGTGCCGTCCATGCAGTAATAGTCCGGGCTGATGCGGCCGACCGCCGGGAAGGCGCCCTTGCGCCCGGCCCAGAACTTGAGGCGCTGGGCATCGTCGGCGGCGGTGCGCACCTCGCCGGCGCCGGCCTTGAGCAGCACCTCCCGCACCGCCATGATCTGCTCCGAGACTTCCGCGTTGGCGCCGTCCAGCTCGCACAGCAGGATGGCCGCCGCGTCCGTGGGATAGCCGGCGTGGACGAAATCCTCGGCAGCGCGGATGGACAGGTTGTCCATCATCTCCAGGCCGGCGGGCAGGATGCCGGCGGCGATGATGTCCGCCACCGCCGCGCCGGCGGCTTCCACCGAGTCGAAGGCGGCGAGCACCACTTGGGCGCGTTCCGGCTTCACAAGCAGCTTGACGGTGACTTCCACCACCACGCCCAGCAGGCCCTCGGAGCCGTTCATCAGGGCCAGCAGGTCGTAGCCCGGGCTGTCCAGGGCGGGCAGGCCCAGCTCGATGAGCTCGCCGTCCATGCTCAGCATCTTCAGCGCCAGGACGTTGTGCACCGTAAGGCCGTACTTCAGGCAGTGCACGCCGCCGGAATTCTCGGCCACGTTGCCGCCGATGGAGCAGGCGATCTGCGAGGACGGGTCCGGCGCGTAATACAGGCCGTGCGGCGCGGCCGCCTCGGAGATGGCCAGGTTGCGCACGCCCGGCTGGACGCGGGCCAGGCGGTTGGCCGGGTCGATCTCCAGGATCCTGTTGAAGCGGGCCAGGGACAGGATCACCCCGTCGGCCAGGGGCAGGGCGCCGCCGGAAAGCCCCGTGCCGGCGCCCCGCGCAACCACCGGCACGCCGTGGGTCTTGCAGGCGCGCAGTACCGCCCGGGCCTGCTCCAGGCTGTCCGGCAGGCACACCGCCAGGGGTGCCTGGCGATAGGCGGACAGGCCGTCGCACTCGTAGGGGCGCAGCGCCTCCGCCTCCAGCAGCAGGGCGTGGGCGGGCAGCGCGGCGGAGAGTTCAGAGAGAAAGGCTGACTGCATGCCGCGGATTATGCCGGGCGCCGCCGCCGGGGGAAGCTTTCTCCGAGAAACGCCGCACCACCGTGGCCAGGGCCGCCTCGTCGCCCACGTTGCCGGGGAAGATGACCACCGGCAGCTCCGGGAAGCGGGGATGGTCCGCCGGGCAGCGCAGCACCGAGCAGCCGGCCAGCGCCTGGCCCAGCACCCGCGCCGTGCGCAAGGCGAGGCCGGCGGACAGCACGTCGTTGGAGGTGATGCCGCCCTTGCTGACGAGGAAGCCCAGGCTCGACGGCAGGTCGCGCACCACGTCCATGAGGAAGGCGGAGACTGCCTCGCCGAAGGCCAGGCGTTGCGCCGGATCCGGAAACTGCCGCTCCGCGCGGCTGGTGAACACCACCGGGGTGAGGCCGGCGGCATGCGCCGCGGCGGTCCGCTCCAGGATTTCGGCGAGCAGCCGTTCCCGCTCGGGCTGGATACGGTCCACCTCCACTTCCACGGCGACCACGCCGGGCTCGGCCAGCAGCCGCTCCAGTTGCGCCGTGGTCTTCTTCACGTGGGAGCCGACGATGACCGCGCCGGGCCGGCCTTCCCGCGTGTAGGCGCGCATCGCCTCCGCCGCCACCGGCTGCGGCGGCAATCGGGCCAGGGCGGTGAGCAGGCTGGCGGCGGAGCGGAACAGGAAACGCTTGCCCTTCCCGGCGGCCGCCTCGACCTGGGCGGCGAAATGGTCGAGGTCCGCCTGGGTTTCCGCGTCCACCACGCAGCAGCGGTTGCCGCTCAATCCGAGCAGCCGCTCCGTGACGTCACCGCGCACGTCTTCCAGGCGGAAACGTTCCACCTCGCCAGTCTTGATCCGACCACGGGTCTTTTCCTCGACGTAGTCCGGCAGATAGCTGTGGCGATAGCCGAACACCGAATCCCGCGCGAACTCGGTTTCGTGCACCGGCGTCGGCACGCCGTCCACCCGCAGGTAGTGCACGCCGTCCCGGGTGAAGCGGCCACCCTCGAAGAAGGCGGGCACCAGGAAGTGGGCATCGAAGGGCCCCAGCTTCCCGGCGATGACGTCGGTCTCCACCGGGTAATGGCCGCGCAGGGTGGAATCGGAACGGCTCACCAGGATGGGCTGGATCTGCCGCCCCGCCGCAGCCAGGTCCGCCAGGGCCTGCTGCAGGCGGTCGCAGACCTCGCCGGTGACGGCGGCGGCGCGCGCCGCGTCCATGCCGCGGGTGTTGGTGAGCACGAAGAACAGGGGCGCCTCGTCCAGCAGCGCCTGACGCAGGGTGGCCGCATCCCAGCGGGTCAGCAGCAGGCAGGAGTGGACCGTCTGGGAGCCGGTGGGGTCGTCGTCGAGGACGATGATCTTGGTGTCCGCCACCGCCTCATCCCAGCAGGGCTTGCGCCCGCTCCGCCATCGCCTCCGCCGTCATGCCGTTGAAGGCCATGATCTCGCCGGCGCTGGCGGTGGTCTCGCCGCGCTGCCAGGCGAACACGTCGCGCCGGGCGGCGCGGGCGCGCAGCATCACCGGCTCCAGGGGGCCGGAAGGACCGCCGCTGACGCCGATCAGGACGTCGCCGTCGAACAGGGCGTCGAAGTCGGCGTCGGCCATGAAGGCGCCATCCGGCTCCGAAACCGTGTTCCAGGCCACGTCGGTGGGGCGGTAGAGCCGGCGCGGATTGGCCACGGAGACGATGCGCACCCGACGGCCCGCCGCCTCCAGCCTGTCCTTGGCCTCGAACACCGGCAGCAGCACCATGTCGCCGGTGACCGCAAACACCACGGTCTTGTCGCCGCCGGCGGATGCATACAGCGTCACGGCGCCCTGCTGCACGCCTTGCCGGGCCTGATCCAGCGTGGTGTAAACCGGCAGCGGGCTCTTCGAGGCGATGATGGCGATGCCCTTGTTGAACGTGCCCAGGGCCCACTCGTAGGCCGCCTGGATCTGGTTGGCGTCGCACGGGAACAAGGGGTAGACGTTGCCGTTGCGCATCTGCGCGGCGAAGTAGTTCTCGATCTCCGGGCGCTGGTGGGTCCAGCCGTTGCGCCCCTGTTCCAGGGCGCCGGCGGTGAACATGCAGACGCAGGACGGCGTCTTGCGGCGCAGCTCCGCCATGGCCTGGGTGACGGTCTGGACGATGGGCCAGCCGTTGATGGCGAAGCTTTCGTAGGACAGCCACACCGAGCGGGCGCCGAACAGGGCCAGGCCGGCGGCCAGGCCGGCGCAGGCGTCCTCGTTGAGGGGTTCGTAGACCTGACCGGCGGGGGCCTGGTTGTAGAGGGCGTCTTCCACCGGATGGCGGATCTTCAGGGCCTGGTTGATGTTGGCCATGGCGGAGGCCTCGTTGCCGTCGGCGTTGGTCACCACGAAGCGGGCATCGGCCTGGCCGACGGCCGCCACCAGGGCGCCGAAGGCGGTGGCGGGCACTTGGCTTTCACCCTGGGCGAACTCCCGCATGGGCAATGCGGGCAGGGGCGCGAGCTCCAGCACATGTTCGGTGACCACGGTCTTCGCGGCGGGGCCGCCGCCGGCGCGGGAGAAGTTGTCGCGCACCAGCTGCCAGGCATCCGGGCTCAGGGCGCGGCGCTTCAGGCCCTCGGCGATGTGTTCCGCGTCCAGATTGTCGGCGGGATACAGGTTGTGCGCCTTGGCGCCCAGCTTGTGCACGCCGGCGCCCTTCAACTGCTTGACGATGAGCACCGCGCGGCGACCCGAGAGGGCCTGCCTGGCGGCATGGTCGGCGGCCTGCAGCACGGCCGCGGCGAAGGCCAGGCGGCGGTCGAAGGAGAACGCGGTGCTGTCGACGTAGGCGCCCGCCTGATCCTGGTCGTCGAACTGCTTGGCATCCACCAGGAACACGCTCTCGAAGCCGTGACCCTTCCAGTAGGCGGTCATCCGCTCGTTGCTCCAGGTGGAACACATGGCGTGGTGCTCCTGGCTGTAGCCGTTCCAGATCAGCACCGGCAGGTAGTTGGTGACCTGGGGATAGGCGGTGTTGAAGTGCATCATGGCATTCAGCACGTAGGGCTCGCCCATGCCGCCGTCGCCGATGGTGACCGGGAACAGCACGCCGGGATGCAGCAGGGCGCCGGCCATGGCGAAATGCTGGCCCTGACCCAGAGGGCCGGCGGGGGCGAGCAGGCCGGGAATGGCGCCGGACAGGTGGCCCAAGAGGCCGTGCTTCTCGCGGAAGCGGTCGCGCATCTGCTGCACGGTATGGATGCCCATCTCCTCCAGCGAGCGGTCCAGGAACATGGCGGAGTAGAAGCCGGGGGCGTGGTGGCCCACTTCCGTGACGATGTTGGTGTGGCCCAGCATGACCAGCGAAGCATAGGCCTCGGCGCTGGAGGCGAAGCCGCCCGGGTGGCCGGAAGCCTTGGCGCCGCAGACCTGCAGGGTCAGGTAGCGCAGGGCGTCGGCGGCCAGCAGGGTCTGGTAAGCGGCGCCGGGCGCGTTCGCGTCGGCGATGGCCTTGCCGCCTTCGGCGATGGCGGGCTGCGCTCCATGCGTTTCGAAGCCGGGCCAGGCGGGCCCGAAGTACTGGATGCCTGCGCAGAACGCGGGAGCGATTTCGGCGGGCTGGGCGGCTGCGATCATGGCGGAACTCCACGGGGTCGATGAGGATGGGAAATACTTTACTTAATCGTTCAACTTTTCACAATGCAGTTTTGATTTCATAATGTGAAACATGGACACCGCCAAAACCTCCTCCATCCAGGTCATCGACCGCATGACCGCCCTGCTCGACGCGCTGGCCGCCGAAGGGGACGGCGCGTCCCTGAAAGTGCTGGCGGCGGATACCGGCCTGCACCCCTCCACCGCCTTCCGCATCCTGGCGTCCCTCATCGAGCATGACTTCGTGGCGCGCGACGAGCAGGGCCGCTACCGCCTCGGCCCCCATCTGCTGAGCCTCGCCGCCAAGGCGCGGGTGGGGCAGGACGTGCGCGCCATGGCCAGGCCGGAAATGGCCTGGCTGCGCGACCAGGTGGGCGAAACGGTGAACCTCACCGTGCGCCAGGGCGACGAGGTGGTCTACGTGGAACGCGTCACCCCCAACCGCATGATGCGGGTGGAACAGGTGGTGGGCAGCCGCGCGCCCCTGCACGTCACCGCCGTGGGCAAGCTGATGCTCGGCGAGATCGGCGCCGCCGCCATCCGCGATTACGCCAAGCGCACCCGCCTGCCCGCCTACACCGCCAACACCCGCGCCGACCTGCAAAGCCTGCTGGAAGACGTGGGCGCCAGCGCCGCGCGCGGCTACGCCCTCGACGACGAAGAGGCGGAACTGGGCGTCGGCTGCATCGGCGCCCTGGTGCGCGACGCCGCCGGCGCGGCGGTGGCCGGCCTGTCGGTGTCCGCGCCCATGGAGCGGCGCCGGCCGGAGTGGGTGCCGCTGGTTCAGGAAGCGGCGCGGCGCATCTCGGCCCGCCTGGGCTACGCCGGCTAGCGGCGGTGGCCTACAATCCGTCCGTTCAAGGCATCCGGGAGGCCCGGCCATGGGACTGCCACAACCGCAAACCCGTCTCACCCGCGCGGAGTTCATCGCCTGGGAAAACCAGCAGCCGGACAAGCATGAATTCGTCGCAGGCGAGGTGTTCGCCATGGTGGGCGCCCGCCGTACCCATGTGACCGTCACCGGCAACTGCTTCGCCCTGCTGAAGAACCACCTGCGCGGCGGCCCCTGCCGCGCCTTCATGGCCGACATGAAGCTGGAGGTGGAAACCGCCGACGCGGTGTTCTACCCGGACGTGCTGGTCACCTGCCACCCGGACGACCTGAAGGCCGACCTGGCCATGCGCCATCCCACGGCGATCGTCGAAGTCCTCTCGGACAGCACCGCCGCCTATGATCGCGGCGACAAGTTCGCCTATTACCGCCAGCTAATCAGCCTGCGGGAATACGCCCTGATCGACCCGGATCACCGCCGGGTGGAGGTATTCCGCCGCATGGACAACGGCGACTGGCTGCTGGCCGCGAGCGAGAGCGAAAAGGGGCTGATCCTCAAGAGCCTGGATTTCGCCGCCGGCCTGGATGTTGTGTTCGAGGACCTCTGACGGGAAACATCATGGAACTCAAACGCATCGTGCTCGGCGTGACCGGCGGCGTCGCCGCCTACAAGGCGGCGGAACTGGCGCGGCTGCTGGTCAAGGACGGCCTCGACGTGCAGGTGGTGATGACCGAGGCGGCGCGGCATTTCGTCGGCGCCGCCACCTTCCAGGCCATCACCGGCCATCCGGTGTTCACCGACCTGTGGGACGAGCGGGTGGACAACGGCATGGCCCACATCGACCTCACCCGCGGCAGCGACGCCATCCTGGTCGCCCCCGCCTCCGCCGACTTCCTGGCCAAGCTGGCCCAGGGCCGCGCCGACGATCTGCTCTCCACCCTCTGCCTGGCGCGCGACTGCCCGTTGCTGCTGGCGCCGGCCATGAACCGGCAGATGTGGGAGGCGCCCCCGACGCAACGCAACGCCGCGCAACTCAAGGCCGACGGCGTCACCCTGCTGGGGCCGGATAGCGGCGAGCAGGCCTGCGGCGAAGTCGGCTTCGGCCGCATGCTGGAACCCGAGCTGCTGCTGGAGGCCCTGGGCGCCCGCTTCCAGCCCAAGCGCCTGACCGGGCTGAAGGTGCTGATCACCGCCGGCCCCACCTTCGAGCCCATCGACGCGGTGCGCGGCATCACCAATTCCAGCTCCGGCAAGATGGGCTACGCGGTGGCACGAGCCGCCCTGGAAGCCGGCGCGGAAGTCACCCTGGTGTCCGGCCCCACCTGCCTTGCGCCGCCGCGCGAGGCGAAAACCGTCGCGGTGAGCAGCGCGCAGGAGATGCTGGCGGCGGTGGAAGCCGCCGCGGATGCAGCCGACATCTTCATCGGCGTCGCCGCCGTGGCCGACTACTACGTGCTCAACCGCAGCGAGCAGAAGATCAAGAAGGACGCCCACATCCTCACCCTGGAACTCGCGCCCAACCCGGACATCCTGGCCAACATCAGCAGCCGGCCCAAGCCGCCCTTCTGCGTCGGCTTCGCCGCCGAAAGCGAGAACCTGGAGGAATACGCGGAACTCAAGCGCCGGCGCAAACACCTGCCGCTGATCGTCGCCAACGACGTCACCGAGGCCGTCGGCGCCGACGCGGTACAGCTCATCCTGCTCGACGAGGCCGGCAAGCACGTCCTCGAACGGGCCGACAAGCGCACCCAGGCGCGCCGGCTCATCGCCCACATCGCCCAGCTCTACAACACCCGCTACCAGTAAAGCCATGCACGTCGACCTGAAAATCCTGGACGAGCGCGTCCGCGAGCAACTCCCGCACTACGCCACCGCCGGCAGCGCCGGCCTCGACCTGCGCGCCTGCCTGGACGCGCCGCTGGCGCTCAATCCCGGCGAAACCCAATTGATCCCCACCGGCCTCGCCATGCACCTGGCCGACCCCGGCTACGCCGCCGTCATCCTGCCGCGCTCCGGCCTCGGCCATAAACACGGCGTGGTGCTGGGCAACCTGGTCGGCCTCATCGACTCCGACTACCAGGGCCAGCTCATGGTCTCGCTGTGGAACCGGGGCCAGGAAGCCTTCACCGTGCAGCCCTTCGAACGCATCGCACAGATGGTCATCGTGCCGGTGGTGCAGGCGGAATTCCGGGTGGTGGAGGATTTCGCCGCCAGCGACCGCGGCGAGGGGGGATTCGGCAGTACCGGGAAGCATTGACCCTAAAAAACCTCAGTTGACCGCTCCTTGGCCTTCGCAAAGACGCATGGATACTGACGTTGCGCCTCCGTGCACGCTCACCCAAAAGGTGAGGCCGCAACTATGGTTTTTATGTTGAAGCTGTTGCAGGTGATGCCCGCCATGCCGGCTCCGCCGGCGCCCGCGGCCGCGCCCGCGAAGTAACTGGGCTCTCCGCGCCTTGTAGGCGCGGGGTCGTGATTGTGCGAAGAAGCTTGGGCGTGGGACGGGATACGCAAGCCCGTCACGTACTCGGTCTCGCGATCCAATCCGCCGTCTTCAAGGTTTTGTTGGGCCGCGAGTTTCCGCCGTGCTCCCTCACCCGCCGCTTTGCGTCGGCCTCTCCCGGGGGGAGAGGCGAACAATCCTGAAACCTCGGGATCGATGCGCGAGCCGGTCGCGCATTTGGTCTCGCGATCAGCGGCGGTAAATACTCTCGAGCAAGCCGCGCGCCAGCGCCGCCTCGACCTCCCGCATGCTGACTTCCGGCGCGAGATCCCTGAGCTGGGTGACCGCCATGCCGGCGTAGCCGCAGGGATTGATGGCGCGGTAGGGGGCGAGGTCCATGTCGACGTTCAACGCCAGGCCATGGTAGGTGCAACCCTGCTTCACGCGCAGGCCGAGGGCGGCGATCTTGGCGCCGCCGACGTAGACGCCGGGCGCGCCGGCCAGGCGCTCGCCTTGCACGCCATGCTCCGCCAGCAGGTCGATCACCGCCTGCTCGATGCGCCGCACCAGTTCGCGCACGCCGTAGCCGAGGCGGCGCAGGTCCAGCAGCAGGTAGGCGACGATCTGGCCGGGACCGTGGTAGGTCACCTGGCCGCCGCGGTCGATATA
The DNA here is from genome assembly GCA_037442845.1 of Hydrogenophilales bacterium. Taxonomy (GTDB): domain Bacteria; phylum Pseudomonadota; class Gammaproteobacteria; order Burkholderiales; family Thiobacillaceae; genus PFJX01. The sequence continues at coordinate 6,277 of JBBIPL010000010.1, read as the reverse complement.
AACGATGGGAATGCCAATGTCGGCGAGCAGGTGCTCGCGCTTGCCGGCCATGCCCAGGGTGAACACCGGCGGATGTTGCAGCAGCCAGATTGCGTCCTCGCTGTCGGCCGCGCGCTGGGCGGTGTATGCGCGCATCGCCTCCCAGGCGGGCAGGTAGTCGACGCGACCGAGGTGGCGCGGGGTGGGCGGAGGTGGCATGGCCGCATTCTGGCACGCCGCGGCCAGACCGGGCCGGCTCACTCGCCGCGCGAGGCGGCCTGGGCGGCCGCGCCGCTGGCCCTGTCCAGCGCCGCGCGCACGCGTTCCGGGTCGTGCGCGCGCAGCGCGTCGACCAGGTCGCGGGCGGCGTCGCGACGGGTTTCGGCGTATTCGCGCAGGGCCGCGAGGGCGGGGGCCGAGGGAGCGTCGGGGTCGAGATGCAGGCGGGCCAGGTGCTCGAAGCTGGCCTCGTAGGGGTCGCTGACTTCCGCCTCTAAGTGGCCGGCGAGCTCGTCGAAGCTCATGCCTTCCCGGCTGGCCCGGCCGATGAGCCGTCCCCAGCGCGCGCCGAGGCGCGCGTCGGCGCCGAGGAACTGGCCGATCTCGCCGCGCGCGCGCAATTCCTCGCTCCAGCGGTAGCGCGGTTCCGGGATATGCGTGGCAAGTCCCGCCGCCGCCGCAATCAGGACCGCCGCCGGCAGCGGCCGCCAGGCGCGCCGGCGCGCCGCCCCGGCGTCGACGGGGCGGGTCAGGGCGGCGCCCGCCAGCATGCCGGCGGCGAGACCGCCGATGTGGGCGGCGTTGTCGATGCCTGTGATCTGAAAACCCAGGACGATGTTGATGCCGGTGAAGAGGACGGCGCCCAGGAACAGGGGGCGGAACTCGCCGGCGCGCGGGTGCCGCCGCTCCAGCCAGAGGATGGCGAGGAGGGCGCCGTAGACGCCGAAGACGGCGCCGGAGGCGCCGCCGGACACCGCCCGGTCGCCCTGGGCGATGAGGGAGAGCAGGTTGCCGAACAGTCCGGCGGCGGCGAACACCGCGAGGAAGCGGGCGGGGCCGAGCACGCGCTCCACCAGGCGGCCGCCGTCCCACAGGGCGAGCATGTTGAGAACCAGGTGGAGCAGGCCGAAGTGCAGGAACATGGCGCTGCCCAGGCGCCACCATTCGCCGTCCTTGGTGGCGGGGCCGAAGTTGGCGCCCCAGGCCAGTTGCACGCTGTTATCGGTGTGCCAGAGGCCGGCGCCGAAGCCCAGCATGGCGGCGAACGCCAGCAGGTTGACGGCGATCAGCAGCCAGGTGACCGGGATGCCGCGGCCCGCCAGGCGGTCGAAGGGGAAAGGCCGGGCTGCGCTCACTGGCCCCGGCGACTGCCTCTCACAGCACCACCTTGACGCGCGGATCGCCGCTCAACTCGAGGTAGAGCGCGTCCAGTTGGGCGCGCGAGACGGCGCGGATGGTGCAGGTGAGCGAGATGTAGCGACCCGTCGAGGAAGCGCGCAATTCCAAGCTCTCGGCGGCGAAGTCGGGGGCGTGACGCAGGACCAGGGCCAGGATGTCGCGCGCGAAGTCGTCATGGCGCTCGCCCATGATCTTGATGGGAAAGTCGCAGGGAAATTCGAGCAGGCTGTCCGCTTCGCTCACGGCGCGGCCTTTCCCCGCATGACGGTGTGCTTGTAGGTCTGGTAGAGGGCCATCATGCGGCGGTAGATGGGGCCGGGTTCGCCATCGCCAACCGGCTTGCCGTCCAGGCGGGTGACGGCGAGGATTTCCTTGGTGGAGGAGGTGATCCAGACCTCGTCGGCGGCGCGCAGCTCGGCTTCCGACAGGGCGCGGATCGCGCTCGGGATGTGTGCCGCCGCCGCCAGTTCCAGCACCACGTCGTAGGTGATGCCGGGCAGGATCAGAGACGTCTTCGGCGGGGCCAGGAGGATGCCGTCCCGGACCAAAAAGACGCTGCTGGCGGAGCCTTCCATGAGCAGGCCGTCGCGGATCAGCAGGGTTTCGGCGCAGCCCGCATCCACCGAAAGCTGGCGCAGCAGCACGTTGGCCAGCAGCGAGGTGGCCTTGATGTCGCAGCGGCTCCAGCGCGTGTCCGCGGCGGTGATGGCGGCGACGCCGTGCTCGATCAGGGCCGCCGGCGGCGCCGGCAGTTCCAGGGGCATGAGGAAGACGGTGGGACGGATTTCCGCGGGAAAGGCGTGGTCGCGCGGGCCAGGGCCGCGCGTGACCTGCAGGTAGACGCCGAGGTCGGGCCAGGGCGCGTCGGCGACGATGCGTTCGATCAGCGCAGTCCACTCGGCGGCGGAATGCGGATCGCCCAGGCGGATGCCGTCCAGGCTGGCGCGCAGGCGCGCCAGATGATCCTCCAGGCGGAACGGCCGGCGGTCGTAGACGGGTATGACCTCGTACACCCCGTCGCCGAACAGGAAACCGCGGTCCATGACCGGGATGCGCGCTTCCTCCAGCTGGAGGAAGCGGCCGTTGAGATAGACGGTGGGCATGCTGGGCGGTGAGGAGAAAGGAGTGAGAGAAATCCTACTCCCTACCGCCCTCTCCCCGCTTCACTTCAACATCAGCAGGATGTTGTCCCAGCCCCGCCCCAGAATGCCTGACACGGCGATGTCCTCCAGGGCCAGCAGCGGGTACTCGCCCACCGGCTGCCCGTCCACCGACACGCGCAGGGCGCCCAGGCGCTGGCCGCGCCGGACCGGGGCCAGCAGGGGCTGCTGGGTGACGGTCTGGGCCTGGATGTTCTTGGCCGAGCCGCGCGGCACGGTGACGTGTAAATCGCCGAGAAAGCCGACCTTCACCTGGCTGCCCTTGCCCTTGTAGATGCGCAGGCTGGCGACCGCCTGGTTGGCGGGATAGAGCTTCACGGTCTCGAAGAACTGGAAGCCGTAGTTCAGCAGTTTCTGGCTTTCCATGGCGCGCGCGGCATCGGACCCGGCGCCCAGCACCACGCTGAGCAGGCGGCGCCGCTCGCGCTGGGCCGAGGCGATGAGGCAATGGCCGGCGCTCTCGGTGTGCCCGGTCTTCACCCCGTCGACGCTGGGATCCATGAACAGCAGGCGGTTGCGGTTGGGCTGGGTGATGCCGTTGTAGGCGAACTCGCGCATCGAATAGAGCTTGTAATGCTCCGGGAAATCGCGGATCAGGGCGCCGGCCAGTTTGGCCAGATCGCGCGCCGTGGTCATGTGCCGAGGGTGCGGCAGGCCGGTGGAATTGAGGAAATGCGTGCCGCTCATGCCCAGCCGCTTGGCGGTCTGGTTCATCATCGAGGCGAAGCCTTCCTCGGAGCCGGCGATGGCTTCCGCGAGCACGATGCAGGCGTCGTTGCCGGACTGGACGATGACGCCCTTCAACAGGTCGTCCACCCGCGCGGGCTTCCTGGGGTCGAGGAACATGCGCGAGCCCTCGGCCTTCCAGGCCTTCTCGGAGACCGGCAGGGTTTGCTCCGGCTTCAGGCGGCCCTCCTTGAGGGCGCTGAAGGCGAGGTAGGCGGTCATCAGCTTGGTCAGGGAGGCGGGCTCCACCTTCGCATCGGCGTTCTTTTCCGCCAGCGGCAGGCCGCTGGCGGCGTCGATCAGCAGCCAGGCGCGCGCCTCGATCTGCGGCGGCGGCACCGGCAGGGCGGCGCGGGCGAACGGGAGGAAGCCCAGACAGAGCAGGGCGAGACAGGAGAAAAATCGCAACGGTTTCATCGGTAGGGGAGGATCGGACACGTGGAAACGGAAACAAAGCCCGGCATCGGGGCTTGTGGACGGACCCGCCGCGGCGCGCCGGGTTCCCCGCCGGAGGAAGGCGGGCGGGCGCCGGGTGGTTCAGCGCACGACCCGGTAGGGCCGCACGCCGAAGTCCTGCCGATAGGCCACGGCGACGCGCCGGGCCTCCTCGGGCGTGGCGAAGGGGCCGGCCTGCACCTTGAACAGACTGTCGGCGCTGACGCGGCTGACGCCCGGCAGCGTATCTCCGTAACGGGTCTTCACCCGTTCGGCGAAAACGTCGGCGGCGGCTGGCGAGGACAGCGCCGCTAGTTGCAGGTACAGGCCCGGCGCCGCCGGCGTCACGGCCGGGGTCGCGGCGGCCAAGGCGGCTGGCGTCGGTGTGGACTCGAACACGGACTGCGCGGCCGGGGCGCCGTCACCGACGCGGAAAGGCCGGATGCCGAGTTCCTCGCGCACCAGCGCGGCGGCGCGCTCGGCCTGCGCGCCCGACCTGAACGGCCCGGCCTGCACCTTGTGCAGGCCGTTGGATTGCAGGCGCAGAACGCCCGGAAACTCGCGCGAGAGGATGGCGCTGGCGCGCGCCAGCAGGGCATCCGCCGAGTCCAGGCGAAAGAAGGCGCCCAGTTGCAGATAGACTAAGCCGGCGCCGGCCGCCGACGCCTCCGGAGTGGCCGCGGCCGCCGCGACCAGCACGCGCTCGGCCGCCGCTTCCGGCGCTCTCGTCTCCAGCTTGGCCGGCGCCGCGACCGCGCGGGCGGGAGGCGCGAAGGGCGCGTCCGCGAGGGCGGTGAAGCTGGTGGGCGCGTCTTCCGGCAACACCGCTTCCACCTCCACCGGCGTCACGCCCCGGAGCGCGTCCAGCTTGAAGGCGGCGGCATAGGAGAGATCGATGACGCGATCCTTGAGGAAGGGCCCGCGATCGTTCAGCCGCACCACCACCGACTTGCCGTTCTCCAGGTTGGTGACGCGCGCGTAGCTGGGCAGCGGCAGGGTGGGATGGGCGGCGGTCATGGCGTACATGTCGTACGGCTCGCCGGTGGAGGTCGGCTTGCCGTGGAACTTGCGGCCATACCAGGAAGCCTGTCCCCGCACCTTGTAGGGCAGGTCCGCGGAGACCGGCACGTAATCCTTCCCGAGCACCCGGTAAGGCGCATTGGCGAAGCGATGCAAGGGCTCCCAGCGCGGCGTGGCGTCGGGGATGGCGGCCAGATTGTCGGGCGGATTCGCGCCGGGACCGTCATCCTTGTAATAGCCGGCCCCCTTGAAGGGAGGAATGACCGGCGTCGCCTCCTGTTCCGCCGTTTTGGTGGGGGCGGTGCCGCAACCGCCAAGGGCGAGGCCGAGGGCCAGAATGAGCAGGGTCGGGCGGGTCTTGGTCATGGCGCTTGCATCACATAATAAAGCGCTCCAAGTGTAGCGCTTATCCCCTATGTTTTTACAAGCTTTTTATGTGTCGCCGCGCTCATCACGATGCCGAACCCGAGCAGCACCGTCAGCATGGAGGTGCCGCCGTAGCTGACCAGCGGCAGGGGCACGCCCACCACCGGGAGGATGCCGGAAACCATGCCCATGTTGACGAAGGCATAGGTGAAGAAGGTAAAGACGATGGCGCCGGACAGCAGGCGGCCGAACAGGGAGGGGGCGCTGGCCGCCAGCCACAGGCCGCGCCAGATGATGGCGGCGTAGAGCAGCAGCAGGAACAGGTTGCCGATGAGGCCGAACTCCTCGGAGAAGACCGCGAAGATGAAGTCGGTGCTGCGTTCCGGCAGGAAGTCGAGATGGGTCTGCGTCCCCGCCATCCAGCCCTTGCCCACCACGCCGCCCGATCCGACGGCGATGGTCGACTGGATGATGTGGTAGCCCGCGCCCAGCGGATCGGAGGTCGGATCGATGAGGGTCAGCACACGCTGGCGCTGGTAGTCGTGCAACAGGGTGTTCCAGGCCAGCGGCAGGGCCGCCCCGGCGACGAAGGCGAAGCCGCCGATCACCTTCCAGGACAGGCCGCCGAGGAACAGCACGAGAAGGCCGGAGGCGCCGATGAGCAGGGTGGTGCCCAGGTCGGGCTGCTTGGCGATGAAGGCGAGGGGTACGGCCAGCAGCGCGAACGCCACGGCGAAATGACGCCAGTTCAGGATTTCCCGTTTGTATTGCAGATACCAGGCCAGCATCATCGGCGCCGCCAGGCGCATCAGCTCGGACGGCTGGATACGAACGATGCCCAGGTCCAGCCAGCGCCGCGAGCCGTTGACGACGATGCCGAACATCGCCACCGCCAGCAGCAGAAGCAGACCGACGATGTAGGCCGGCGGCGCGAACTGCATCAGGCGCTGGGGCGGCACGTGCGAGATCAACAGCATGGCCGCCAGGGCGAACGCCATGTTGGCGAAATGGCTCATCAGCCGCTCGCTGTCCCCCCCCGAGGCGCTGAACACGGTGGCGCCGCTCACCAGCAGGAGCAGGGCCAGCATGGCCATGAGCGGCCCGTCCAGGTGGGCGCATCCGCGCAGCAACAGGCGCCGGATCATTGCGTCAACGCCTCCGGGCTCGCCACCAGCGCGCCCTCTTCCGCCAGA
>JBBIPL010000009.1:0-37821 GCA_037442845.1 Hydrogenophilales bacterium | reverse complement strand
ATTAACATGCTTCTTTGCCTAGCATGGACGAAAAAAGGCGGAACCGAAGTTCCGCCTTTTCAGGCCGGCAGCAAGCGTGAATTACTTGGCGGCGGGAGCCGGAGCGGCGGCGGGAGCAACCGGGGCCGGGATGAAGCCGGCGAAGGGGTTGGCGATGTTGCCGAAGGCGGCGGGGTTCATCAGCGCTCCCCAGACGCCGTAGGTCTTGGGATCAGCAGCGGCGCCGGCCCACTGGGTGTACAGGTTGGGGTTCAGCGGGGCCATCATCAGGTTCAAGTTGGCCGGAGCGATGGGAGCCAAGGCCCAGTTCATGTACAGGTTGGGGTTCAGCGGAGCCAAGCCCATCTGCAGGACGCGGGGATCCAGAGGAGACATCATCCACTTCATGTACATGTTGGGGTTGAGGAAGGGAGCCATGGCGGCCATGTAGAAATTGGGGTCCATGGAGGCGGCCAGCCACTTGGTGTACATGTTGGGGTCCATGAAGGCGGCGTAGGACTTCAGGATGTCGGGAGACATGGCGGCCTGGACCATGCGGGTGTAGGTGGCGGGGTCCATGCTCTTCTGCATCATGATGATGGAGGTGGCGGGATCCATCAGGTTGGTCATGGCGGCGACGGCAGCCTTGGGATCCTTGGCGATGTCGGCGGCTTTGACCGGATCCAGCAGCTGGGCGGCGGTGGACTCTGGTGTAGCGGCGGTTTGTGCGAACGCGGCGGGGGCGACCAGGGCCAGGATCAGGGCGGAAAGCTTCTTCATGGCGATACTCCTAACAAGTTGATTAAAAAGGGATAAAACAAATTCGGTACTGAGCCGACAGTATATTTGCGAATATTAGTACATTCGATTGTTTGGCCGAATATGCGCGGCTGCCGCATGTCGACCGTTGCGAGGTTGCAACAGATCGTCGGGCGGGGATTACTCGCCCAGATAGGCGGCGCGCACGCGCGGATTCGCGGCAAGTTCCGCGCACGCGCCGGACAGGGTGATCTCGCCGCTCTCCATGACGTAGGCGCGCTGACTCACCTTCAAGGCAAGGTGGGCGTTCTGTTCCACCAGCAACAGGGTGACGCCTTCGGCCGCGATCTTGGCGATGGTTTCATAGATCTTGCGCACCATCAGCGGCGCCAGCCCCATGCTGGGCTCGTCCAGCAGCAGCAGGCGCGGCCGCCCCATGAGGGCGCGGGCAATGGCGAGCATCTGTTGCTCGCCGCCGGAAAGGGTGCCCGCGAGTTGCGCGCGGCGCTCCGCCAGGCGCGGGAAGAGATCGTAGGCGCGCGCCAGATCGGCCTGGATGCCGGCCCGGTCGCGGCGCGCGTAGGCGCCCATGTCCAGGTTCTCCGCCACCGTCAGGCGGCCGAACACGCCGCGCCCCTCGGGTACCAGGGCGAGGCCGCGGGCGGCGATGGCGTGGGTGGGCAGCTTGTGCAAGCGTTCACCGGCGAACAGCACCTCGCCGCGCGGATGCGCCAGTCGCATGATGCCCTTGAGGGTGCTGCTCTTGCCCGCGCCGTTGGCGCCGATCAGGCAGACGAGTTCCCCCTCGGCGACCTCCAGGTCGATGCCGCGCACCGCTTGGATGCCGCCGTAGGCGACCTTGAGGCCGTGCACGCGGAGCAGGCTCATGCCGCATCTCCGCCCAGATACGCGGCAATGACGGCGGCATCCCGCTGCACCAGCGCCGGCTCGCCCTCCGCGATCTTGCGGCCGTAATCGAGCACCGCCACGCGGTCGCACAAGTCCATCACCAGCTTGACGTCATGCTCGATGAGCAGCAGGGTGAGGCCGCCCGCGCGCAGGCGCAGGAACAACTCGCTCATCTGCCGGCGTTCGGTGGGATTCATGCCGGCGACGGGTTCGTCCAGAGCCAGCAGGCGCGGCTCGGTGGCCAGGGCGCGGGCGATTTCCAGGCGCCGCTGATCGCCGTAGGACAGGTGTCCGGCGAGGGTGCGGCCCTTGTTCTTGAGTCCGACATACTCCATCAGCTCGCGCGCCCGGTTGCGGATGGCCGCCTCCTCGGCGCGCGCGCCCGGCGTTCTCAGGACGGCCCCCAGCACGCCTGCGCGGGTGCGCGGATGACGCCCCACCATGACGTTTTCCAGGGCGGTCATGTTGGCGAACAACCGGATGTTCTGGAAGGTGCGCGCGAGTCCAGCCTCGACGATGTGGTGAGGTTTGCGCCCGTGCAGCGGCGCGCCGTCCAGATGGATGCGTCCCGCGCTCAGCTCATAGAGCCCGGTCATGCAGTTGAACAGCGTGGTCTTGCCGGCGCCGTTGGGGCCGATGAGGCCGTAGATTTCGCCGCGCCCGACGCTCAGGCTGACGTCCTCCAGCGCGGCGAGGCCGCCGAAGCGCTTGCTGACGGCGGAGACCTGGAGCAGTGCCGGCGTGTTCATGCCTTGCTATCGTAGAGCGAGGCCTGCTCCTGTTCGGCGACCCCGTCCTGGGCGGCGAGCTCGCGTTTGCGCACGCGCGAGGGCAGCAGGCCGGCCGGCCGGTAGATCATCATCAGCACCAGCGCGAGGCCGAACAGCAGCATGCGCAGGTCCGCCGGATCCAGCACCACCTGCCCCAGCGCCGCCCGTTGCAGGTCGCCGAGATGCCGCAGCGCCTCGGGGATGCCGATAAGCAGGATGGCGCCGAGGATGACGCCAGGGATGTTGCCCATGCCGCCGAGCACGATCATGCACAGCACCAGGAAGGATTCCCACAGGCTGAAGCTCTCGGGGCTGATGAAGCCTTGGAACGAGGCGAACAGGCCGCCGGCCAGGCCGGCGAAGGCGGCGCCCATGGCGAAGGCCAGCAACTTCACGTTGCGCGTATTGACCCCCATCGCCGCCGCCGCCACCTCGTCCTCGCGCAGTGCCGCCCAGGCGCGGCCGATGCGCGAATCCTGCAGGCGGATCGCCACCCCCATGATGAGCAGGGTGAAAGCGAGAAACACGTAGTAGTAGAGATACGTCGACGGCACCAGGAAACCGAAGAGCTCCAGGGGCCGGTTCAGGGCATGGCCGCTGATTTGGATCGGGTCGATGAGGTTGATGCCCTGCGGGCCGTTGGTGAGGTTGTAGGGGGCGTTCAGGTTGTTCAGGAAGATGCGGATGATCTCGTGGAAGCCGAGCGTGACGATGGCCAGGTAATCGCCGCGCAGGCGCAGGGTGGGCGTGCCCAGCAGCACGCCGAACAGCCCGGCCGCCGCCATGCTCAGCGGCAGGATCGCCCAGAAAGGCAGGTGCAGGCCGAAGTGGGGGCTCGCCAGCAGAGCGTAGACATAGGCGCCGATGGCGTAGAAGGCGATGAAGCCGAGATCGAGCAGGCCGGCGTAACCGACGACGATGTTGAGGCCCAGCGCCAGCAGCACGTAGAGCAGGACGAAATCGAGCACGCGCACCCAGGAATTGCCCAGGCCAGCGCCGACCAGGAAGGGCAGCGCGATGAGCAGCAGGGCGAGCAGAACGTAAGCCAGGCGCGGTCGCGCCCGCATGGCCTTAAGCGCGGCTTGCAACACGTTCCCCGAGCAGGCCGGACGGGCGGAAGACCAGCACCAGGATGAGCACGAAGAAGGCGAACACGTCCTGGTAATGGCTGCCCAGGAAGCCGCCGGTGAGATCGCCGATGTAGCCCGCGCCGAGGGCCTCGATGACGCCCAGCAGGAGACCGCCCAGCATGGCGCCGGCAATGTTGCCGATGCCGCCCAACACCGCCGCCGCGAACGCCTTCAGGCCAAGCAGGAAGCCCATGTAGTAATGCGCCAGGCCGTAGTAAGCGCTCACCATGACGCCGGCGACGGCGGCGATGGCGGCGCCGATGATGAAGGTGGCGGAGATCACCCGGTCGATGTTGACCCCCATCAGCTGCGCCACTTCCTTGGATTGCGCGGTGGCGCGCATGGCGCGACCCAGACGGGTCTTCTCCACCAGCAGCCACAGGCAGGCCATGGTGGTCAGGGAAAGGGCGACGATGACCAGCTGCAGATCGGCGATGTGGGCGCCGAACACCTCGTACTGGCCCTGCGGCAGGATGGCCGGAAACGACACGTACTGCCGCCCCCAGACCAGCATGGCGAGATTTTGCAGGATGATGGACACGCCGATGGCGGTGATCAGCGGCGCCAGGCGGGGCGCCTTGCGCAAGGGCCGGTAGGCGACCTTCTCGATGCCGAAGGCCAGCGCCATGCAGGCGGGCACGGCGACCAGCAATCCGGCCAGCACCACCATCATGCCGGGCAGTTCCGGCGCCATGCCCAGCACCAGGCCGATGACGGTGAGCGCCACCATGGCGCCGATCATGGTCACCTCGCCGTGGGCGAAGTTGATCAGCTCCAGGATGCCGTACACCATGGTGTAGCCGAGGGCGACCAGGGCGTAGATGCTGCCCAGGACCAGGCCGTTGATGAGCTGCTGGGTGAAGATGTCCATTGTCGAGCGGGTGGCTCGTAGCCGGTAGCCTGTAGCGCTTTCTTGCGCGCCTATGGTGCGGAAACTCTGGCTACCCGCTGCCGGCTACCCGCTACAAGCTGTTTCACTTCACCGTTTCCAGCGCCTGCCAGGCGCCATCCTTGACGCGGTAGAGGGTCACCGCGCCGTCCATGGTGTCGCCCTTGGCGTCAAAGCGGATCGGGCCGGTCACCCCCTGGTGATCGGTGCGCGGCAACTCCGCCAGCACTTTCGCCGGCTCCGCCGAGTTGGCGCGCATCATCGCCGCCACCAGCACGTAGACCGCGTCGTAGGCGTAGGGCGCGTACACCTGGATGACCCCGTACTTGGCCTCGAAATCCTCGCGGAAGGCGGCGCCGCCCGGCATGGAGTCGATGGGCAGGCCGGGGGAGGAAGCCACTACGCCCTCGGCTTCAGCGCCGGCCAGCTTGATGAAGTTGGCGTTCTGCAGGCCGTCGCCGCCGAGCAGGGTGGCTTTCAGGCCCAGCCGCTTCATCTGCTTGGCCATGGGGCCGCCTTGCGGGTCCATGCCGCCGAAGAACACCAGATCCGGGTTCTTGCCCTTGATGCTGGTAAGAATGGCGGTGAAATCGGTGGCCTTGTCGTTGGTGAATTCCCGCGCCACCATCTCGCCGCCGGAAGCCTTCGCGGCCTTCTCGAACTCGTCGGCGAGGCCCTGACCGTAAGCGGTACGGTCGTCGATGATGGCGATCCTCTTCGCGCCCAGCTTGCCCACCGCGTACTCGCCCAAGGCCTTGCCCTGCTGCGCGTCGTTGGCCATCACCCGGTAGGCGGTCTTGTAGCCCTGGGCGGTGTAGGCCACGGCGGTGGCGGAGGGCGAAATCTGCGGAATACCGGCGTCGTGGTAGATCTTGGAGGCGGGGATGGTGGTGCCGGAGTTGAGATGGCCGATCACCGCCACCACGCCGGCGTCCACCAACTTCTGCGCGACGATGGTGGCGGTCTTGGGCTCGGCCTGGTCGTCCTCGCCCAGCAATTCCAGCTTCACCTTCCTGCCGCCCAGTTCCAGGCCTTGGGCATTGATCTCGTCGACCGCCATGCGGGCGCCGTTTTCGTTGTCCTTGCCGATGTGGGTCTGCGGCCCGGTCAGCGGCGCCACCGAACCGATGCGGATGACCTCTGGGCCTTCCGCCGTTTTCTCGCCGCAAGCGGACAGTGCGAAAGTCATGGCGACGATCAAGGCGGAAATGGAAAACCTGGCGGCTTGCATGCGCTTCCCCTGACGGATGAAAAAACCCCGGTTTTATATCACACCGTGCCAGCTCGGACGCGGAATTCGCGGTTCCGCATGAGCTCCGCCAAGCGAACCGGGGGGTAAAAAAAATGGCCGGAAATTCCGGCCATTTTCCCGAGCCGTTCAGCTCAGAGGGACAGCACCCATTTCGCCAGCTTCTCGGCGTCGGCGTCGGAAACCTGCGGGTGCGGGGGCATCGGCACCGCGCCCCAGACGCCCTTGCCGCCCTTCTTGATGACATTGACGTTGTGCGCCAGGGCCTTGGCGTCGCCCTTGTACTTCTTGGCGATGTCCTTGAAAGCCGGGCCCACCACCTTCTTCTCCATCTGGTGGCAGCTCATGCACTTCTTGTCCTTGGCCAGATCCGCGTCGGCGGAAGCGACGCCGGCGGAAAGAGCGAGGGCGGCAGCTGCGGTAACTACGATTGCTTTCATGCTAACTCTCCTTATTTGCGAGAAAGGCAACTCACAGGCAACTCACGTTGCGTCGGGGATGTTACTGGACAGCCTGGTTACTGAAAATAGCCATCAGGACATCCATTTAAACTATCTCCGGCAGGCATTTAACGCCAGAACGGAGACGAATGTTGACGGGGTTTACTGCGATTTGCGCAAATTGGTAGGAATTGCCGGGGCGCACTGGTTGATTTGCACGCGGCTGGTGAGACCGATCAAACCGTATCGAGCAATTGCAGGGTGACTTCCGTCAGCAGCCGCATTTCCGCTTCGCCGATGACGTAAGGCGGCATGAAGTACACCGTGCCGCCGATGGGGCGGATGAACAGACCCCGCTCCAGGGCGCGGCGATGGAATTCGCCGCTGAAGCCGGGCGGCGCCCCCGCCACGTCGAACGCCCAGATCATGCCGGTGTGGCGGAAATGGCGGACCCGCGGATGGGCGGCGACGGGGGTGAGGAGTTCGGTCAAGCGCGCGGCCTTCGCCTGGTTGTCGGCCAGGACGTCGTCTTCCTCGAAGAGGTCCAGCACTGCCAGGGCGGCGCGGCAGGCCAGGGCGTTGCCGGTGTAGGAATGGGAGTGCAGGAAGCCGCGGGCGGTGGCGTCGTCGTAGAAGGCGGCGAACACGGCGTCGGTGGTGAGCACGCAGGACAACGGCAGGTAGCCGCCGGTGATGCCCTTCGACAGGCACAGAAAATCCGGACGCATTTCCGCCTGTTCGCAGGCGAACAGCGTGCCGGTGCGACCGAAGCCGACAGCGATCTCGTCGGCGATGAGGTGGACGCGGTGGCGGTCGCAACTCTCTCGCGCGCTGGCCAGATAGACGGGGTGGTGCATGGCCATGCCGGCGGCGCCCTGCACCAGGGGTTCGAGGATGACGGCGGCGGTGGTGTCGGCGCATTCGGCGAGAAAGTCCTCCAGGCTGGCCGCCGCGCGCAAGGCGTAGGCCTCGGCCGACTCGCCGTCCTCGGCGCGGCGCCAGTCGGGGCTCATGACCTGGTGGCTGGGGCGCAGCAGGGGCGCGTAGGTATCCTTGAACAGGGCCACGTCGGTGACCGAAAGGGCGCCCAGGGTTTCGCCGTGGTAGCCGTTCTCCAGGCTGACGAAGCCGGTCTTGGCGGATTGGCCGACGTTGCGCCAGAAGTGGAAGCTCATCTTCAGCGCGATCTCGGTGGCGCTGGCGCCGTCCGAGCCATAGAAGGCATGGCCCAGGCCGCTGAGGCCGGCCAGGCGCTCGGAGAGTTCGACCGCCGGCGCATGCGTGCAGCCGGCCAGCATGACGTGCTCGAGGCGGCCGAGCTGATCGACGAGGGCGGCATTGATGCGCGGGTTGCAGTGGCCGAACAGGTTGACCCACCAGGAGGAGATGGCGTCCAGGTAGCGGCGGCCGTCGAAATCGACGAGCCACGGACCCTCGCCGCGGGCGATGGGCAGGGGCGGCACCCGTTCCAAATGCCTCATCTGGGTGCAGGGGTGCCAGAGCGCGGCCCGCGAGCGGGTCAGCCAGTCGCTGTTGCCGGAACCTTCGGTCGCCATGACGGATTTCCTCTTCGCAGACCTCTTGCCCGCGCGCGGGCGTGGGGTGTCGCGGCGTTACTGGAAGAAGCCCTTGGACAGCAACTCCATGGTCAGCAGCCGGTAGTCGTGGGCGCCGGGGGAGTCCGCCGAATAGGCGAAGATGTCCATGCCATGCGCGGGGCTCTCGGACAGCGCCGGATCGTCGGCGATGCGGGTTTCGCACAGCTTCTCGCCATAGCGGCTTTTCAGGCTGGCCAGGGTTTCGCGGCACTGCGCCTTGCCCTCGTCGAAGCGGGTGAGCACGACGCGGCGCTCGATGCGGCGGCGCAGCGGGCCCTCCAGCACGTTGAGGGCCAGATCCAGGCGATTGAGGCCCTGCACGGAGAGGAAATCGGCGGTGACGGGAATCAGCACCCGGTCGGCGGCGAACAGGGCGTTGAGGGAAAGCACGCCCAGGGCCGGCGCGCAGTCGATGAGGATGGGCGCGTCGTCCCAGGCCATGGCGCTCGCTTCCAGGCCGCGCCGGAGGGTGGCGGCTACGCCGGCGGCGGCGCCGAGCATGGCGTCGATCTTCGACAGGTCGGGATGTCCCGGCAACAGCCGGATGCCGTTGGCGAGTCGGCGCAGCAGCCGGTCCATCGGCGTCTTGTCGCGGAAGAAGGCGGCGATGGTGGCCGCGCTGGGCGGGTGCCTGACCCCCAACGCCAGGCTGACGTGGGCCTGGGGATCCAGGTCCACCACCACCGGCTTGCGCTCCAGCAGGGCGAGGGAGGCGGCGACGTTGAGCGTGGTGGTGGTCTTGCCGACCCCGCCCTTCTGGTTGAATACCGCGATGACGGCCATGTTCGCGCCCCTATTCGACGGTGACCGATTTGGCGAGGTTGCGGGGCTGGTCCACGTCGGCGCCCTTGAGCACGGCGACATGGTAGGCCAGCAGTTGCAGCGGCACGCTGTAGACGATGGGCGCGGTGCTTGGATAGATGTCGGCGAGGGTGAGGTTCTGGCAGCGGTCGAGCTCGATCTTCACCTTGTGGTCGCTGAACAGGAACAGCTCGCCGCCGCGCGCGCGCACTTCCTGCAGGTTGGACAGCACCTTGTCGAGCAGGGGATCGTCGGGCAGGGCGCAGACCACCGGCATGCTGGCGTCCACCAGGGCCAGCGGGCCGTGCTTGAGTTCGCCGGCGGGATAGGCCTCGGCGTGGATGTAGGAGATTTCCTTCAGCTTCAGCGCGCCTTCCAGGGCGATGGGATAGAAGGCGCCGCGTCCCAGGAAAAGGGCGTCCTGCTTGTCGGCGAAGGCGGCGGACATGGCGCGGATGGACTCGGACAGTTCCAGCACCACCTCGACCTGGCGCGGCAGGGCGTGCAACTCGTTTACCAGGCGCTCCTCGTCCTCGGCGGCTAGGCCGCGCCGGCGAGCCAGCGCCAGGCTGACCAGGCGCAGAGCGGTGAGCTGGGTGGTGAAGGCCTTGGTGGAGGCCACACCGATCTCCGGGCCGGCGCGGGTCATCAGGGCGACGTCCGATTCCCGGGTAAGGGAGCTTTCCGGCACGTTGCAGAGGGCCAGGGAGCCCACGTAGCCGGCGCTCTTGGCGAAGCGCAGGGCGGCCAGGGTGTCGGCGGTCTCGCCGGACTGGGAGATGGACAGGAACAGGGTGCCCTCCGGCACCACCACCTTGCGGTAGCGGTATTCGCTGGCCACCTCGACGGCGCAGGGGATGCCGATCTCCTCCAGCCAGTAGCGGGCCACCAGGCCGGCGTGATAGCTGGTGCCGCAGGCGATGATGTGCACGCCGCGGGTCTTGTCGAACAGGGCGCGGGCTTCATGACCGAAGCTTTCCTCGAGCAGGCGGCCCTTGTGGATGCGGCCTTCGAGGGTCTCGGCGATGACCGCGGGCTGCTCGAAGATTTCCTTGAGCATGTAGTGCGCGTAGGGGCCCTTGTCGGCGGTGGAGGCGGAGATCTGGGAAATCCGCTCCGGCCTTTGCGCGGGCTTGCCGGCGACGTCGAACACGCGGATGCCGTCGCGGCGGATCTCGGCGATGTCGCCTTCCTCCAGGAAGATGAAACGCTGGGTGACCGGCAACAGGGCGAAGACGTCGGAGGCGATGAAATTCTCCCCGACGCCCAGGCCCACCACCAGGGGGCTGCCAGCGCGCGCCGCCACCAGCCGGTCGGGCTCGTCGGGGGAGGACACCGCCAGGCCGTAGGCGCCCACCAGATGCTTGACCGCCTTCTGCACGGCCCTGAGCAGGTCCGCTTCGCTTTCCAGCAGATGGGCGAGCAGGTGAGCGATGACTTCGGTGTCGGTCTCCGAGGTGAAGAAGTAGCCCTTGGCTTTCAATTCCTCGCGCAGCTCGGCGTGGTTCTCGATGATGCCGTTGTGCACCACCGCCACCTTCTCGCCGCTCATGTGCGGATGCGCGTTGCGTTCCGCCGGCATGCCGTGCGTGGCCCAGCGCGTGTGGGCGATGCCGAGCTCACCCTGGATCGGGTTGCTGGTCTCCAGCTGGCGCAGCATCGCCACCTTGCCCACTGCGCGGATGCGCGCCAGATTGCCATCCGCCTGACGCACCGCCAGACCGGCCGAGTCATAGCCGCGGTATTCAAGTCTTTGCAGGCCATCCAGCAGGATGGGAACGACGTTGCGTTGGGCGACTGCGCCGACGATGCCGCACATGTTCAAAGCTCCGGTTTGGGTAAGGCGCGAGGCGTGAGGCGCGAGGCGTAGGCCTCCGACTTCCTGATCCCGGCCATACGATGTTCATGCTTCACTTTGCATCCTCCAAAGTCGGTTGTTGCGCGCCTCACGCCCATCGCCTCACGCTTCACCGCTTTTTCACCGGCCGTTGCCAGCCGGGCAGGCTGACCTGCTTGGCGCGTGACAGCGTGAGCTGATTCGGCGGTGCGTCCCTGGTCAGGGTGGTGCCGGCGCCCAGGGTGGCGCCTTCTCCCACGGTCACCGGCGCCACCAGTTGCGTGTCTGAGCCGATGAAGGCATTGTCCTCGATGACCGTGCGGTGCTTGTTGGCGCCGTCGTAGTTGCAGGTGATGGCGCCGGCGCCGATGTTGACTTTGCGGCCCACGGTGGCGTCGCCCACGTAGGACAGGTGGTTGATCTTGGAATTGCAGCCAACCTGGGCGTTTTTCAACTCCACGAAGTTGCCCACGTGCACCTCCTCGTCCAGCACCGTGCCGGGACGGATGCGCGCGTAGGGGCCGATGATCGCGCGCGCGCCCAGCCTGGCGGACTCGACATGGCAGAAAGGCTTGATCTCGACGCCGGCGCCCACTTCCACGTCCCTGAGTACGCAGTGAGCGCCCACTCTCACGCCATCACCGAGAATGACGCGGCCCTCGCACACGCAGTTGACGTCGATGAGGACGTCGCGGCCGCATTCCAGGCTGCCGCGCACGTCCAGGCGGGCCGGGTCGATGAGGGTCACGCCGCGCGCCATGAGGGCCTCGGCGAGGTTGCGCTGGTGGGTACGTTCCAGCTCGGCCAGTTGCTGGCGGCTGTTGATGCCCAGCACTTCCCAGGCGGCGGCCGGGTGACAGGGAATCACGCGCTCGCCTTCGGCGGCGGCCATGCCGATCACGTCGGTAAGGTAATACTCGCCCTGCGCGTTCTCCTTGGTCAGGCGTGACAGCCAGCCGGCCAGCTTGCCGGCGGGCAGGCAGAGGATGCCGGTGTTGACCTCTTCGATGGCCAGTTCCTCTGGGCTCGCGTCCTTGTGCTCGACGATGCGTTCCACCTGGCCGCGCGCGTCGCGCACGATGCGACCGTAGCCCGAGGGGTTGGCGAGACGCACGGTGAGGAGCGCGATGGCGCCTTCGCGCGCGATGAGCGTCATCTCCTGCAGCGTTTCCGGGCGGGTCAACGGTACATCGCCATAGAGGATGAGGCAGAGGGCCTCCGGATTCAGGTGCGGCACGGCCTGTTGCACGGCGTGGCCGGTGCCAAGCTGCGGTTCCTGTTTCGCCCAGGCGAGTTCAGGACGGCCGATCACCCGCGGCAGGGTTTCACCGCCATGGCCGTAGACCACGCAGATTTTTTCCGGCGACAGGCTGTCGGCGGCGGCCAGCACATGGCTAAGCAGGGGGCGGCCGGCGAGGGGATGCAGGACTTTGGGCAGGTCGGATTGCATCCGCGTGCCCTTGCCGGCGGCGAGGATGACGACGTTGAGGGGTGCGCTCATGGTGTGATAGGGGGGACAGGACGTGGCGTTAGGCGGATCGCGCGTAAGTATAAACAGCCGGTCCGTCGCTGTCCGATGCGCGCAATGTAAAACGGCAGCCTGCGCGGGCTGCCGTTCCCGGATCGGCGTGCACGTTCTCAGTGCTTGATCTTGCGCAGCTTCTGGATGGCCGCCAATTGCGCCACCGCCTCGGCAAGTTCCGCCTGGGCGCGGGCGTAATCCATCGCCGAGGTGCGGTTGCGCATGGAGTCCTCGGCCACGCGCTTGGCTTCGAGAGCGCGCGCCTCGTCCAGGTCGGCGCCGCGCAGGGCGGTGTCGGAGAGGATGGTGATGACCCCCGGCTGCACCTCGAGGATGCCGCCGGAGACGTAGATCAGGTCCTCTTCCTCCTTATCCGGCAACTTGATGCGCACGGAGCCCGGCTTGATGCGCGTCAGCATGGGGGTATGGCGCGGATAGATGCCGACTTCGCCCATTTCGGCGGGCACCACCACGAACTCGGCCAGCCCGGAGTAGATGGAGGCCTCCGCGCTGACGATGTCGATATGGATGGTCATGGCCATTGTTGAATCCTCGTGAGGCGTGAGGCGTTAGGCGGCAGGCGCGAGGAACGGCGGCTTGCGCCTCACGCCCGCACCCTCGCGCTTCACTGCAAAGTCTTCGCCTTTTCCACGGCTTCGTCGATGGTGCCCACCATGTAGAAGGCCTGCTCGGGCAGATGGTCGTACTCGCCGGCGACGATGGCCTTGAAGGCGGCGATCGTATCCTTGAGGGTGACGTACTTGCCCGGCGATCCGGTGAACACCTCGGCGACGAAGAAGGGCTGCGACAGGAAACGCTGGATCTTGCGGGCGCGCGCCACGGCCAGCTTGTCCTCGGGGGAGAGTTCGTCCATGCCGAGAATCGCGATGATGTCGCGCAGTTCCTTGTAGCGCTGCAGGGTGGACTGCACCGAGCGGGCGACGCTGTAATGCTCCTCGCCGACCACCAGCGGGTCGAGCTGGCGGGAGGTGGAATCGAGCGGGTCCACGGCGGGATAGATGCCCAGCTCGGCGATCTGCCGCGACAGCACCAGAGTGGCGTCGAGGTGGGCGAAGGTGGTGGCCGGCGACGGGTCGGTCAAGTCGTCGGCGGGCACGTAGACGGCCTGGAAGGAGGTGATGGAGCCGGTGCGGGTGGAGGTGATGCGCTCCTGCAGGGCGCCCATTTCCGAAGCCAGGGTAGGCTGGTAGCCGACGGCCGAGGGCATGCGCCCGAGCAGGGCGGAGACCTCGGTGCCGGCCAGGGTGTAGCGATAGATGTTGTCGATGAACAGCAGCACGTCGCGGCCTTCGTCGCGGAAGAACTCGGCCATGGTCAGGCCGGTCAGGGCCACGCGCAGGCGGTTGCCCGGCGGCTCGTTCATCTGGCCGTAGACCAGGGCGACCTTGTCGAGCACGCCGCCTTCCTTCATCTCGTGGTAGAAGTCGTTGCCTTCACGGGTACGCTCGCCGACGCCGGCGAACACGGAAAAGCCGCTGTGCTCCACGGCGATGTTGCGGATGAGTTCCATCAGGGTCACGGTCTTGCCGACGCCGGCGCCGCCGAACAGGCCGACCTTGCCGCCCTTGGCGATGGGCATGACCAGATCGATGACCTTGATGCCGGTTTCCAGGATCTCGACGGCGGGGGCCTGATCGGCGTAGGCGGGCGCCTTGCGGTGGATGGGCATGCACTGCTCGGCGTTCACCGGCCCCATTTCATCCACCGGCTGGCCGAGGACGTCCATGATGCGGCCGAGGGTGGCCCTGCCGACCGGCACGGAGATGGCGGCGCCGGTGTTGCGCACCGTGGAGCCGCGCCGGATGCCGTCGGTGGAGCCCATGGCGATGGTGCGCACGACGCCGTCGCCCAGTTGCTGCTGCACCTCGAAGGTCAGCGGCGGATTGTCCATCTTGATGGCGTCGTAGACCTTGGGCAGGGAGCCGCGGGGGAACTCCATGTCCACCACCGCGCCGATGATCTGAACGATTTTTCCTTCGGTCATGCTTGTTTCCTAGTCTCTGATAGCGAATTCGTGGAGCTCACACCGCGGCCGCGCCGGCCACGATCTCCGAAAGTTCCTGGGTGATGGCGGCCTGGCGGGTCTTGTTGTAGACCAGCTTGAGTTCCTCGATCACGCTCTTGGCGTTGTCGGACGCTGCTTTCATGGCGACCATGCGGGCGGACTGCTCGCACGCCATGTTTTCCGCCACGGCCTGGTAGATCATGGCCTCGATGTAACGCACCATGAGGCCGTCGACCACGATGCGCGCCTCCGGCTCGTAGATGTAGTCCCAGTGATGCTCGGCCTTCTCCATGGCCGCCTCGCCGGACAGGGGCAGCAACTGCTTGAAGGCCGGCTCCTGCTTCATGGTCGAGAAGAAGCGGCTGTACACCAGGTAGAGGGCGTCGATGCGGCCTTCCTTGTAGGCATCCAGCATGACCTGCAGGGGGCCGATGAAACGCTCCATGTGCGGGGTGTCGCCCAGGCCGACGACATGCGAAGCGACATTGGCGCCCAGGCGCTGCACGAAACCCATGCCCTTGTTGCCGATGGCGCAGACGTCCACCTCGATCTTCTGCTCGTTCCAGGCCTTCAGTTTGCCCAGGGTCAGGCGCAGCGCGTTGGTGTTGAGGCCGCCGCACAGGCCCTTGTCGGTGGTGATGAGGATGAGGCCGACGCGCTTGAGGGTTTCACGTGAAACCACGAAGGGGTGGCGGTATTCCGGATGGGCCTGGCTGAAGTGGGCCGCGACGCGGGCGATCTTCTCCGCGTAGGGACGAGCTTGGCGCATGCGCTCCTGCGCCTTGCGCATCTTAGCGGCGGCCACCATCTCCATGGCGCGCGTGATCTTGCGCGTGCTTTCGACGCTCTTGATCTTGCTGCGTATTTCCTTGCCTGCGGCCATGTCTTCGTCCTATCCGCTCAGTAGGCCGCGCCGGCCTTGAAGTCGTCGATGGCGGCGGCGAGCTGCTTCTCGGCCTCGGCGTCGAGGTCGCCGCTGTCCTGGATCTTCTCCATCAGGGCGGCGTACTTGCCCTGCATGAAGGACTGCAGGGCGGCCTCGAAGGCCAGGGCGCGCTTGATTTCCACGTCATCCATGTAGCCGCGGTTGACGGCGAACAGGGTGACGGCCATCTGCGCCACGGACAAGGGCGAATACTGCGCTTGCTTCATCAGCTCGGTGACCATCTTGCCGCGGTCCAGCTGCTTGCGCGTGGCGTCGTCCAGGTCGGAGGCGAACTGCGCGAAGGCGGCCAGCTCGCGGTACTGGGCCAGCGCCAGGCGCACGCCGCCGCCGAGCTTCTTGATGACCTTGGTCTGCGCCGCGCCGCCGACGCGGGACACCGACAGGCCGGCGTTGATGGCGGGACGGATGCCCGCGTTGAACAGGTCGGTCTCCAGGAATATCTGCCCGTCGGTGATGGAAATCACGTTGGTCGGCACGAAGGCGGAGACGTCGCCGGCCTGGGTCTCGATGATGGGCAAGGCGGTGAGGGAACCGGTCTGGCCTTTCACCGCGCCCTGCGTGAGATGCTCCACATGCTCGGCGTTGACGCGGGAGGCGCGCTCCAGCAGGCGCGAGTGCAGGTAGAAGACATCGCCGGGATAGGCCTCGCGGCCGGGCGGCCGGCGCAACAGCAGGGAGATCTGGCGGTAGGCCCAGGCCTGCTTGGTGAGGTCGTCGAAAACGATGAGGGCGTCGCGGCCGATGTCGCGGAAATACTCGCCCATCGAGCAGCCCGAATACGGCGCGATGTACTGCATCGGCGCCGGGTCGGAAGCGGTGGCGGCGACGACGATGGTGTGCGCCATGGCGCCGTGTTCTTCCAGCTTGCGCACGACGTTGGCGATGGAGGAGGCCTTCTGCCCCACGGCCACGTAGATGCACACCACGCCGGCGCCCTTCTGGTTGATGATGGCATCGACGGCGACGGCGGTCTTGCCGGTCTGCCGGTCGCCGATGATCAGTTCGCGCTGGCCGCGGCCGATGGGCACCATGGCGTCGATGGACTTGAGGCCGGTTTGCAGCGGCTGCGACACCGACTGACGGGCGATGACGCCGGGCGCGATTTTCTCGATGGGAGAGGTGGCGTTGGCGTTGACCGGACCCTTGCCGTCGATGGGCCGACCCAGGGCGTCCACCACGCGGCCGAGCAGGGCCTCGCCGACCGGCACCTCCAGGATTCGGCCGGTGCACTGCACCGTGTCGCCCTCGGAAATGTGCTCGTATTCGCCCAGCACCACGGCGCCGACGGAGTCCCGCTCCAGGTTCAGGGCCATGCCCATGGTGTTGCCGGGAAACTCCAGCATTTCGCCTTGCATAACCTCGGACAGGCCATGGATGCGGACGATGCCGTCGGTCACGGATACCACCGTGCCCTGGGTGCGCAGCTCCGAGCCGGCTTCCATGTTCTGGATGCGGCTCTTGATCAGCTCGCTGATTTCAGACGGGTTGAGTTGCATAGCTACTCCGATTCTCCAATCAAGCTTTCAGGGTGACGGCGAGGTTTTGCAGCCCGCCGCGCACCGACGCATCCATGACTTCGTCGCCCACCTGGATCACCACGCCGCCGATGAGGGCGCTGTCCACGCTCTGGCTGGCGGCGATCTTGCGGCTGAAGCGCGACTCCAGCCTGGCGACCAGGGCGGCCATCTGTTCCGCGCTCAATTCGAAGGCGGTGGTGATGTGGGCCTCCAGCACGCCCTCGCGGGCGGCCTTCTCGGTCTCGAACAAGGTGATGATTTCCGGCAGCAGGGCCAGGCGCTTGTTCTCGGCCAGCACGCCGAGCAGATTGGCGCCCTCGGCGCCGATGCGCTCGCCGCATACGGCCATGATCACCTCCACCAGGCGGTCGGAAGAGACGCCGGGGTTTTCCGCCAGGGCCCGGATCTGCGGATCGGCAAGCACCAGGTCAAGCAGGGCAAGCCGTTCCGACCAGGCGGTCCAGGCATCGCTTTCGGCGGCCAGCTTGGCCACCGCGTCGGCGTAAGGACGGGCTAGGGTCGCGCGTTCCATGGTCAAAGTTCGTTCTTCACGGCTTCCAGCAGATCGGCATGTGCCTTGGCGTCCACCTCGCGGCGCAGGATTTTGCTGGCGCCGGCCACCACCAGGCCGGCGATCTCGCCGCGCAGCGCCTCGCGGGCGCGGTGGGTTTCCTGGGCGATTTCCGCCTTGGCGGCAAGGATCATGCGATCCCCCTCCTCCTTGGCGGCCGTCTTCGCCTCGTCGATCACCTGGGCGGCGCGCTTCTCGGCCTGGGCGATGATTTCCGCGGCCTTCTGCTTGGCGTGGTGCAGGGATTCGCTGGCGCGCCGGGCAGCAAGTTCCAGCTCGTGCTTGCCGCGATCGGCGGCGGCCAGGCCGTCGGCGATCTGCTTCCTGCGCGCATCGAGGGCGTTGACGATGGGCGGCCAGATGAACTTCATGCAGAACCACACGAAGACGGCGAAGGTGATCGACTGGCCGATCAGGGTCAGATTGATGTTCATGCCCGGACCTCTTTCGGGTTAACCATAGTCGGGTTGGCAAGCTTCCAAATCAGCCGGCGACCGCGAAGAGGACGTACATGGCCAGGCCGACGGCGATCATCGGCACGGCGTCGACCAGACCCATGACGATGAAGAACTGGGTGCGCAGCATGGGAATCAGCTCGGGCTGGCGGGCGGCGCCCTCCAAGAAGCGACCACCCAGAATGCCGATGCCCACCGAGGCGCCGAGCGCGCCCAGGCCCAGCATGATGGCGCCGGCGATGTAAAGAAGAGCTTGTTCCATCTGGTTTCTCCTGTTTAACGAAGCAAGTACAACGAATTGGTCAGTGATGTTCCTGATGCGCCATGTCGAGATAGACGATGGTCAGGGTCATGAAGATGAAGGCCTGCAGGGTGATGATCAGCACGTGGAACACCGCCCAGGCCCATTGCAGGATGCCGCCGGTGAGGAACAGCACGGCGCCGCCGGAGAACATCAGGGCGATGAGGATGAAGATCATCTCGCCGGCATACAGGTTGCCGAACAGACGCAGAGCCAGGGAGATCGGCTTGGAGATGAGGTTGACGCCTTCCAGCAGCAGGTTGGCGGGAAGGCCCCACTTGCCGAAGGGCTGCAGCGACAGCTCGGCGGCGAAGCCGCCAACACCCTTCATCTTGATGCTGTAGTAGAGAACCAGGAAGAACACGGCGATGGCCATGCCGAAGGTGGCGTTGGGGTCGGTGGTGGGCACCAGCTTGAAATAGGGCACGCCCAGCGCGGCCATGAGGCCCGGTATCCAGTCGATGGGCACCAGGTCCATGAGATTGAGCAGGAAGATCCAGATGAAGATGGTGAGGGCCAGCGGCGCGACCAATGGATTGCGTCCGCTGAAGGACCCTTTCACGCTGCTGTCGACGAACTCCACCACCCACTCGACGAAGTTCTGCCAGCCGCCGGGGATGCCCGCCGTCGCGCTGGCGGCGGCCTTGCGGAATAGGTAGAGGAAAACTACGCCGAGCAGGATGGACATGCCCAGAGTGTCGAGATGGACGGCCCAGAACCCCATCTCCCTGGCTTGCTCGGCGGACTGGGCGATGCCCCAGGTTCCGTCGGGATGCTGGCCGAAGGTCAGATTCTGCAGGTGGTGCTTGATGTATTCCGACGAAGTATGCGCTTCAGCAGCCATGCTCAAGTTCTCTCACGTGGGCCCAGACTGACGGCCATCCAGGCCAGCTGTCCGACGATGAAGCCCGTCAACAACGGCAACGCGGCCAAGCTCAGCGCACCCAGCCCCGTCGCCAACAGAATCGCGACAACAAAAAACCGTTCCAGAAAGGAACGGTGGAAAGACTTCAGATGGCGTTCGCCATCGCAGTGGTAATCACGCCTACCCCGATGCCAGCGCCAGACCAGCATCGCGGCGTTGAGCAACGCCACGCCGCCGCCGTACAACAGGGCGCCGGCCACCGTCCATCCCTGCCATGCCCCGCCCAGCGTCGCCACGACCACGATGACGCTGGCTTGCAGGATCAGGCCCAAAAACATTAAACAATGATGATATAAGAATCAGCGCGGCTAATGCAATCATCAAACTGATTGATGAAAAACGAGGGCCGCGAACAGAACGAAGTGTGCGCTATTTGATGCGTCGCAGCAATCCATCCAATTGATCCAGACTGGCGAATTCGATGCTGATGCGGCCCGCACCCTTGCGATTCGCGCTGATGCGCACCCCGGCGCCCAGTTTCTCGGACAGCTCCTCCTCCAGCCGGAGCACGTCGCGATCCCGTTTTTCCGCGGCCGGCCGGGCCGGCGGCTTGCTCAGGCGCGCGGCCAGCCGCTCCGCCTCGCGCACGGACATGCCGCGCCGCACCAGTTCATGCGCGGCATCGACCTGGCGGGCATGCGAAAGCGACAGCAGGGCGCGGGCATGGCCCATGTCCAGTTCGCCGTTCATCAGCATCGCCTGTACCGGCTTGGCCAGGTGCAGCAGGCGCAACAGGTTGGATACCGCCACGCGTGAACGGCCCACCGATTCCGCGGCAGCCTGATGCGTCATGTCGAATTCCCGGATGAGGCGGTGGATGCCCTGCGCCTCCTCCAGAGGATTCAGATTCTCGCGCTGAATGTTCTCGATCAGGGCCATCTTCAGCGCCGCCTCATCCTCCACCACGCGCACCAGCACCGGCACCTCCTTGAGGCCGGCCAATTGGCTGGCCCGCCAGCGCCGCTCGCCGGCGATGATCTCGTAACGCCCGCCGGGCACCGCGCGCGCCAGGATGGGCTGCATCAGGCCCTGGGCGCGAATGGAGTCGGCCAGTTCGTTCAGGGCCGCCTGATCCATGCGCGTGCGGGGCTGGTATTTGCCCGGCACCAGGCTTTCCACCGGCAATGTAAGCAAGCGCTCACCATCGCTGGTTTCCCCTTCTCCCAACAAGGCATCAAGGCCGCGCCCGAGTCCCTTGAGTTTAGCCATGACGAATTCCTTCCTGTTTTTCGATGAGTTCCCTGGCCATCTGCAGATAGGCCTGGGCGCCGCGGGATGATCGGTCGTACTGCAGCGCCGCCAGGCCATGGCTGGGGGCCTCGGCCAGCCGCACATTGCGCGGCACCAGGACGTCGAATACCTTGCCGCCGAAATGCGCCTTGAGTTGGTCGGAAACATGCTGGGCCAAGGTGTTGCGGTTGTCGAACATCACCCTGGCGACGCCGTCGATGACCAGCGCCGGGTTGAGCCGCGCCTTGATCTTCTTGATGGTGTTGATTAGATCGGCCAGACCTTCGATGGCGAAGTACTCGCACTGCATGGGAATGATCACCGCGTCGGCGCAGGTCAGCGCGTTGACCGTCAGCAGATTGAGGGCGGGCGGGCAATCGATGAGGATGTAATCGTAGCCGTCGGCGAAGCCCGCAAGGGCGTGCTTGAGGCGGAACTCGCGCTGCTTCTGCTCGACCAGTTCGATCTCGGCGCCGGCCAGATCGCGGTTGGCGGGCAGCAGGTCGAAGCCGCCCGCCTCGGCGCGCACGCGCACCGCTGCCGCGTCGGCGGCGCCCAGCAGCAGGTGGTAGACGGTACGGGCGAGACCCTGTTTGTCGGCGCCGCTGCCGGTGGTGGCGTTGCCCTGCGGATCGAGGTCGATCAGCAGGACCCGGCGGCCCAGGCTCGCCAGGCTGGCGGCCAGGTTGACCGCTGTGGTGGTCTTGCCGACGCCGCCCTTCTGGTTGGTGATGGCGATTCTGCGGGTCATGACAGCGGCTCCAGGAGGATGAGATGCCGTTCCGCCTCCAGGCCCGGGATGCGCAACTGGATGTCCCGCCCGACGCGGGCGCCCTTGAGCTGCGCGACCTCCTCGTGCGGATAGAGGCCTTTCATCGCCAGCCACCTGCCGCCGGGGGCGAGCAGGTGAGCGGTGAGGCGAACGAATTCGGACAGATCGGCGAACGCCCGCGAAACAATATGGCGGTAGGCGCGCAAAGCCGCGTGGCTCTCGGCGCGGCCATGCACCACTCGCACGGACAGCTTGAGGTCGATGGCCGCCTGCTGCATGAAGCTGCATTTCTTCTGGCTGGCGTCGAGCAGGGTGATCTCCAGGTCCGGCCGCAATATGGCCAGCGGAATGCCGGGCAGGCCGGCGCCGCTGCCGACGTCGAGCAGGCTGCCGGCGCCGACGTGGGCGGCGATGCTCAGGCTATCCAGAATATGGTGGGTGAGCATGCGCTCGGGCTCATGGATGGCCGTCAGGTTGTAGGTCCGGTTCCACTTGGCGAGCAAGTCCAGGTAGGCCAGCAGGACGGCCTGCCGCCCGGCATCGACTTGCAGGCCGAGGCCTGCCAGCCCCGCGTCGAGCTCGCGCGCCAGGTTCACACCGACTCCCGCAGCAGCGCGCCGCGCTTGAGATGTACCGTTAGCACGGCAATGGCCGCCGGCGTGACCCCAGGCAGCCGCGAGGCCTGACCGAGCGTGGCCGGCCTGGCCTGGTTCAGCTTCTGGCGCACCTCGATGGACAGACCGCTCAGCGCCAAGTAATCGTAATCGGCGGGCAGGGGCTGGTCCTCGAGGGCGCGCATGCGCTCGATTTCCTCCTGTTGGCGGACCACGTAGCCGGCATACTTGGCGGCGATCTCGACCTGCTCGCGCGCTTCCGGGTCGGCGATGCCGGGGCCGGCCGATGGCAGGGTCATCAGGCCAGGGTAGTCCACTTCCGGCCGGCGCAGCAGGTCGAACAGGCTGTATTCCCGCTCGATGGCCTTGCCCAGCACACGTTCCGCCTGCGCGGCGGGCAGCATGGCCGGATTCACCCAGGTCGATTTCAGGCGTTCGCTCTCGCGCGCGATGGCCTCCTGTTTTTCCTGGAAGCGCGCCCAGCGCACGTCATCCACCAAACCCAGGTCCCTGCCGATGCCGGTGAGGCGCTGATCGGCGTTGTCCTCGCGCAGGCTGAGACGGTACTCGGCGCGGCTGGTGAACATGCGGTAGGGCTCCAGCACGCCGCGCGTGGTGAGATCGTCGACCAGGACGCCGAGATAGGCCTGGTCGCGGCGCGGCCACCAGGTTTCCAGGCCGGCGGCGCGGCGGGCGGCGTTGAGGCCGGCGAGCAGGCCCTGGGCAGCAGCCTCCTCGTAGCCGGTGGTGCCGTTGATCTGACCCGCGCAGAACAGGCCGGCGATGGCTTTGCTTTCCAGGCTCGGAGCGAGGCCGCGCGGATCGTAGTAGTCGTATTCGATGGCGTAGCCGGGGCGCAGGATGTGCGCCCGCTCCAGGCCGCGGATGGAACGCACCAGATCGAGTTGCACGTCGAAGGGCAGGCTGGTGGAAATGCCGTTGGGATAGAACTCGCGGGTGTCAAGGCCCTCTGGCTCCAGGAAGACGTTGTGGGCGCTCTTGTCGGCGAAGCGATGGATCTTGTCCTCGATGCTGGGGCAGTAGCGCGGCCCCACGCCCTCGATGAGCCCGGTATAGAGCGGCGAGCGATCGAGCGCGCGGCGGATGATGTCGTGCGTGCGCGGGTTGGTTTGAGTGATCCAGCACGGAAGTTGCGGCGGATGCATCTCGCGGCGGCCGAGGAAGGAGAACACCGGCGTCGGCTCGTCGCCCGGCTGCTCCTGCATCACGGAAAAATCGATGCTGCGCCCGTCGATGCGCGGCGGCGTGCCCGTCTTCAGACGGCCGGCGGGCAGACCCAGCTCGCGCAGGCGGCCGGCCAGGCTGACGGCGGGCGGATCGCCCATGCGTCCGGCCTGGAAATGCTCCAGGCCGACGTGGATGAGTCCAGCCAGGAAGGTACCGGCAGTGAGCACCACCGTCGGCGCCCTGAACACGACCCCCAATTGCGTCCTCACCCCGGCGACGGCGTGCGCTTCCAGGATGAGGTCGTCGACGGCCTGCTGGAACAGGCTGAGGCGAGGCTGATTCTCCAGGCGCGCGCGGATCGCCCGCCGATACAGCGCGCGATCGGCCTGGGCGCGCGTGGCGCGAACGGCGGGCCCCTTGGAGGAATTGAGGATGCGGAACTGGATGCCGGCCTCGTCGGCGGCCAGCGCCATCGCTCCGCCGAGGGCGTCGACCTCCTTGACCAGATGGCCCTTGCCGATGCCGCCGATGGACGGATTGCAGGACATCGCGCCCAGGGTTTCGATGTTGTGGGTGAGCAGCAGGGTGGCCGCGCCCATGCGCGCGGCGGCAAGCGCCGCCTCGGTCCCGGCATGGCCGCCGCCCACCACGATGACATCGAATTTATCGGGAAAAATCATTGACTTGTCTTGCCATGGCGGGAAGCGCCGAGGCGGCACATTCTACGCCAGGAACGCGCTTGTTTCACGTGGAACAGCGCGCGCGCTCCGCGTGCCATGCCGGGCGAAGGCCCGGCGAACGACATTTGGCCGGGCCCTATCCGGTATTGCGCATGCCGGCGGCGATGGCGTTGATGGAGCGAAGCAGGAGCTCCAGCCATGGGCTGTCCTGACGGCTTTCCGCGGGAATGCCGCGCAGGCGGCGCAACAGCGTGACCTGGATGGAGTTGAGCGGATCCAGATAGGCGTTCCTGCTGGCCAGGGAAATGGCCAGCTCCGGGTTGTCCTGCAGCAGCGCCTTGCTGTTGGCGACCTCGAGGATCTGACGGCGGGCGCGGCGGCATTCGGCATCGATCAGCGCATACACGGCGGCGCCGCGGCGAGAGTCCTCGCACAAATCGGCATACTCTCCGGCGATGCCCATGTCGGTCTTCGCCAGCGCCATTTGCGCATTGGACAGCAGGTTGCGGAAGAAGGGCCACTCCAGGTACATGCGCTGCAGCCTGGCCAGCCGCAACGGGTCTTTGCCGCGCCAGGACTCGAGGGCGGCGCCGATGCCATACCAGGCCGGCAGGGCATGGCGCGACTGGCCCCAGGCGAACACCCAGGGGATGGCGCGCACCGAAGCTTGCGAACGGTCCCCGGCCTTGCGATGGGAGGGCCTTGAACCGATGTTGAGCCAGCCGAGTTCGCGGACCGGCGTGGCCTCGTGGAAATAATCCAGGAAGCCCGGCGTGGCCTCGGTGAGTTGCCGGTAATGCGCCTCGCCGAGGCGGGCGAGCTCGTCCATGATGCCCAGGTAATCGCGGCGATCCTCTTGCGCCGGGCGGATCAGATGCACGCTGGCCTTGAGCAGGCCGCTGACGCCCATGGTCAGTTCATAGGTCGCGGTCTCCAGATTGTTGTATTTGTAGAACAGCACCTCGCCTTGCTCGGTGAACTTGATCTGCCCGCGCACCGAGCCGGGCGGCTGCGCCAGGATGGCTTCGTGCGTCGGCCCGCCGCCGCGGTCGATGGTGCCGCCGCGGCCATGGAACAGCCGGCAGGGAACGCCCTCGCGCGCGGACAGGGCGACGATGGACTTCTGCGCCGCATAGATTCCCCAGGACGAGGCAAGGATGCCGCCGTCCTTGCAGGAGTCGGAGTACCCGAGCATCACCTCCTGCCCCTCGCCATAGGCATCGAGCAGGCTGCGATAGGTCGGCAGGCGGTACAACCGCGCCAGCACCGATTCCACCTGGGCGAGGTCCTCGATGGTCTCGAACAGGGGGCTGACGCCGATGTGGCAGTACCAGCCGCCCGCCATCCGCCCGGCGAGGCCGGCCAGCGCCGCCAGGCACATCACCTCCATGACGTGGGAAGCGCTGTGCGTCATGGAAATCACGTAGCGCCCGAAACACTCGGGTCCCAGCGCGCGCCGCGTATGCGCGATGAGCTGGAACACGCGCAGCGTCTCCTGGGTCTCCTCGCTCAGGCGCGCGAGGTTGAAACTCAATGCGTGCGCATTGGCCGCGGCTTCGGCCAGCAGTTCCAGCCTAGCCTCCTCGTCGAGGGCGGCGTAATCGCGCCCCAGCGCGATGCGCATGATCTCGGCTACGGCGCGACCATGCCGGCCCGACTCCTGCCTGACGTCGAGGCTCATCAGGTGAAAACCGAAAGTGCGCACCAGCAGGATCAGATCCAGCAATTCGCGCTCGGCCACGGCGGCATCGCCATGGCTGCGCAGAGACTCGCTGATGAGGCCGAGATCGTCGAGGAAGGCCTGCACGCCGACATAGCCGGGCGTCTCATAGGCGGCGTCATTGCCTTGCAGGCCGCGCTGGATCAATTCCAGGTTGCGCAGCAGGCGATGACGCATGAAGGCGAGTTTTCGGCGATAAGGTTCCTGCGCGAAGCGGGGCGGGGAGCCCGGCTCGTACCTCCGCGCGTCCTCCTCCAGGCTGGCGAGAAAGGCCGGCGATGGCTGGCATAGGCGGGTCGAATAGGACAGCTGGTCGATCAATAGATCGATGCGCCGCAGGTATTCCTCGCAGACGGTTTGCGCCTGCATGCCCCAGGCCAGGGCGGTGACCTCGGCGGTGACGAAGGGATGGCCGTCGCGGTCGCCGCCAATCCAAGAACCGAAGCGCAGGAATGCCGGGGTGGCGATGGCCCGCGCCGCCTGCGCGCCGTAGACGTCGCGCAGGGCGGCGCCGAAGTTGCGGTAGACCGCCGCCACGGCCTGGAACAGGGAAAGCGGGAAGTAGGACAATCCGGCGCGAATCTCGTCGCGCACGCTGAGCCGGGAGGTACGCACCTCGTCGGTTTTCCAGAGTATCCGGATCTGGTTGCCCAGCCGGGTGACGGCCTCGTCGCGGTACATGCCGGTCAGGCGCGGGTCGTCCATGGCCTCCAGGCTGAGGAAGATGTTGCGCAACGCGCCCTTCACGGTCCTGCGCTTCGCCTCGGAAGGGTGCGCGGTGAGCACCGGCATGTAGCAGAGGCCGCGCAGCAGTTCGCCGACCTCGGCGGCGCCGACGCCGGCGTCGCGCAGCTCGGCCAGGCTGTCGTGGAACGATCCCCGCCACATGCGGCCGCCGTCGCGCACCTGGCGGCGCCGCTCGGCCAGAAGGCGGGATTCCTCGGCGATGTTCAGCAGGCTGAAATAGATGTTGTAGGCGCGGATGATCTGGCTCAGGGCTTCCGGCTGCAGGGCGTCGATACGCGCCTTCAGGCCTTCCCGCGCCGGCGGGTTGTCGCGCTCGCGCAAAGCGACGAAGCCCAGGCGCAGATCCTTCAGGGCCTCATAGGTGGCGGGGCGCAGTTCGCGCTTCAGCACCCTGCTGAGCAGCAGGGCCAGCAGTCGCACGCGGCGGTTGCGCGCGGGATCTTGCGGGGGGTTGGACATCATGCGGGCATCGGCGCGAGTTGCATGCCGCAAGGTATCACCCGCGCAGCCCCGAGGAAACATGGCCGGCCGGCGGCCGGCATGTTTCACGTGAAACCTCGGGCAAGCCGCCGGCGAGATGCTCAGGCGTGCGCATACAGCTTGTGGTAGAGGCCGCCCCGCCGCAGCAGGCTGTCGTGGTCCCCGTCCTCCACCACCCGCCCGTTCTCGAACACCAGGATGCGGTCGGCCTGGCGCACCGCCGACAGGCGATGCGCGATGATCAGCGTGGTGCGGCCGCGCAGAAAGGCGGCCAGCGCCTCGTGCAGGCGCCGCTCGACGGCGCTGTCGAGCGCGGAGGTGGCTTCGTCGAGGATGACCAGCGCCGGCCTGGCCAGCGCCATGCGGGCGATGGCCAGCCGCTGCCGCTGGCCGCCGGACAGGCGCACGCCGTTCTTGCCCACCTGGGTATCCAGGCCCTCGGCGAGGCCGGCGACGAAGTCGTCGAGCTGGGCGATGCGCAGGGCGTCCCACAACTCCTCCTCGGCATGTTCGCGGCCGAGGCCCAGGTTCTCGCGCAGGCTGGCGTTGAACAGCACAGGATGCTGCAGCACGACGCCGACGTGCTCGCGCACGGTAGACCAGCCGATGTCGCGCACGTCGACGCCGCCATAGAAGATGGAGCCGGACTTCAGCGGATAGAGGCCGAGCAGGGCCTGCACCAGGGTGGACTTGCCGCCGCCCGAGGCGCCCACCAGCGCCACCTTCTCGCCGGGTTCGATGCGCATGTCGACGCCGTCGAGCACGCTGTCGCCGTCGCCATAGGCGAAGCTGACGCCTTCAAGCCGCAGCCCGACCGTTTCTCCCGCGCGGAAGGGGTTGAGGCGCGCTTCCCCTTCCTCGGCTGGGCGCAGGGCGAGCAGGCCGTTGATACGGGTCATGGCGGCATTGGCCGCATACCAGGCGTACTGGATGTTGATCATCTCCTGCACCGGGCCCATCATGAACCAGAGGTAGCCGAACACCGCCAGCATCTGGCCGATGCTCAGGTCGGAGAACACCACCATGAGCATGGCGCCGGCGCGAAAGGCGTCGAAACCGGAGAGGAAGACGAAGAAGGAGACGCGGTTCATGGCGTCGGACTTCCAGGCGTAGGCCGCCGCATCCTCGCGGATGCGCGCAGCCTTGTCGGCCACACGCGCCAGATAGTGTCGCTCGCGGTTCATGGCGCGGATCTGGTTGAGGGCGTCGAGGGTCTCCGTGAGGGCTTCCTGGAATGCCTCGAAGGCCGTGTTCTCGCGTTTCTTCAGTTCCTTCACCTTCTTGCCCAGGCGCGCGGAGAAGGCGATGACCAGGGGATTCAGCAACAGGATGAACAGGGCCAGCTGCCAATGCATCCAGAGCAGGACCACGGCGACGCCGAGCAAAGACAGACAGGCCACCAGAAAACCGGATATGGATGCGCCCAGGAAGCTGTCCAGGGCGTTCAGGTCCGTGACGAAATGCGAGGTCACCCGGCCCGAGCCCAGGGTCTCGTATTCCGACAGGGCGATGCCGCGCAGGCGCTCGAGCATGCGCGCGCGGATGCGGTAAACGGTCTGTTTGGAAATCAGGGAGAACAGCCGCGTCTGCCAGACGTTCAGGAAAATCGAGGCCAGCCGCAAACCCAGGGTCAGCAGCAGCGCGATCAGGATGAACAGCACCGGCCCGTGCCAGGAGTGGGGAAACCAGGGCGCGAAGAAGGCGATGAAGGCGCCCGGTTTGTCCAGCAACACCTCGTCCACCAGCACGGGCAGGAACAGGGGCGCCGGCACGGCGCAAATGACCGCCAGCAGGGCAATGAGGTTGCCGCGCAGCAAATCGCGCCGATGCGTGCGCACTTCCTCGAGGATGGAGGCCCAGGTCAGCGTTTCCGGGGGCGTTGCGGAAATCGTCGTGTTTTCGTCAGTCATGTCGGAACGAGCTTATAAGCCATCGGCCAGGCCGGGCAATGTCCGCCGCAATAAAACGTAAGCCATTGTCATGAAATGGATTTCTTCTTTGCAGCGGTTGGAACGCCGCTTGCTTGTCATAGCTACCTCAACCCACACGGAGAGCGCCATGATCGACTATCTGGCCGAATTCGGTCGGCGTGATCTTCAGTTGCCGCCTCTGGTTCCGGGCCCGCGATCCGCCCTCGAGACCCGCTTCCCCCGCATCGCGCTGGAACTCGCCGCCCGCTGGCGGAGCCCCGGCATCGATTCCTACATCGACAGCCTGCTCATCGACACGCGTGGCGACCGCATGGGCTTTCCCGCCGACGTGCTCGAGGAAATCATGTTCCTCGCCGGTGTGCGCTGGTACCTGAGCCGCACCGAAACGCCGCTGAGCATGGAAAGCCCGCGCGACGAGTTCAGTTACTGCATGGATGGTTTCCGCCGTTGCGGCGGGTCCGCTTCCTGGGTGTTGACCTGAGCCACGGAAAACGGCAGGCGTCATGCTGGCGAAGGACAGGTACCGCCTGCATCGCTTTCCCGGCCAGGCCATAGCCGTGCTCCGGCGCGTGTGCGCCGCGCCGCCCCGTATAACGCGATTCCCGCTTCCGCGCGCTCTGCCCTGGGTTACCGGGTATCGCCACATGCCTACTTGCCGATGCAGAACTGACTGAAGATCACGCCCAGCAGGTCGTCGGCGCTGAATTCGCCGGTGATTTCCGCCAGGGCCAGCTGGGCCAGGCGCAATTCCTCGGCGAACAACTCCAGTTGCCGCCGCGCGCCGCGCGCCGCCTGCACATGCGCGCGGGCGCGCCGCAGGGCCTGCAGATGGCGGGCGCGGGCGGTGAAGAGGCCTTCGCCCGCGCTTTGCCAGCCGGCCCGTTGCAGCAGGGCCCGGCGCAACAGCCCGATGCCATCGCCGGTGAGGGCGGAAAGCCAGATTTCGCGGCCATCGGCCGACACGCGTGCCGCCTCCTGCGTCAAATCCACCTTGTTGTGCACGGTCAGCACGGGAATGTCGGGCAGGCGCGCGAGGATATCGGCTTCCCGTTCACCCACGCCATGCTGCGCGTCGGTAAGCAGTACCGCCAGGTCGGCCTTGCCAACCGCCGACCAGGTCCGCTCGATGCCCAGTTTCTCCACCGGGTTGTCGGCTTCGCGCAAGCCCGCGGTGTCGATGATGTGCAGGGGAACGCCGTCGATGCTGATGGCTTCCCGCAGGGTATCGCGGGTGGTGCCGGCGATATCGGTGACGATGGCCGCGTCGTAACCCGCCAGCCGGTTGAGCAGACTGGACTTGCCGACGTTGGGCTGTCCGATGAGGACCACGCTGAGGCCGTCGCGCAGCATCGCGCCCTGGCGGGCCTCGGCCAGCACCGCATCGAGGCTGGTCGCGAGACGCTCGAGCATGCCGCTGGCATCGGCCTGCTCGAGGAAATCGACCTCCTCTTCGGGAAAATCCAGGCTGGCCTCCACCAGCATGCGCAGGCGCACCAAGCCATCCCGCAGGGCGCCCAGGCGGCGGCTGAACTCGCCTTCCAGGGAACGCAAAGCGCCGCGCGCGGCTTCCCGACTACCGGCGTCGATGAGGTCGGCGATGGCCTCGGCCTGGGCCAGGTCGATCTTGCCGTTGAGAAAGGCGCGCCGGCTGAATTCTCCAGGCTGAGCCGGCCGCGCGCCCAACTCCAGGCAGCGCTCCAGCAGCATGCGCAAGACCTGCGGTCCGCCATGTCCCTGCAGTTCCAGTACGTGTTCGCCGGTGAAGGAGCGCGGCGCGGCGAACCAAATGGCGATGCCTTCGTCCAGCGCCTCCCCCGCCGCATCCAGGAATCGCGCGTATATGGCCGTGCGCTCGGTCAGCGGCCTGCCGAACAGGCCCTGGATGAAAGGCGCGGGATCCGCGCAGGAAATCCGCACCACGCCTATGCCGCCGCGGCCGGGCGCGGTGGCTATGGCGGCGATCGCTTCGGCTGCGGCGCCCGCCATGTCCAGGGTGTACGTAAGTTAGTGCTTGCTATCGTTGGCGGCCGCCTTACCGCCTTCGATAAGCCGGTTGATATGCCACTGCTGCAGGATGGACAGGACGTTGTTGATCAGCCAGTACAGCACCAGGCCGGCGGGGAAGAAGATGAACATGATGGAGAACAGGATGGGCATGGCCATCATGATCTTCTGTTGCACCGGGTCCGGAGAAACCGGCGACAGCTTGACCTGGATGAACGAGGTGATCGCCATGACGATGGGCAGGATGTAATACGGATCCGGCACCGACAGATCGGTGATCCACAGGGCGAAGGGCGCCTGCCGCAGTTCCACGGCGCCGAGCAGCACCCAGTAGAGGGCGATGAATACCGGTATCTGTACGAGGATGGGGAGGCAGCCGCCGAGCGGATTGATCTTCTCCTCCTTGTAGATCTTCATCATGGCCTCGTGCAGCTTCTGGCGGTCGTCGCCATAGCGGTCCTTGAGGTGCTGCAGGCGGGGGGCCAGCTTGCGCATCTTGGCCATCGACTTGTAGCTGGCGGCGGACAGGGGGAAGAACACCAGCTTGATGATGACGGTGAGCAGTATGATGGCCACGCCCCAGTTGTGCACCAGCCCGTGCAGCCAGTTAAGCAGGATGAACAGGGGATAGGCCAGCACGGTCAGCCAGCCATAGTCGACCACCAGGTCCAGGCCGGGCGCCAAGGCCTTGATCTTTGAAAGCTCTTGCGGGCCGGCATACAGACGCATGCTGGTGGAAGCCTCGCCGCCGGGCGCGACCTGCACGGCCGGCAGGATGACACCCGCGGTGTACTCATCGTTGCCGAGCGCCCGCGTATAGAACTCGCGCGCCAGTCCACCCGCGACTTCCGGCACCAGCCAGGCCGCAACGAAGTGGTGCTGGACCATGGCCAACCAGCCATCGCGGGCTTCGCGCACGTAATCCATGTTGCCCTTGGCGATATCCTCGAAGGGGATCTTCTGGAACTTGCCGGCCTCGGTATAAACGGCCGGTCCTGTGAAGGTGTAGACCATCCAGGACTCGCCTTCCGGGGCCTTGCCGTGGCGCTGGAACTGGTAATAGGGGAAGGCTTCGATGGCCTCGCCGCGCTGATTGCGCACGCGGGTGTCGATCTCCACCAGATAGCTACCGCGGCGGAAAGTATAGGTCCGCACCACCTCGGCTCCATCGAGGCTGGCGCGTAGTTCCACGCTCAAGGCGTTCTCGCCTTCCTTCAGGCGGTATTCGCCGGGAGTCAGGCTGAAAGGAGTCTTGTGGGTGGACAAACCCCCGCCGACGAAACCGCTCTGGGCGAAATAGTTACGACCGCTCTTCTCCTCGAAAAGACGCATGGGCGCGTCCGATTTCTCCTGATGCAGATAGTCGGTCAGCAACAGTTCGCGCAGGTCGCCGCCATGGGCGTCGATTTCCGCGACCAGTACATCGGTGATCACGCGGGCGCGGGCGCCGCGTTGCGTCGGCGCGGCCTCGACTGAAGGCGCGCCCGGACTCAGCGATTGCCCGGGTTTGGGCAGGCTGGCGGGATCGGCGCCCTGCGCCGCGGCTTGCTCGGCGGCCCGCTGCGCCGCGGGCGCCTCGACGGCAACAGGCTTGGGATTCGAATAGTTCTGCCAGGACTCCCAGAGCAGCAGCAAGGAAAAGGAGAACACGACGAACGCGATGATGCGTTGGATATCCATGGCGATCGCTAGCGATAGGTATGAAAGCGGGTGAACTCAGGCGGAGGGCGCGGCGGCGTTGCGTAGCCTTTTCCGCACGCAGGACTGGCATTGCAGCATGGCGCTGCCGAAGGTGGCGAGCAGGTCGGATTCCGTCATTTCGGCTTTCATCCTGGCGACGATGTCCAGACCATGCAATTCCTGTTGCCGCAAACGAAATCCCTCTCTGAGCAACCGTTTTAAGCGGTTTCTGCGCACCGCGTCGGCAATGATCCGTTTCGGGATGATGAGGCCCAGGCGGGCATGCTCCAGCCCGTTGGGCGCGGCCATGACCGCGAGTCCGGCGTTGCCGCTTGTACACTTGAAACGAAAAACGGATGAAAACTCATCCGTTTTGCGCATTTTCATGTGCCGCCCGAAGGCGAGGGGCATGGCGCCCGGCCCGCGATGCGACGGATGCGTCAGACCGCCAGGCGCTTGCGGCCCTTGGCGCGACGCGCGTTGATCACCGCGCGTCCGCTCTTGGTCTTCATGCGCGCGCGAAATCCGTGTGTGCGCTTGCGACGGACAACGGAAGGTTGATAGGTACGTTTCATGGCGAATCCTCGGGGGAAAGGTCAGCTGCGAAAAAGCGTCGTATTAGACCGCTAGCCCCCTGATTTGTCAAACTTTTCCGGCTCGCGAAAGCTCGGTGCTAGAATGCCTCCTTCCCCTCCCACCGGCCTTCCCCCACGCTGCGACATGGACGACTTCTGGAGCCATTGCCTCGCCCATTTCGAGCGTTCCCTGAACGCCCAGCAGCTCAACACCTGGATCAAACCCCTGGTGGTGGAAGTGGGTAACGGGCACGTGGTGGTGCATGCGCCCAACCGCTTCGTGGCGCAGTGGGTGCGCGACAAGTTCCTGCCGCAGATCGAGCTGTTGGCGCGCAGTTTTTTCGCGGAAGCTCCGGCGGTCTCGCTGAACATCAGCGAGGCGCGCGCCGACAAGCCCGCTCCCGTGCCGCCTTCCACCCCGCCCGCGGCTACCGCGGCCGCGAATACCGCGAGCGGGCGCAATCCGGCCCCGGTCGCGGCGAAGACCGAGAAACCCGCCGGCATCGATGAAACCCGGCTCAACGCCCTGTTCACCTTTGACACCTTCGTGCCCGGCAAGGCCAACGACCTGGCCCGCGCCGCAGCCTTGCAGGTCGCCGACAATCCGGGCGCCGGCTACAACCCCTTGTTCGTTTATGGCGGCGTCGGTCTGGGCAAGACCCATCTGGTGCAGGCCATCGGCAACCGCATGGTGCGGCAGAACCCCAAGGCCCGCGTGCGCTACATCCATGCCGACCGCTATGTGTCCGACATGGTGCGGGCGGTGCGCGCCAACTCTTACGACGACTTCAAGCGCCGCTACGACTCCCTGGATCTGCTGCTCATCGACGACATCCAGTTCTTCGCCGGCAAGGAAGGCACCCAGGAACAGTTCTTCTACACCTTCAACACCCTCATCGAGGAACACAAGCAGGTCATCATCACCAGCGATACCTTCCCGAAGGACATGGCAGGCATCGAGGAACGCCTGAAGTCGCGTTTCAGCTGGGGCCTGACCGTAATGCTGGAACCCCCCGAGCTGGAGATGCGGGTGGCCATCCTGCTGGACAAGGCGCGCCAGGAAAAGGCCGAGCTGGACGAGGGCGCTTCCTTCTTCATCGCCAAGCAGGTGCGCTCCAACGTGCGCGAACTGGAGGGCGCCCTGAAGCGGGTCATCGCCTATGCGCGTTTCAACAAGCAGCCCATCTCGGTGGAACTCGCCATGGAGGCGCTGAAGGATCTGCTGGCGGTGCAGAAACGCCAGATCTCCATCGAGAACATCCAGAAGACCGTCGCCGACTACTTCAAGATCAAGGTGGCGGAGATGTATTCGAAAAAACGCACGCGCGCCCTGGCGCGTCCCCGCCAGATGGCCATGTATCTTGCGCGTGAACTGACCGACCTGTCCTACCCGGAGATCGGCCAGTCCTTCGGCGGCCGCGACCACACCACGGTGCTGCATGCCTGCGCCAAGATCGAGGAGCTCAAGGCCTCCGACGCCGGCCTGCGCAAGGACTACACCTTGTTGATCCAGGTCCTGACTGGATAAGTCTGTGCGCAAGCCTTGGACACATTGTGCATAAAGGTCGCTCTTCTTCTGCAGCGAGGAATTACCCACATTTCCCCCCCTTGCCGCCCACAGCCTTACCCACCTATTTTTCCACAGCTTAACTCGATGATTTTGATAAACTTTCCGCGCTTTTCCGGAAGACACGCGCCGACCTATCAATAACATCAGGAAAATATCCATGCTTGTACTGAAAACATCCAAGGACGCCCTGCTCAAACCTTTGCAGGCGGTGGCGGGCGTGGTGGAACGCAAGCACACACTGCCCATCCTTTCCAACGTGCTGGTGGAAGTCACCGGCGGTCGCGCCGCCTTCATCGCCACCGATCTCGAACTGCAGATCAGCACCTGGGCGGAGGAACCCGGTGCGGAGGATGCCGCCCTGACGGTGTCGGCGCGCAAGCTGCTCGACATCTGCCGTTCCCTGCCCGACCTTGAGCCTATCGCCCTCGATCTGAGCGATGATCATCTCAAAGTGCAATCCGGCCGCAGCCGCTTCAGCCTGCAAACCCTGCCGGCGCGCGACTTCCCGAAACTGCAGATCCCCGAGGGCCAGGGCCAGGCCTTCAGTCTGCCGCAGGGCAAGGTCAAGCAGTTGCTGTCGCGCGCGCAATACGCCATGGCGGTGCAGGACATCCGCTATTACCTGAACGGCATGCTGTTTTCGGCACAAGGCAAGCGTCTTACCGTGGCGGCCACCGATGGCCACCGCCTGGCGGTGGATGGCGTGGATCTGGAGGAGGAAGTCAGCCAGGACGTGGAGGTGATTCTGCCGCGCAAGACCGTGCTGGAACTGGGCAAGCTGCTGGGCGATGGCGACGACCCGGTGCACATCCAGATCAACCAGAGCCAGGCGGTGTTCCGCCGGCCCGACTTCGAATTGCGCTCCAAGGTGGTGGACGGCAAGTTTCCCGACTGGCAGCGGGTCATCCCGGTGGGTCACGACAAGAACTTCATCATCAAACGCCAGCGACTGTCGCAGTCCCTGACGCGTGCGGCGATCCTCACCAATGACAAGTACCGGGGCGTGCGCATCGCCATGACCGCCGGCAGCCTGCGCATCGCCTGCAGCAACAACGAGCAGGAGGAAGCGCAGGAAGAGCTGGATATCGATTACAGCGGCGAACCCCTGGATATCGGTTTCAATGTCCAGTACCTGCAGGATGTGCTCAACAACCTGACGGCGGAAGCCGTGCAGTGCAGCTTCGGGGATCCCACCAGTTCCCTGCTGATCACCGTGCCGGGCGAGGAAAGCTTCCGCTACGTGGTCATGCCCATGCGCATTTGAGCAAGCCGGGAGCAAGGGGCGCGGCGCCGCTAGGAGCCGCGCCCCGTTCATTCATTACCCAGAAAGAAGGTTTCACGTGGAACAACAGAACGGCGCCGGCGACGGCGGCTATGACGAGGACAGCATCCAGCAACTGGAAGGCCTGGAGGCGGTGCGCAAGCGTCCCGGCATGTACATCGGCGATACCTCGGACGGCTCCGGCCTGCATCACATGGTGTTCGAGGTGCTGGACAACGCCATCGACGAAGCCCTGGCCGGCTACTGCGACGACATCAAGGTCATCATCCATCCGGACAACTCCATATCCGTGTCCGACAACGGCCGCGGCATCCCGGTCGGCGTCAAGA
Source organism: Hydrogenophilales bacterium (assembly GCA_037442845.1). Taxonomy (GTDB): domain Bacteria; phylum Pseudomonadota; class Gammaproteobacteria; order Burkholderiales; family Thiobacillaceae; genus PFJX01. The sequence goes on along the minus strand of JBBIPL010000009.1, from coordinate 2,395 downwards.
TGGACGACAAGCACGAGCCCAAGCGTTCAGCCGCGGAGATCGTCATGGTGGTGCTGCACGCCGGCGGCAAGTTCAACCAGAACAGTTACAAGGTCTCCGGCGGCCTGCACGGCGTCGGCGTGTCCTGCGTCAACGCCTTGTCCAAGTGGCTGCGCCTGACCATCCACCGCGACGGCAAGAAGCATTTCATGGAGTTCCAGCGGGGCGTGCCGGTGGATCGCCTGATCGAAGTGCAGAACGGTGTCGAAGTATCGCCGCTGAAAGTCCTGGGCGACACCGTCCGGCGCGGCACCGAGGTGCACTTCTCCGCCGACGAGGAAATCTTCGGCCACGTCGATTTCCATTACGACGTGCTGTCCAAGCGCATCCGCGAACTGTCCTTCCTCAACAACGGCGTCAAGATCGAGCTCATCGACGAGCGCGACGGACGCCACGAGAACTTCGCCCTTTCCGGCGGCGTGAAGGGATTCGTCGAGTACATCAACCGCAACAAGCAGGTCCTGCATCCCAACGTTTTCTACGCCACCGGCGAATCCAGGGTGGGAGAGAACGGCGTGGTCATCACCTCGGAAGTGGCGATGCAGTGGAACAACGGCTACCAGGAACAGGTGCTGTGCTTCACCAACAACATTCCGCAGTCCGACGGCGGCACCCACCTCACCGGCCTGCGCGCGGCGATGACGCGGGTGATCAACAAATACATCGAGGAAAACGAGATCGCCAAGAAGGCCAAGGTGGAGATCACCGGCGACGACATGCGCGAGGGCCTGGCCTGCGTGCTGTCGGTGAAGATGCCGGATCCCAAGTTCAGCTCCCAGACCAAGATGAAGCTGGTCTCCTCCGAGGCGCGCCCGGCGGTGGAGGAAACCGTCTCCGCCAAGCTGGCGGAGTTCCTGCTGGAGCGCCCCGCCGACGCCAAGATCATCTGCGGCAAGATCGTCGAAGCCGCCCGCGCCCGCGAGGCCGCGCGCAAGGCGCGGGAGATGACGCGGCGCAAGGGCGTGCTGGATTCCGCCGGCCTGCCCGGCAAGCTGGCCGACTGCCAGGAGAAGGATCCCGCCCTGTGCGAGCTCTACCTGGTCGAGGGCGATTCCGCCGGCGGCTCCGCCAAGCAGGGCCGCGACCGCAAGTTTCAGGCCATCCTGCCGCTCAAGGGCAAGATCCTCAACGTCGAGAAGGCCCGCTTCGACAAGATGCTGTCCTCGCAGGAGGTGGTCACCCTCATCACCGCCATGGGCACCGGCATCGGCAAGGACGACTACAACCCGGCCAAGCTGCGTTACCACCGCATCATCATCATGACCGACGCGGACGTCGACGGCTCCCACATCCGCACCCTGCTGCTCACCTTCTTCTACCGCCAGATGCCCGAGCTGGTCGAGCGCGGCCACATCTACATCGCCCAGCCGCCGCTGTACAAGGTCAAGCAGGGCAAGCGCGAGACCTACATCAAGGACGACTACGAGCTCAAGCAATACCTGCTGCGCGAAGCCCTCAACGGCGCCGAGCTGATCCCCGCCACTGGCGCCGAGGCCATGCCCAAGGACGTCTTCGAGCGCATCGCCCGCGAGTTCCTGCTTGCCGAGGCCATGATCGAACGCCTGGCCCGGCGCATGGACGCGGACGTGCTCTACAGCCTGCTGAAGATTCCCGCCATCAGCCTCAATACGGAGGAAGAGGCGACACGGGCCGCCGCGTTGCTGACCGCGGAACTGGTACGCCTGGGTCCGGTGAAGATCGCCCCCGTCCAGCACGAGGGCGACACCGCCTACCGCCTCGAGATCACCAAGACGCGCCACGGCATCGGCCACACCAGCTTCCTGGACGCCGACTTCATCGAGGGCGGCGACTACGACCAGCTGCGGCGCACCACGGAAATCCTTGCCGGCCTCATCCAGCCCGGCGCGGAAATCCGCCGCGGCGAGGCCAGGACGCCCGCCTACGACTTCAAGCAGGCCCTGGACTGGCTGCTCAACGAGGTGCGCAAGAACCTGGGCATCCAGCGCTATAAAGGCCTGGGCGAGATGAACCCGGAGCAGCTCTGGGAAACCACCATGGACCCGAAGGTCCGCCGCCTGCTCAAGGTGCAGATCGAGGACGCAATCGCCGCCGACGGCATCTTCACCACCCTCATGGGCGAGGAGGTGGAGCCGCGCCGCAACTTCATCGAGACCAACGCGCTCGGGGTTCGCAACCTGGACGTGTAACAGGCCTTGGTTTCCCCCGGCATCATCCTAAAAAACTCAGTTGACCGCGCCCGAAGGCGGGTTTGTGCGAGTGGCTGGCAAGGCGCGACACCGTCGCGGGGTCGTTCCCCGCAAGGAGGAGCAAGAGCGGAGTCCCCCGGCGGCCAGTCAAAATCCCCCAGTGATGGCCACTTCAAAATCCCCCAGTA
>JBBIPL010000008.1:34533-37863 GCA_037442845.1 Hydrogenophilales bacterium | reverse complement strand
TGCCGCCCGCCTCGCCGGCGGCGACGCGGGTGCGGCGGATGTAGTCGAGCAGGGAGGTCTTGCCGTGGTCGACGTGGCCCATGACGGTGACCACGGGCGCGCGCGGCTTGAGTTCGGCCTCCTTGTGCTCGCCGCTTTCCTCCAGATAGGACTCCGGCGTATCGGTCGCCGCCTGCTTGGCGACATGGCCCATCTCCTCGACCACGATCATGGCGGTCTCCTGGTCCAGCACCTGGTTGATGGTGACCATGGAGCCCATCTTCATGAGCACCTTGATGACCTCGGCGGCCTTCACCGACATCTTGTGGGCCAGGTCGGCGACGCTGATGGTCTCCGGAATCAGCACCTCGCGCACCACCGGCTCGGCCGGCGCCTGCGGCGCGGCTTCATGATCGGACTTGTGGCGGCCCTTCTTCGCGCGCCAGCCATCGCCCGCATCGACGGCGCCTCGGGTCCTGATGCCTGGGCGCTTGCCCGACACCGGCTCTTCCTTGCCCTTCTTGGCGGCGGCCTTCTCCTTGTCCACCTTCGGCTTGACGCTGGGCTTCACCGCCGGCTTGGTTGCCTCGGGCTTGGCCGCCTCCGCGGGCTTCGCGGCCTCCGCCGCCTTGGCCGATTCCTCGGCCTGTCGGCGCGCGGCCTCTCGCTCCTGCTTGGCCTTCAGTTCCGCCGCCTGGATGGCGCGCAACTTGGCGGTGCGCATGGCCTCCAGTTCGCGCGCCTTGCGCTCGGCATCACTGAGGATGGAAGGGATGACGCGCGGGGTGACTGCCGGCTTCTCTTCCGCCGCGGCCACTACGCCGGCAGGCTCTTCGGCGGCGGCGACCAGAACGGACGCCTGCACCTCGGGCGTGGCCAGCGTCGGCGCCTCCACCTGCTCGGGCGCGGCGACCTGGGCAATCGGCGCCTCGACGGCGGCTGGCGCGGGCGGCGCCTCGGCGGCGGCTTCGCCGGGATGCGCCTCGACGCTCGCGCCCTCGCGCTTGACCAGCACGCGCTTCTTGCGCACCTCCACCTGCACGGTGCGGGTGCGGCCGCTGCTGTCGGAGGTCTTGATCTCGCCGGTCTGCTTGCGCGTCAGGGTGATCTTGGTCTTCGGCTCGCGGGCGCCATGCTTGCCGCGCAGATAATCCAGCAGACGCGATTTGTCCTGATCCGACAGAGCATCCTGCACACCCTGGACGGCCACGCCCGCGGACTGGAGCTGCTTGACCAGCAGCGCGGGATCCACCTTGAGTTCCGTGGCGAACTGTTCGACGTTCATCTTCTACTCCCGTCAGGTCCCCGCCAGCATCGGCGCGCGCGCGGTCATGATCAGCGCCTTGGCGCGTTCCTCGTCCATGGCGACCAGCTCGATCAGCTCGTCGACGGCGAGGTCGGCCAGATCCTCGGCGTTCTGGATGCCCTGCGCGGTCAGCTGGGCGGCGGTTTCCTCGTCCATGCCGGCCACGCTCATGAGGTCGGCGGCGGCGCTCTCCACCGCCTCCTCGCGCACGATGGCGTCGGTGAGCAGGGCGTCGCGCGCGCGGGCGCGCAACTCGTTGACGGTATCCTCGTCGAAGGCCTCGATCTCCAGCATCTCGGCCAGCGGCACGTAGGCCACCTCCTCCAGGCTGGCGAAGCCTTCCTCCACCAGGACCTGGGCGACGTCCTCGTCCACGTCCAGCTTGACCATGAACATCTGGATCAGGCTCTGGGCTTCTTCCTGGTGCTTCTGCTCGGCCTCGTCCACGGACAGGATGTTGATGGCCCAGCCAGTGAGCTCCGCCGCCAGGCGCACGTTCTGGCCGTAGCGACCGATGGCGACTTCCACCTGCTCGGGCTCGACCACCACGTCCATCGCATGCTTTTCCTCGTCGACGACGATGCTGGTCACCTCCGCCGGCGACAAGGCGTTGATGACGAATTGCGCGGGGTCGGGCGACCACAGCACGATGTCGACGCGCTCGCCGTTGAGCTCGTTGGTCACCGCGGTGACGCGGGTGCCGCGCACGCCGATGCAGGTGCCCTGCGGATCGACGCGCGGATCGTTCGACTTCACCGCGATCTTCGCGCGTATGCCGGGATCGCGCGCGGCGGCCTTGATCTCGACGATGCCCTCCTCCACCTCGGGCACTTCCAGGCGGAACAGTTCCATGATGAATTCCGGCGCGGTACGCGACAGGGTCAGCTGCGGCCCGCGACCGCCGCGCTCAGCGCGCACCAGATAGGCGCGCACGCGGTCGCCCACGCGCAGGTTTTCCTTGGCGATCATCTGGTCCTTCTCCAGGCGACCCTCGATGCGGCCGGACTCGATGATGGCGCTGCCGCGGTCCATGCGCTTGATGACGCCGGACACCAGGGACTCGTTGCGCGCCAGGAAGTCGTTGAGCACCTGCTCGCGCTCGGCGTCGCGGATGCGTTGCAGGATCACCTGCTTCGCGGCCTGGGCGCCGATGCGGCCGAAGGCCACCGCCTCCAGCGGTTCTTCGATGAACTCGCCGACCTGCGCGTCCGGCCGGATCGCCTGCGCCTGGCTCAGCGCGTACTGGCGTTCCGGCGCCTCGATCTCGACATCGTCGGGCAGGATTTCCCAGCAGCGGAAGGCCTCGTACTCGCCGCTCTTGCGGTCGATCTTCACGCGCACGTCGGCGTCCTCGTTGAACCTTTTCTTGGTGGCGTGGGCCAGGGCCGCCTCCAGGGCGGCGAACACCACGTCCGGCTCCACATTCTTCTCGCGCGCCAAGGCGTCCGCCAGCATCAACACTTCGCGACTCATCGCTTCCTCCGGGTATGACCCTCAAGCTCCGGCGCCAAGCGGGCGGAATCCACCTCGGCCAGGGGAATCGCCCGCAACACGCCATCCATCTCCAGTTGCACCACGCCGTCCGCCGCTCCGCGCAGGATCCCGGCAAAGCGCTTGCGCCCTTCGACAGGCGCGTGCAGCCGGATATTGGCCCGCTCGCCGGCAAAGCGGAGGAAATCCGCCTCCTTGACCAGGGGCCGATCCAGTCCCGGAGAAGACACCTCCAGACGGTCGTAATCCACGTTCTCCACCATGAACAGGCGCGTGAGCTGATTGCTCACCCGCACGCAGTCATCCAGCGTGATGCCGCCGGGCTGGTCGATGTACAGCCGCAGCAAGCCGCGGCCGACCCGTTCCAGGGCCACCATCTCGTACCCCATGCCCGCCAGGGTCGGTTCGATCAGTGCGCGCAAGTCCATGTCGGAGAAATAAAAAATGGGCGCGAAGCCCATCGAAAACTTGCGGATTATACATCACTTCATGGCCATGCCCGCTAGTCTGTTCGATGCGCGCATGCGGCGCGGCCGACGCATGCGGCAAGGCGC
>JBBIPL010000008.1:0-34433 GCA_037442845.1 Hydrogenophilales bacterium | reverse complement strand
CCGCTAGTCTGTTCGATGCGCGCATGCGGCGCGGCCGACGCATGCGGCAAGGCGCCGCGCGCCGCCAGGCCCTACTCGCCGCCCAGGATCCGCTCCAGCTCGATGTTGTCCTCGCCGGCGCGCAGACGCAGATGGGCCAGCCAGGCGCCGGCGGCGGGCAGGCGGACCTCGGTCCGATACTCGCCGCCGCCGACGTCATCCAGGTTCAGGGTCACGCTGGGCAGCTGACCGGGGCGGCCGAGCAGGATTTGCACCGGCACGCCCGCCACGCCGCGGCCGTCCGCGCCCAGCACGCGCACCCGCACCACGCCGGCGCGGTCGGGACGCAGATCGTCCAGACCGGCGACTTCCAGGCGCCACCCCAGGCGGGCCAGCTTGGCTTCCATGCCGCGTTGATGACCCAGCACCTTGGCGGCATCCTCGCGATGCGCCACCACCCCGGCGAATCCGGTATGGATGTTCTTGCCTTCGGCGCTAGGCAGCAGGATGCGCGCCAGCGCGGGCGGCAGGCCCTGGCCGGCGATATAGACGAAGGCGCCGAAAATGATGGTAATGAAGACGAAGAAGCCGATCATCAGCTTCGGCGCCCAATGCGTCTGGCCATGCGCCCCCGCCTTGCTGTGACAGATCTGGAACAGGAGGATGGCCACCGTCGGGTAGGCGATGACGTGCAGGGTGACCACATCGAGGCCCGGCCAGACCAGCGCGGCGTGCACCAGGTAGGCCGCGGAGGGCAGCGCGCAGGCCAGCACCGCGGCCCAGAAATTCGACATGCGCAGGCGGCGGCCGGCGCCATACAGCAGCACGGTGAGCAGCATGCCGCCGAAAACGGTGATGAGTAGATTCATGCGGACTCCCTCTCAATGCTGGGTAAAGAACCGGGCCGGATCGACCGCCTCATCACCCTTGCCGGAGCGGATGACGAACTCGAATGCGCTGATTTCGCCGGCCTTTGCGGGATCGAGTTTGACGCTGGCCTGGACGATGACGCTCTTGCCGTTGCGGATACGCACCTCCCTGAAACTGCCGAGATCGAGGGCGCCCGGCGGCAGGCCGCGGGCCTCGATGCGGTAGGTTTCCTCCGCGCCGGAAAGGTTGGTCAGGCGGATCTGGTAGCGGTTGCGTATGGAACCGTCCGACAGCACCACGTAGAGCGGCTGGCGGATTTGCTGGATGCTGTGCTCGAAGCTGTCGCGGTGGCTCATGTCGTAGACCAGGTAGGCGGTCATCAGCGCCAGGGCGACGCCGTAGCCCAGCACCTTGAGGCTCTTCCAGTGCAGGCGCACCGGCCCGGGCACAGGCTTGGCCAGGTTGGTCTCCGAGTCGTAGCGCACCAGGCCGCGCGGCCAGCCGATCCTGTCCATGATGCTGTTGCAGGCATCGACGCACAGGCCGCAGGAAATGCAGGTGTATTGCAGGCCGTTGCGGATGTCGATGCCGACCGGGCAGACCTGCACGCACAGACCGCAGTCGACACAATCGCCGTGGCCGCGCGCGCCGCGTTCGGCGCGCTCGCGCAGTCCGCTGCGCGCGGCGACACGGCCGGCGGCACCCTCGCCGCGGCCGCGGTCGTAATGCACGGTGAGGGTTTCCGGTTCATACATGGCGCCCTGGAAGCGGCCATACGGGCAGATGAAGGTGCACACGTGCTCGCGCAGGACGCCGGCGGACAGGTAGGTGCTGAGGGTCAGGGCCAGGGTGGTGATGTAGGCGGCCGCCGGCGCCTGTCCCAGGAAGAAGTCGTGCAGCAGGCTCGGGGCATGGCCGAAATAGAGCACGAAGGTGAGGGCCGTCCAGAACGACAGCAGCACCCAGGCCAGGCGCGTGGCGCCCACCTTGAGGAGCTTGTCGCGGCTGCGCCAGGACTCCCGCGCCAGCCGCAGGCGCGCCGGCCGCTCGCCCTGGAGCAGGTGTTCCAGCCAGATGAAGGCGTCGGTCCACAGGGTCTGGAAGCAGAAATAGCCGCAGAAGGCGCGCCCGACCAGGGCGGTGGCGAAGAACAGCAGGACCGCCGCGATGAACAGCAGCAGCGCCAGCCAGAACACGTCCTGGGGATAGACGGTCAGGTCGAAGATCAGGTAGCGGCGGCCGGGAATGTCGAACATCACCGCCTGGGAAGGCGCATCCTCGCGCGACCAGGGCAGCCAGGGCAGCAGGAAATAGACGGCGAAGCCCAGCCCGAGGACGCCGCTCTTGAAGCGGCGAAAGGGTCCCCGGATGGAGCGGGGGACGATGGGCGCCCGCTTGAAATACAACTCCTTGCCTGCGTTTTCCACGACATCACCTGCTGGACGGATTCGCGAAGCCGCTCGACAACGGCTTCGCGGATCGGCCCGGGGAAAAGAAAAACCCCGGCGAACCGGGGCTTTCCGGACGTGCGGCGCGGGGTAAGCCTCTCAGTGCATCCGCCCCTTACTTGCCGCCACCCAGTTCATGCACGTAGAGCGTCAGCAGCCTGATCTGTTCCGCGCTCAGGCGGCCTTGAAAGCTGGGCATCACGCCCTTGTCGAGGCCGCCGGCGATGAGCTTGCGCACGGCATCCAGCTTCGCGGCGTCGCTCCCGGCAGCGGGCACGTTCGCCCACAGCCAGACCTGGTCGGTAAGGTTGGCGGAGCCGATGTCCTGACGGCCCTTGCCATTGTCGCCATGGCAGTAGTAGCAGGCGCCGGCGTGCGAGTTGAACAGTTCCTTGCCCTGCGCCACCTTGGCCGCGTCGACCTGCGCCGCGCCAGACAGCGACAGCACGTAGTGCGCCAGCTCGTCAATCCGTGCGGCGTTCAGGGCCTCGCCGTAGGGGGGCATGTAGCCGCGCCGGCCCTGGGCGATGGAGGCATGGATCCGCTCGAAGGAACCGCCATATAACCAGTCGTCATCGGTCAGGTTGGGGAAAAAACCGATCTTGCCCTGCCCGCCGGCTTGGTGACAGGCGGCGCAGTTCTCCGAGAACAGGGCCTTGCCGGCGGAGACCACGAAGCTGTTGAGTTCCGGATCCTGGGTGACCTGCTCGTAGGGCAGGCTGGCGATGCGGTCGAAGTAGGGCTTCTGCAAGGCGGAGGCTTCCTGGGTTTCCGCCAGCAGCTTGGCGCGCGTGTTCCAGTGCCAGGATTCCTCCTCGCCCTGGGCATTGACGTAGGTCACCTTGCCGATGCCCGTCATGAAGCCCGCGCCCACAGGCCAGGACGGATACCACACCCAGTACACCAGGGCGAAGAGGATGGTCACGTAGAACCCGTAGGTCCACCAGGCCGGCAGCGGGTTGTTGAATTCCTGAAGGTCGTCATCCCAGACGTGGCCGGTGGTTTGCGCACCGGAAGCGGGCGATGGGCCGGTAGTGTGGTCAGCCATTGGACTTGTCCTTCATGTCTTCGTCATCGAGAAACGGGATGTTCTTGTGTTCTTCCAGCCGCTTGCCGCGCTTCTTGCTGCCGTAGACCCAGAGCACGATCAGGCAAAAGGTCACGAAGAAGATCAGCAGGCCAAGCGACTTGGCGTTGGCGGGATCGGCGAACCACTCCATCAGCGATATTTCACCAGGTCTTCGGGCTTGATCTTGCTGAAGTCGACCATGGTGCCCAGCACTTGCAGGTAGGCGACCAGGGCGTCCATCTCGGTGACGCTGGCGCGGTCGCCGTCGAAGTTGCCTTCCTGGGCCTGGGCCACCAGGTTGCTGCGCGCATCCGGAATGTGCAGGGTCTTCGCCACCTCGGCGCCGAACTTCTCGACGTTGCGCTGGTATTCCTCCTGGTTGGCGGAATAGGGCACGCCGGCCACGCGCAGGGCGCGCATGCGGTCGCCGATGTCGGCGTAGTCAAGCGGGGACATCAGCCACGGGTAGTTGGGCATCACCGACTCCGGCACCACCGATTTGGGCTCGATCATGTGCTGCACGTGCCATTCGTTGGAGTACTTGCCGCCCACCCGCGCCAGATCCGGGCCGGTGCGCTTGGAACCCCACTGGAAGGGATGGTCGTACTTGGATTCGGCGGCCAGGGAATAGTGGCCGTAGCGCAGTTGCTCGTCGCGGAAGGGACGGATCATCTGCGAATGGCAGGTATAGCAGCCCTCGCGGATGTAGATGTCGCGGCCGCGCTGTTCGAGGGGCGTATAGGGACGCACGCTGGGCACGTTCTCCACGGTGTCCTTGATGAAGAACAGGGGGGCGATCTCCACCAGGCCGCCGGCGCTGATGGCCAGCATGGTAAACACCAGCAGGATGCCGGCGTTGGTCTCGACTTTCTCGTGCTTGAAGTTCTTGAGCATGACGACCTCGTCGGAATCAGGCGGCCGCGGCGGCGGGCGCGGCGGTGGCTTGGGCGGCGCGCACGCCATGGCGGATGGTCCGGTACACGTTGTACGCCATCAGGCCCATGCCCGCGAGGAAGAACATGCCGCCTATGGCGCGCATGACATAGAAGGGATGCATGGCGGCGACGGACTCGACGAAGGAATACTGCAGGTTGCCGAAGTCGTCGAAGGCGCGCCACATCAGGCCCTGGGAGATGCCGGAGATCCACATCGCGGTGATGTACAGCAGCACGCCGATGGTGGCCAGCCAGAAGTGGGTGTTGATCAGCCGCAGACTGTACATCTCGGTGTTCCACAGACGCGGAATCATGTGGTACAGGGAACCGAAGGAGATCATCGCCACCCAGCCCAGTGCGCCGGAGTGCACGTGGCCCACGGTCCAGTCGGTGTAGTGCGACAAAGCGTTCACATCTTTCAGCGACATCAGCGGTCCCTCGAAGGTCGACATGCCGTAGAAGGACAGGGCGACGATCATGAAGCGCATGATGGGGTCGGTGCGCAGTTTGTCCCAGGCGCCGGACAAGGTCATGATGCCGTTGATCATGCCGCCCCAGGACGGCAGCAGCAGCATGATGGAGAAGGTCGCGCCTAGCGTGGAAGCCCAGTCCGGCAGCGCGGTCCAGTGCAGGTGATGGGTGCCCACCCACATGTACATAAAGGACAGGGCCCAGAAGTGGACGATGGACAGGCGGTAGGAGTAGATCGGCCGGCCGGCGTGCTTGGGCACGAAGTAATACATCATGCCGAGGAAGGCGGCGGTGAGGAAGAAACCCACGGCGTTGTGGCCGTACCACCACTGCACCATGGCGTCCTGGGCGCCGGAGAAGATGCTGTAGGACTTGAGGGTGAACAGCCCCACCGGGATGGCGATGTTGTTGAAGGTATGCAGGATGGCCGTGGCCAGGATGAAGGACAGGTAGAACCAGTTGGCCACGTAGATGTGCGCCTGCTTGCGCCGCATCAGGGTGCCGATGAACACGGCCATGTAGGCGACCCAGACGAACAGGATGAGCAGGTCGATGGGCCATTCCATTTCCGCGTATTCCTTGCCCTGGCTGTAGCCCATGACGTAGGAAAGCGCGGCCAGCACGATGACCGCCTGCCAGCCCCAGAAGGTGAAGGCGGCCAGGCCCGGCGCGAACAGGCGGGTCTGGCAGGTGCGCTGCACCACGTAATAGGAGGTGGCGAACAGCGCGGAACCGCCGAAGCCGAAGATCACCGCGCCGGTGTGCACGGGGCGAAAGCGGCCGAAGGTAATGTAGGGGCTGTCGAAGTTCAGCACCGGCCAGGCCAGCTGCGAGGCGATGTACACCCCCACGAACATGCCCACCACGGCCCAGACGATGGCCATGACGGCGAACTTCTTGATGACGTCGTAATCGTACGGCTCGGCAACGGCCGCGTTGGTTGCAGACATAACGCCTCCTAGGGTTACTGCTGCTCCGGGACATCCCGGAGCGTTGCATCGGAGCCGGACAGCCCATCAGCGGGCCGGCGAAAAGGCGTGGGAGTATAGTTCGCCTCGAACTTATCCCGCAAGGCGGACCGGGTTGTTCTCACTCTTGCGCGGCCGCCAGCAGGTTCAGATCATGGGCGATATCCGCCGGGGAATGGCCGTACGGCAGATACAGGCGCAGCCGTCCCCTGGCGTCGAGCACATACATGCCGGCCGAGTGGTCCACCAGGTATCCCAGCGCTCCGGCTTCCTCCTGCCTGCGGTAGACCACCCGGAACTCCCGCGCCGCCTCGGCGACCTCTTGCGGGCTGCCGTGCAGGCCCAGGAACGCGGGGTGGAAATGCGGCACGAACTGCCGCAACAACTCCGGCGTATCCCTTTCCGGGTCCACCGTCACGAACAGCACCTGCACCCTGCCGGCGGCTTCAGGCGGCATCAGGCGGAGGGCCTGGGCCAGGTCGGACAGCGTGGTGGGGCACACGTCCGGACAATGCATGTAGCCGAAGAACAGCACCACCAGCCTGCCGCGCAAGGATTCCAGGCTCACCGCCCGGCCATTGTGGTCGGTCAGTTGCAGGCGACGGCCGAAATCCACGCCGCTGATGTCGCTGCCCCGGTATTGCACGGCCGGCTCGCCGCAAGCGGCCAGGCCGAGGACGACCAGGGCCAGGGCAAGGCCCCGAATAAACCGCTTCATCCCGGCAACGCCGCCGCCGGCAGGTCGGCCAGCCGATACTTGCCGGTCATCACCGCCTTGGCCAGTTCCTCCAGATTCATGTCGTTGAGCAGCGCCAGAATCTTCTTCTTCACGGGAATCCACTTGAAGTGCATGGGGCATGCGGTCGCGTCCGAGCATTCCTTGAGGCCGAGGATGCAGCTCTTGGTGAAATCCGGTCCCTCGGTGAGCAGCAGCACCTGCATGAGCGTGGTCCTGTGCATGCCCTCGCGCAGGCAGAAACCGCCCAGACGGCCGCGGTAGGAATCGAGCAGACCATGCTTGCAGAGATTCTGCAGAATCTTGGCCAGATAGGCCGCCGGCACGTTCAGGCGACTGGCGATGTCGCGGTTGAGCACCGGCTCGCCCATGGGCTGGGTGGCGATGTAGATCAGGGCCTGAACGGCGTACTGGCTGGTGCGAGACAAGACCATAACCCACTCCAAAGACATTTTTATCGTTAATTATCAAAGGGAATCCCATCCCCGTGCAAAGTCTTTTTCCGGCTGCGCGCGGATGGCCGCCCGCTCAGGTCCGGTCTGATCGCGCGCTCAGCAGGGCGTGCAGCTTGCGCGGCGGGATCAGGCGGGCCGCCATGCCGGGATCGGTCTCGGCCAGGTGGGGAAACTCCGCCAACAGGGGAGCCTGGAGGCGGTCCGTCAGGGTGTCCAGGTTCTGCTCGTAGGCGAGCATGTCGGGGTCGATCCGATTGGCCACCCAGGCGGCGAGCCGGAGGCCGCGCGCGGCGATGGCCTCGGCGGTGAGCAGGGCGTGGTTCAGGCAGCCCAGGCGCATGCCCACCACCAGGATCAAGGGCAGGCCCAGGCGCACGGCCAGATCGGCCATGTCCGTCCGCGGCCCCAGCGGCACGCGGAAGCCCCCCGCGCCTTCCACCACCACCAGCTCGGCGCTTTGCGCCAGCGCATCCAGGGCGGCGGCGATGCGGGGAATCTCGATGACCGCGCCCTTGCGCTCCGCCGCGATATGCGGCGCGATGGGTTCGCGGAACAGATAGGGATTCACCAGTTCGGGCGGCGCCGCGACGCCCGACGCCGCGCGCAGCAGGGCCACGTCCTCGTTGACCCAGACGCCGTCCTGCAACGCCGCCCCCGCCGCCACCGGCTTCATGCCGACCGCGCGCACCCCCAGCCCGGCCAGGGCATGCAGGAGGGCGGCGGAAAACAGGGTCTTGCCGACGCCGGTGTCGGTGCCGGTGATGAAAAAGCCGTGAGGGGTGAGGCGAGAGGCCTGAGGGGTCACAGCCCCCTCCGCTTGCCGGCGATCTTCATCTGGATGATCTGGCGGCCGTCCTCCAGCCGATCCTTGCGGCCCGCCCAGGCGTGGCCGTAGACCACTTCGTAGGTGGCGGGCAGGCGGCCATCCTGGCGGAAGCGCTCGTAGTTTTCCGTCAGCCGTTTCCATTCCGTCTTGCCCATCAGGCCGGCGCGGCGGTTTTCCAGCACGGTGTGGGCGCCGATGGCCTTGAGGTCGCGCAGCAGGCCGGGCAGGGCTGCGTAGGTCAGGGTGATGCGCTCCATCTCCATGACCGGATTGCCGAAGCCGGCGTGGACCAAGGCATCGCCCAGGTCGTGCATGTCGATGAAGCGGTTCACGTGCTGGTGGCCGTCCAGGTCCGCCGAGGCGGCGCGCAGCTCCATCAGGGTGTCCGGGCCGAAGGTGGCGAACAGGAACAGCCCCTCCGGCTTCAATACCCGGTGGACTTCGCGGAAGGCGGTATCCGGCTCGCCCACCCATTGCAGGGCCAGGCTGGACCAGACCAGGTCCAGGCTGTCGCGCGCCAAGGGCAGGCGTTCCATGTCGGCGCACAGGGTCGTCAGGCGTGAGGCGTGCGGCGCGAGGCGGGATAACCATGTGCGCCAGCCTGCCGCCCGGGCATGGCGGCGGGCGGCGCGCAGGGCCATGGCGTGGGCGAGGTCCAGGCCCAGCAACCGCGCCTTGGGAAAGCGCGCCTTGAGCAGGGCGAGGCCGAAGCCGGTGCCGCAGCCGGCGTCCAGGATCAAACCCGGATCGATCTTCATGCCGTCCAGATGGTCGTCCAGGCGGCGCGCCACCTCATGTTGCAGGAATGCGGCCTCGTCGTAGCGCTCGGCCGCGGCCTCGAAGGAACGGCGGATGGCCCGCTTCAGGCGGTCATGCATCGAGGAAGCCCCCCACCTGCTCGGCGAACCAGACCGCATGCGACAGAAAAGGCGCGTGCGCGGCGCGTTCGTGCAGGGCCAGGCGGGCGCCCGGAATCTGTTCCGCAAGCCAGTGTGCGGCCGCCGCGGGGCACAGGGTGTCGTAGGCGCCGTGCACCACCAGGGTGGGGCAGCGCACCCGGACAGCGACGGCGCGCAGGTCAACGTCCCGCAACAGGCCGAGGCCGGCGGCGAGCACTGCGCTGGCCGGCTCGCCGCGTTGGAACACGGTTGCGCGCAGACGGGCGATCACTTCCCGCGCCGCGTCGCCGCCGCGGGCCTGAAGGGAAAGAAAACGCAGCAGGGTGGCGCGGCAATCCTGCTTCAGGGACTCGGCGAAGCCCGCCAGTACCTCGGGGGCCAGGCCGTGCGGCCAATCGGGCCGGCTGACGAAGGCCGGGCTGCTGCCCACCAGCACCAGCTTCGCCACCTTGTCCGGATGCCGCGCCGCCAGGGCCAGGGCCGCCATGCCGCCGAGCGACCAGCCGACGAGCTGGACGGGCGTTTCGATGCTGTCCGCGACCGCGTCGGCCAGAATTTCCGCCGTGTAAGGCGAAACCGAGGGCGTTTCGCCATAGCCGGGCAGGTCCGGGCAGGCGCCGGCCAACCCGCACTCGGCCCAGATGCCGCCGTGCAGGCCCCAGCCGTGCAGGAAAACCCGCTGAGGCGTGAGCGGTGAGGCGTGCGGGGTCATGCGGACGCCAGCTCCCGCAAGGCGGCCAGCAAGGCATCGAGGTCGGCGACGCCGTGCGCGGCGGACAAGGAAATGCGCAGCCGGGCCTGGCCCTGGGGCACGCTGGGCGGCCGGATGGCGGGGATGAGGATGCCCCGCGCGCGCAAGCCCTCCGCCAGGCGCGCGGCAGCCTCGTTGCCGCCCACGAGCAGGGGCTGGATGGGACTGTCGGAGGCCATCAGGGGCCAGGGCAGACCGGCGACGCCGGCTTTCAGGCGGGCGATCAGTTCGGCCAGGCGCTGACGCCGCCAGGGCTCCCCGGCGATCAACTTCAGGCTCGCCGACACCGCCGCCGCCAGCAGGGGCGGCTGGGCGGTGGTGTAGATATAGGTGCGGGCCCGGTTCACCAGCCATTCGACGAGGTCTTCCGTGCCGGCGACGAAGGCCCCGGCGACGCCGGCGGCCTTGCCCAAAGTCGCCATGTAGATCAGTGAGGGGTGAGGGGTGAGGCGTGAGGCGGACAGGGCATGGGGCATTTCCGCCTCGCGCCTGACGCCTGACGCCTCAGGCTGCAGCACGCCGAAACCATGCGCGTCGTCCACGTAGAGCCAGGCGTCGTGCTTGTCCGCCAGGGCCAGCAGTTCGTCCACCGGCGCCAGGTCGCCGTCCATGCTGAACACCGTGTCGGTGGCGATGAGCTTCACCCGGGCCGTGCTCTCCTTCAGCCGGCGGTCCAGCCAGGCCAGGTCCAGATGGGGGTAGCGGGTGAGTTTCGCCCGCGAAAGCAAGGCGGCGTCCACCAGGGAGGCGTGGTTGAGGCGGTCCTCGAACACTTCGCCGTGACGGTCGAGCAGAGCCGGGATCACCCCCAGGCTGGCCATGTAGCCGGTGGAGAACAACAGGGCGGCGGGCAGGCCGACGAAGGCGGCGAGTTCGGCTTCCAGTTCGTGATGCAGGCGATGGTGGCCGGTGAGCAGGTGGGCGGCCCCGGCGCCCACGCCGAAGCGGGCGGCGGCAAGCCGGGCGGCGCTGACGATCTCGGGATGGTTGGCCAGGCCCAGATAGTCGTTGCTGGAGAAGGACAGGTAGTCGCGGCCGTCCACCCGCACCCGCGCGCCCTGCGGTCCATCGAGGACCCGGCGGCGGCGACGCAGGCCCTGGCTGTCCAGGTCGGCGAGGGCGGCGGTGAGCTGATCAGGGTTCATGCCAATACGGCGGACAACTTCGCGGAAAAGCGCCCCTCTCCCCCAGCCCCTCCCCCGCAAGCGGGGGAGGGGCGCGCGGCAGCGCGGGAGAGGGAGAAAATCAGTGCCCCGCGCAGCGCCGCCCCTGCGCGTCCTCGCCTCTCAGGCCCAGCTTGGCGAACAGGATTGCGTCCGCTTCCGCCTCCGGGTTGCCGGTGGTGAGTAGCTTGTCGCCGTAAAAGATGGAATTGGCGCCGGCGAGGAAACACAGCGCCTGCACCGCCTCGCCCAGTTCCCGGCGGCCGGCGGACAGGCGCACGTGCGAGGCGGGCATGGTGATGCGGGCGACGGCGATGGTGCGCACGAATTCCAGGGGATCCAGATCCGCCTCGGCGGCCAGGGGCGTGCCCGGCACTTTCACCAGCATGTTGATGGGCACCGATTCCGGCTGCGGATTCAGGTTGGCCAGTTCCAGGATGAGGCCGGCCCGCACCCGGCGGGACTCGCCCAGGCCGACGATGCCGCCGCAGCAGACGTGGATGCCGGCATCCCGCACCTGCGCCAGGGTATCCAGGCGGTCGGCGTGGCTGTGGGTGGTGATGACCTGGCCGTAGAACTCGCTGGCGGTGTCCAGGTTGTGGTTGTAGTAGTCCAGGCCGGCTTCCTTCAGTTGCTTGGCCTGGCCCGGCTTCAGCATGCCCAGGGTGACGCAGGTTTCCAGGCCCAGCGCCTTCACTTGCTTCACCATCTCCGTGACGGCGCCCAGGTCCTTGTCCTTGGGGCCGCGCCAGGCGGCGCCCATGCAGAAACGGGTGGCGCCGGCGTCCTTCGCGGCCTGCGCGGCTTGCACCACTTCCGCCACGTCCAGCAGTTTCTCCCGTTCCAGGCCGGTATCGTGGCGGGCGGACTGGGAGCAGTAGCCGCAGTCTTCGGAACAGCCGCCGGTCTTGATGGACAGCAGGGTGGACAACTGCACGGCGTTGGCGTCGAAGTGCGCGCGGTGCACGCTCTGCGCCTGGAACAAGAGATCGTTGAAAGGCAGGGCGAACAGCGCCTCCACCTGGGCCAGGCTCCAGGCCGCGGGGACTTGGGCGAGATCGTTCATCAGTGCGCCTCCCTGATGACTTCGATATCCCGCCACGACTCCCTGCCGGCCTTCCAGACATCGAAGGCCGCCCAGGGTACCAGGGCGAGGATGAACAGGCCCCAGACGCCGAGCCAGCCGGTAGGCAAGCGGGCCAGGTCATTGGAAAAGATGGTCAGCGCGCCCACCACCGCGTAATAGCGGTAGCCCGCCCATTTGTTGTAATGGCGCACGGTGAGATCCGGATGGTGGGCGATGGAGGCATAGACGAAAATGGAAGCGGCCAGCCAGATCATGATCGGCGGCAGGGACATGGCCATGGGCAGGAAGGCCAGCTTCTTGTCGGCGACGAGCTGACCCAGGCCGAACAGGCTCGCCGCCAGCAGCGTCGAGGCGATGGCGAGCAGGTTGAATATGCGCGCGCTGCGCAGGCAGGAGGCGGCGGTGAGCAGTTGGGTTTGCGTCATGGCGTGGGCAATCCGGGGAAGAATCGGGTAAAACGTACCGATGTTCGGGGAGGAGATCGTTGTTGTCAAACCGGCTTGCGTCCATTCTGAACAACTGCCTCAATAGCGTGCAATCCGGACTGCCGCAGGACTGCCTGCTATGTGGCGCGCGCACCCTGGACGGGTTGTTGTGCGCCGGCTGTGTCGCCGACCTGCCCGCGTTGTCGCGCGACTGCTGCCCGCGCTGCGCCCTGCCCATGAGCGGCGGCCAGGCCAAGGGCGAAGTCTGCGGCCGTTGCTTGCGCCATCCTCCCGCCTTCGAACTGACGCGCGCGGTATTCCGCTACGCCTTTCCCCTGGATGCCCTGATCCGGCATTGCAAGTACCAGGGCGCCCTGGAACTCACCGACTGGTTCGCCCGCGTCGTCGAGCATGCAGTCGCCGACCTGCCGCGCCCGGACCTGCTGCTGCCCATGCCCCTGCATCCCGCACGCCTGGCGGAACGGGGCTTCAATCAGGCAGCGGAGATCGCGCGCCGGCTGGCGCCGCGACTCGACCTCCCGTGGAGCGCGACGGGCGCCCGGCGCCTGCGCGACACGCCGCCGCAGGCCGGTCTGGACCTGCGCGCGCGGCGCGGCAACCTGCGCGGCGCATTCCGCTGCGACCTGGATTTAAGCGGCCGGCACGTGGTCCTGCTGGATGACGTCATGACCAGCGGCGCCAGTCTGCACGAACTCGCCCAGGCTGCGCGCCAGGCCGGCGCGGCGCGGGTTTCCGCCTGGGTGGCGGCGCGGGCCGTGTGAGCTGCGGGCGTCCTCACTCTCCGCCCAGGCGGCGGATGGCCGCCGCGTTGCTCCAGGAAAAGCAGCGTTCCGCCGCCTGCCGCCAGGGCAGCCAGATCTGCCGCAGATGCTCGCGCGGCGATAGCACGACCGGCTCCGGCGCCGGCAGGGTCAGGCCGAACACATGCTCGGTGTTGTGCGTCACGCCCGGCGCGTAGCGCGACCGCCAACGCGGGAAGATCTCGAACTCGTACTGGAGTCGCCAGTCGCGCAGTTCGAGCTTGCCGGCATCCAGACCGGTTTCCTCGAACACCTCGCGGATGGCGGTCTGGGCCAGGGTTTCCCCGGCATCCTGGCTGCCGGTCACCGACTGCCACAAGCCGGGCGCATCGGCGCGCTCGAGCAGGAGCGCTTGCAGATCGGGGGTGTGGATGACCACCAGCACGGAAACGGGAATTTTGTACATGAGGCGCGACGAGGCGATGCGGGGACGATCCGGCTCGACGGAAGCCGTTTCAGTTCATCGTAAAACCAACTCCGCTTTGAAACCCCGCCCTTCAGGGCGGTGGGAGCTGAGCCCGGCCTGAAGGCCGGGGTTTCAGCGACCGTGTTGAAAGGGGTGCAAACCCCTTCCAACACACGTTGGATCGACGGGCTTTTTGCTCGGCCGCGTCGCCGACTTCTTGAGGCAGCCAGCAAGGCGCGCACGGCTTCAGGGCATGGCCGATAGATAGGCGGCCAGGGCGGCGATTTCCGGGTCGGAAAGCTTGCGCGAGACACCGGTCATGCGATGGTCCGAACGCAGGCCGCTGCCGGCCCGGTAACCCACCAGGGCATTTCGTATATAGGCGGGCTGTTGCCCCGCCAGCCGGGCGATCTCCCGGCTGCCGCGCGCCTGGGCGCCATGACAGCCGACACAGGCGCGGGCGTATAGCGCCTTGCCCTGTTGTTGCAGACGCGCATCCTTGCCCGGAGTCGGCCTGACCGGCTGCACGGCATAGAACACCGCCATGTTGAAACGGTCCTCGGGCTTCAGCATCTTGACCAGGCCGGACATGAACTCATCCTGACGCCGGCCGTCGCCGAACTTTTCGATCTGGGTCAACAGATACAAGGCATTCTGCCCGGCCAGATTGGGCACGTAGTCCAACGAACTGTTGCCATCCTCGCCATGGCAGTGGACGCAGAGAAACGCCGCCCGCCTGCCTGCCGCGACCGCCGTCTCCAGCGCCTTGGCATCGGCAAGCGTGCGGTTCAGCCGGGCCTCCACCGCCCCGCTCGCGGCGGAAGGCGTCTGCGCGCCCGCACCCGCTGCAAATGCCATCGCCGCCAACCATATCCACCCTCTGCCGCAAGCCCTCATGCCCCGCCGCGATCCGTCGCTGGAAGTCTTCATGGAGCGGCATTGTAAGTCGACTTCGCGCGCCGCGACGCGCAAGTAGAATGGTCTTTTTTCGCACCGTCGCCGTTGCCGTGTCCGCCGAGACCCTCGCCCAGCACACCCCCATGATGCAGCAATACCTGCGCATCAAGGCCCAGCACCCCGACATGCTGCTGTTTTACCGCATGGGCGATTTCTACGAGCTGTTCCATGACGACGCGGAGAAAGCCGCACGCCTGCTGGACATCACCCTGACCAGCCGCGGCGCCTCGGCCGGCCAGCCCATCCGCATGGCCGGCGTGCCCTACCACGCGGCCGAGCAATACCTGGCGAAGCTGGCCCGTCTCGGCGAGACGGTCGCCATCTGCGAGCAGATCGGCGACCCTAAGACCAGCAAGGGGCCGGTGGAACGCAAGGTGGTGCGTATCGTCACTCCCGGCACGCTCACCGACGAGGCTCTACTGGAGGACAAGACCGACGCCAGCATGCTGGCCATCTTGCCGGCATCCCGCTCCACAACGGGTTCTCCCCTCACCCCCGGCCCCTCTCCCGCCAGCGGGCGAGGGGAGAAAATCGCCCTGGCCTGGCTGACCTTGTCCAGCGGCCGCTTCGCCGCCAAGATCGTCGCCGCCGAGCGCCTGGCCGCCGAGATGGCCAGGCTCTCGCCCTCGGAAATCCTGCTACCCGAGGATTTCGCCCATCCCGACCTCGCCAACCTCAAGGTCGCCCTCACCCGCCGCGCCGCCTGGCAGTTCGATGCCGACCGCGGCCGGCGCGTCCTCTGTGAGCACTTCGGCCTGCACGACCTCGCCGCCTTCGGCCTGGAAGACCAGCCCGCCCTGCAAGCCGTTGCCGGCCTGCTGCTGGACTATGCCAGCCATACCCAGCAGGCCGCCTTGCCGCACGTCTCCGCTCTGCAACTGGAACAGGACAGCGAATTCCTGCTGCTGGACGCCGCCGCCCGCCGCACCCTGGAAATCGGCGAGACCCTGCGCGGCGAGCCCGCGCCCACCCTGTTCTCCGAACTGGACAACTGCCGCACCGCCATGGGCAGCCGGCTGTTGCGGCACTGGCTGCACCACCCCCTGCGCGACCGACGCAAGCTGGCGTTGCGCCTGGCCGCCATCCAGGCCCTGCTCGACGCTCCCGAGAGCGGTCGCCTTGTGCGCGAACTGCTCAAGGGCATGGCCGACCTGGAGCGCATCGCCGCCCGGGTGGCTCTGAAGAGCGCCCGCCCCCGGGATCTGGCCGGCCTGCGCGACAGCCTCGCGCGCCTGCCCGACCTGGCCGGCGCGCTGGCAAGCGGCGGCGAGGCCCTGGAAGTGCTGGCCCGGCGCCTCGACTTCCCCGCCGAACCGGTGGACCGCCTGCGCCGGGCCATACAGCCCGAGCCCGGCGCGGTGTTGCGCGAAGGCGGCGTCATCAAGGACGGCTACGACGCCGAGCTGGATGAGTTGCGCACCCTGCAATCCGATTGCGGCGGTTTCCTGCTGGCCATGGAGACCCGCGAGCGGGAACGCACCGGCATCGCCAATCTGCGCGTCGAATACAACAAGGTCAGCGGCTTCTTCATCGAGGTCACCCGCGCCCAGGCCGACAAGGTGCCCGCCGACTATCACCGGCGCCAGACCCTGAAGAACGTGGAGCGCTACCTCACTCCCGAGCTGAAGGCCTTCGAGGACCGCTTCCTGTCCGCCTCCGAGCGCGCCCTGGCGCGGGAAAAACAGCTCTACGACGAGCTCCTGGACGCCCTGCTGGAAGTCCTGCCCGAGCTGCAACGGGTGGCCGCAGCCACCGCCAGCGTCGACGTGCTCTCCGGCCACGCCCTGCTGGCCCTGGAACGGCGCTACGCGATGCCCGAGTTCAGCGACGAATGGGGCATCGCCATCGAAGGCGGGCGCCATCCGGTAGTGGAAACCCGGGTGGACGCCTTCATCCCCAACGACCTCAGGCTGGACGTCCACCGGCGCATGCTGCTCATCACCGGCCCCAACATGGGCGGCAAGTCCACCTACATGCGCCAGGTGGCCCACATCGTCCTGCTCGCCTGCTGCGGCCTGTTCGTCCCCGCCGAGCGCGCCGTGCTCGGTCCCGTGGACCAGATCTTCACCCGCGTCGGCTCCTCCGACGACCTGGCCGGCGGCCGCTCCACCTTCATGGTGGAAATGACCGAGACCGCCGGCATCCTGCACGGCGCCACGGAACAGAGCCTGATCCTCATGGACGAGATCGGCCGCGGCACCTCCACCTTCGACGGCATCAGCATCGCCTGGGCCGTGGCCCGCCATCTGGCGGAGAAGACCCGCGCCTACACCCTGTTCGCCACCCATTACTTCGAACTCACCCAGCTCGCCCGGGAGTTCCGTGCTGTGGCCAACGTCCACCTGGACGCCGTGGAAACCCAGGCCGGCCTCACCTTCCTGCACGCCGTCGAGGACGGCCCCGCATCGCAAAGCTACGGCCTGCAGGTCGCCAAGCTCGCCGGCGTGCCCGGCGCCGTCATCCAAGCCGCGCGCCGCAAGCTGGTCATGCTGGAAAACCAGCAGATCGCCGCCAGCCCCCAGGGCGACCTGTTCGCTCCGCCGCCGCAACCAGCCGCCAACCCGGTACTGGAAAGGTTGCTGGAGATCGATCCGGACACGTTGACGCCCAAGCAGGCGTTGGAACTGCTTTACGAGCTGAGGGGGCTGGCATGAGAGGCGGCCCGGCCCAAGCCGGAGCCGCCTGACGCTGACCTCTGTCTCCTCCGGCATCCCTGTCGCCGCCTGCTATACAGGAATTGAAGAGTCACGAAGTCGGGCAATAACGCCAGAGCCGCGCAAGCCAAACCGTTTGGCGTCGTCCTGCGCCTGGCGTTCTGAATCGCCGAATACGCCGAGAGGGCCAGTCTGTTTCGAAGTCGCCGGGCAGGCCGAGCGGAATTCGGCGTACTGTGCGGAAAAGCGGGTGCCGATATCTGAAGGTTCAATCCCCGAAACTGGTGCCCACGCCGCGGGCGCTGTCCACCCAGGGATGTTCTGGGGGTACCGTCTTGGCCTGACCAGCCACCTCCTCCAGGGCCACCGGCTCGGCGGCTTCGCCGCGGGCGGCGACCATGACGCCGTATTGCCGAGCGCGGATCAGGTCGGCGGCGGCGGTGCCCAGGCGTGTGGCGAGCAGGCGGTCGGCGGCGGAGGGCGTGCCGCCGCGCTGCAGGTGGCCGAGGATGGTGACGCGGGCTTCCAGGCCGGTGAGCTTTTCGAGTTGGTGGGCCAGGCGCAGGGTGCGCTCGGCGTAGACCAGTTCCGGCTCGGCAACCATCTCCCTAGGCTTTTTCTCCTTCTTTTTCGCGCTGGCCGCCTGTTGCGCGGCGAACTCCTGCCTGGACAGCGCGCCCTCGGCCACGGCGACGATGCTGAAGGGCTTGCCGCCCTGCTTGCGCGCCTCGATGGCCGCCGCCACCACTTCCACGTCGTAGGGAATCTCCGGGATCAGGATGACGTCGGCGCCGCCGCTGACGCCCGCCCCCAGGGCCAGCCAGCCGGCGCGGTGACCCATGATCTCGACGACGATGATGCGGTGGTGGCTGTGCGCGGTGCTGTGCAGGCGGTCGATGGCGTCGGTGGCGATGCCCAGGGCGGTATCGAAGCCGAAGGTGATGTCGGTCTTCGCCACGTCGTTGTCGATGGTCTTCGGCAGGGTCACCACGTTGAGGCCGGCCTGCTTCAGGCGCAGGGCGTTCTTCTGGGTACCGCCGCCGCCCAGGCAGACCAGGCAGTCCAGGCCGTTGGCGCGGTAGTTGGCGACGATGACGTCGGTCATGTCGCGGGGCTTGCCATCCACCAGCATCTTGTGCGGTTTCTCCCGGCTGGTGCCGAGGATGGTGCCGCCCACCGTGAGGATGCCCGACAGCGCCCCGCCCTCCAGGTCCATGGTGCGGTTTTCCACGAGGCCGCGGAAACCGTCGCGGATGCCGAGGATGCGCATGCCGTGCGATTGGCAGGCCTTGCCGACGCCGCGGATGGCCGCGTTGAGACCGGGGGAGTCGCCGCCGGAGGTGAGGATGCCTATGGTCTGGGTCATGGCCGCGCCGACTGGATGGAAACACCGGGATTGTCCGGCGAATGCCGGCGACTGGCCAGCGCCGGCGTCCATGCGCGCGGACTTGGACCTACGAGCGTCGCGTCAGCGAGACTGTATCCTCCACCCAGCCTTATCATCTCCCGCCACGTCATCCGTCCCGACCCCCGTGAAAACCCTGCACCTCGACGCCGACGAACTGGCCCTGAATTTCGAGCAATGCCTGAAGCTCGCCAATGCGGCCGCGGATCACCTGCTCGCCAAACAGGGCGGCGCCATGCTGCT
Organism: Hydrogenophilales bacterium; assembly: GCA_037442845.1. GTDB lineage: Bacteria > Pseudomonadota > Gammaproteobacteria > Burkholderiales > Thiobacillaceae > PFJX01. The sequence continues at coordinate 15,865 of JBBIPL010000008.1, read as the reverse complement.
GTCCTTCTGGGACGAGGAGCGCGGCCTGGAATCGCCGCATGGCGTGTCGGAATGCCATTTCCAGTGTCCCATTCCGGGCTGGCAGGACTATGCCGCCAATCGCGGCGGCAGCCTCATGGTCAACTACGGGCGGGGTCGCTACGTTTTCTGCTATCGTCCCCTCGCCGAAAATTCCCAGGCCGATTGATCAAACCCTGAGTCATGCCGCACTTTCCCAAGGAACTCTACGAACCGCTGCCCTACGTTTACGTGGGGGTGGGCATCGCCACTACCTTCGGGCTCGAAACCTTGCTCGGCAGGATCAGCGGCATCATGCTGGTGGCGGGCGGCATCATCATCGGCTACCAGCGTTACTCCTATCGCCAGAAACTGCGCATCCGCCAGGAACGCGAAGCCTGGCTGAAGGCCGAGGCGGACCGGAAAAAACGCGAGAAACAGGCCTGGCTGCGTGATCAGGCGCAGCAATATCGCGACGCCCTGGCGAAAAAGGACGAGGATTTCTGATCTCGCACCCGCCGACGCGGCGTCCGGCCTGGTCCGGGCCTGCGCCTTGCGGAACTTGCAGCAGGACACAACAGTTTCATGATCTCCGGCAGTCGCACCGGCAACTACGCCAACAGGATCAGTCCCCAGACCACCACCACGTTCAGCAGGGCGATCAGCACCGCGGCGCTGCCGATGTCCTTGGCGCGCTTGGCGAGGTCGTGGTTCTCCAAGGAGATGCGGTCGACGGCGGCCTCGATGGCGGAATTGACCAGTTCGACGATGAGCACCAGCAATACCACGGCGATCATCAGGGCGCGCTCCAGCGCCGCGTCCGCGAGCAGGAAAGCCAGGGGCATGAGCAGCACGGCCAGGATGGACTCCTGGCGGAAGGCGTCCTCGTGCTTCCAGGCCGACTTGAGGCCGGCCACCGAATAGAAGAAGGCGTTCCAGACCCGTTTCAGGCCGGTCTTGCCCTTGTGCGGACTCTCCCGCGCCGCGCTCACGCGGGTTTCCAGACCAGGTCCAGTTCGCGGGCGGCCTTGACGTCGTCGAGGCGGCGGGACGGCAGCTTGTGCGGCGCGGATTTCACCAGGTCGGGCTGGCCCTCCGCCTCGCGCTTCACCGCCAGCATGGCAGCGACGAAGGCGTCCAGGGTCTCCTTGCTCTCGGTTTCCGTGGGCTCGATGAGCAGGCACTCGGGCACCAGCAGGGGAAAGTAGGTGGTGGGGGCGTGGAAGCCATAGTCCAGCAGGCGCTTGGCGAAATCCATGGCGGTGACGCCGGTCTCGTCCTTCAGCTTCTTCAGCGTGACGATGAATTCGTGGCTGGCGCGGCGTCCCGGATAGGCCAGCTCGAAGCCGGCCTTCCTCAGTTCCGCCGCCAGGTAGTTGGCGTTCAGCGTCGCGAATTCCGCCACCCGCTGCATGCCGCGGCCGCCCAGCATGCGGGCGTAGACGAAGGCGCGCAGGAGCACGCCCATGTTGCCGCCGAAGGCGCTCATGCGGCCGATGCTGGCGGGGCAGTCGGCCTCCCCGGCGTAGCGGTACAGGCCCTGTGCCTCCAGCACATAGGGAATCGGCAGGTAGGGCTTCAGCCGTTCCGACACGCCCACCGGCCCGGCGCCGGGACCGCCGCCGCCGTGCGGGGTGGAAAAGGTCTTGTGCAGGTTTACGTGGATGACGTCGAAGCCCATGTCGCCGGGCCGCACACGGCCGAGGATGGCGTTGAGATTGGCGCCGTCGTAGTAGGTCAGGCCGCCGGCCTCGTGCACGATTTTCTGGATCTCGACGATGGTCTTCTCGAACACGCCCAGGGTGGAGGGGTTGGTCAGCATCAAGCCGGCGGTCTGCGCGCCGACGGCGGCCTTCAGGGCTTCCAGGTCGACGTTACCCTGGCGGTCGGTGGGAATCTCCCGCACCGCGTAGCCGCACATGGTGGCGGTGGCCGGGTTGGTGCCGTGCGCGGCGTCGGGGACGATGATCTCGCGGCGGGCGGAGTCGCCGCGCGCGTCGTGATAGGCGCGGATCATGGCGACGCCGGCGAACTCGCCGTGGGCGCCGGCCATGGGCGCCATGGAAACCGCCGCCATGCCGGTGACTTCCTTCAGCATCTCCTGCAACTCGTACATGCTGGCGAGGAAACCCTGGCCGGTGTCGGCGTCGGCCAGCGGGTGGCGGGCCAGGAACTGCGGCAGCATGGCCAGGCTGTTGCAGGCCCGCGGGTTGTATTTCATGGTGCACGAGCCCAGGGGATAGAACTGCGTGTCTATGCTGAAATTCTTCTGCGACAGGCCCGTGTAGTGGCGCACCACGTCCAGTTCCGACACTTCCGGCAGGGGTGGCGGGGTCTGCCGCAAGGCCTCGGCGGGCAGGTCGTCGGCGGCGGGTGCGGTCAGCGGCGCCTGCGCGTAAGCACGGCGGCCGGGATGGGCGTGTTCGAAGATGAGCATGTGTTGGTGAGGCGTGAGGCGTGAGGCGTGAGGCGTGGATGAGGGGTTACGCCTCACGCCTCACCGCATTACAGCGGCTGTCCCTTCGCGGCGGCGAGGGCGGCTTCGTAGTTGGGCTCCTGTTTGATCTCGGGCACCAGCTCCGAATGGACCACGCGGTCGTGCTCGTCGAGGACGATGACGGCGCGGGCGGTGAGTCCGGACAGCGGCGGGTCGGTGATCATGACGCCGTAGTCCTTGTGGAAATCACGGCCGCGCAGGGTGGACAGGGTGATCACATTGTTGAGGCCTTCGGCGCCGCAGAAACGGTTCTGCGCGAAGGGCAGGTCGGCCGAGATCACCAGCACCACGGTGTTGGGCAGCGACGAGGCGGCGGCGTTGAATTTGCGGGTGGATTCCGCGCATACCGGCGTGTCGAGGCTGGGCACGATGTTCAGCACCTTGCGCTTGCCCCAAAACGAGGACAGCGACACATCCTTCAGGTCCTTGTCCACCAGCATGAAGGAATGCGCGGAATCGCCGGGCCGGGGGAAGTTGCCGCCGACGGCGATGGGCTCGCCGCCCAGGGTTACGGTTGCCATGTCAGAGTCTCCTTTGGAGGGAATCAGGATTTGTACGCACAGGGCGGCGCTTCGCGGCGCCGGCTGAGGATACGCGCCAATTGTTGCGCGTATTGGGCAAGGTCGTCATCCGTCTTGGTTTCCGTCGCGCAGACCAGGATGCAATCGGCCAGTTCGGGATAGTCCGCGCCGAGGTCGTAGCCGCCCAGAATGCTTTGGGCGCGCAGGGCGCGCAGCACGTCGGGCACCGGGCTGTGCACGCGGATGACGGCCTCGTGGAAGAAGGGACCGGAAAATACCCGCTCCACTCCGGGTATCGCGCAAAGCCTTTCAAGCAGGGCGCGGGTGTTGGCGTGACTGCTCAAAGCCACGTTCTTCAGGCCTTGCGGCCCGAGCAGGGCCATGTGGATGGTGGCGGCGGTCACCAGCAGGCCCTGGTTGGTGCAGATGTTGGAGGTGGCCTTGGAACGGCGGATGTGCTGCTCGCGCGCCTGCAGGGTCAGCGCGAAGCCGGGCTGGCCGTCGAGGTCCACGGTGCGCCCGACGATGCGGCCGGGCATCTGCCGGACCAGGGCCTGGCGCGCGGTCATGAAGCCGAAATAGGGGCCGCCCGAGGACAGCGGCACGCCCAGCGGCTGGCCGTCGCCGACGCAGATGTCGGCGCCCACCGGGTCTCCTCCCCTCCGTGGAGCGCAAAGCTCCCCTCCCCCCCCGGGGGAGGGGCTGGGGGAGAGGGCGGAACCCCACTGGCCGGGCGGCTTGAGCAGCGCCAGGGACAGCGGATTCACCACGGCGATGGCCAGCATGCCATGGGCGTGGGCCCAGTCGGTCAATGCATCCACCGGCTCCAGCACGCCGAAGAAGTTGGGCTGCGGGATGACCAGGGCGGCGGCCTCGCCGGCGATGGCGTCCAGAGCGACCAGGTTGGTGATGCCGGTGGCCGGATCGTAGGGCACGGTGACCAACTCAATGCCCTGGTTCTTCACCGTGCTGCGCGCCACCGCCAGGTAACGCGGATGCAGCGTGGCCGGCGCCAGCACCCGGCGGCTGCCCGCCTTGTTGGCCCGCACAGCCATCAGCACCGCTTCCGCCAGGGCCGAGGCGCCGTCATACAGCGAGGCATTGGACACGTCGAGGCCGGTGAGGCCGGCCATCATGGTTTGGTACTCGTACAGCAGTTGCAGAGTGCCCTGGCTCGCCTCCGCCTGATAAGGGGTATAGGCGGAGTAGAACTCGCCGCGGGTGACGATCTGCCAGACCGCCGCCGGGATGTGGTGCTCGTAGGCGCCGGCGCCGAGGAAGCTGCTGTAGAAACCATCCTGCGCCGCGCGCTGGTGCATGAGGCGGGTGACGGCCATTTCCGACAGGCCCGCGGGAATGCCGGGCAAGCCGCCGCAGTTGAGCTCGGCGGGTATCTCGTCGAACAGGGCGTCGGTCGACGGCGCGCCGATGCTGGCCAGCATGGCGGCGATGTCGGCTTCGGTATGGGGGATGAAGGGCATTTTGCGTGAGGCGTGAGGCGTTAGGCGTTAGGCGTGAGGTGTGAGGTGTGAGGCGTAGTCGCGTGGGAGCTTGCGCCTCACGCCTCACGCCTCACCGTGTTCAATGGCTCTCCGAATCCACGAAAGTCTGGTAGGCGGCGGCGTCCATCAGGCCGTCCAGGTCGGCGCTGTTGTCGGGCTTGAGCCTGAACATCCAGGCGGCGTAGGCGTCCTGGTTGATGCTCTCCGGGCTGGCTTCCACGTCGGCGTTGGCGGCCACCACTTCGCCGGCGATGGGGGCGTAGACGTCGGAGGCAGCCTTCACCGATTCGACCACGGCGCATTCCTCGCCGGCGGCGAGCTTGCGGCCGACGGTCGGGTTCTCGATGAACACCATGTCGCCCAGCAGATCCTGGGCGTGGTGGGTGATGCCCACGCTGACCGTGCCGTCGGCTTCGAGGCGGCACCATTCATGGGATTTGGCGTATTTCAGGTTGGCGGGGATGGTCATGGCGTTACTCCGTAACTCGGTGAGGGGTGAGGCGTGAGGCGTGAGGCGAACCACCGCCCCTCACGCCTCACGCCTAACGCCTCTCGCCTCACACCAATGCCTTGCCGTTGCGCACGAAGGGGTATTTCACCACAAGCGCCCGCAGACGTTTATCGCGGATTTCCACTTCCACCGTATCGCCCAGGTTGACGCCGGCGGGCACCCGGGCGAGGGCGATAAAGGCGTTGAGGGTGGGGGCGAAGGAACCGCTGGTGATCTCGCCCTCGCCCTGCGACGTGAGCACTTTCTGACGGCCGCGCAGCACGCCCCGGTCCAGCAGCTTCAGGCCCACCAGTTGCCGGTTTCGGGGCAAGCGCAGGAGAGCGTCCTTGCCGATGAAGTCGCGTTCGGACTTCAGGTCCACGGTCCAGGCCAGGCCCGACTCCAGAGGGGTGGTGGAGGCGTCCATGTCCTGGCCATAGAGGTTCATGCCCGCTTCCAGGCGCAGGGTGTCGCGGGCGCCCAGGCCGCAGGGCTTCACCCCGGCTTCCAGCAGGGCCTGCCAGAAGAAGGGGGCGGCCTTGGCCGGCAGCATGATCTCGAAGCCGTCCTCGCCTGTGTAGCCGGTGCGGGCGATGAACATGTCGCCCACCACCGCGGCGTTGAAGGGTTTCAGGGGCGCGGCCAGATCCCGCGTGCCGGGCATGGCCTGCCACAGCTTTTCGGCGGCTTTGGGGCCTTGCACGGCGATCATGGCCAGATCCCGGCGCGGGGTGAGGGCGAGGCCCGGCGCCAGGCGGTCGCGCTGCGTCTCCATCCAGGCGATGTCCTTGTCGGCGCAGCCGGCGTTGACCACCAGACGGAACCAGGATTCGTTGAGGAAGTAGACGATGAGGTCGTCCACCACGCCGCCGCCTTCATGCAGCATGCAGGTGTACAGGGCCTTGCCGGTGGATTGCAGCTTGTCGACGTTGTTGGCCGCCAGCCTGCGCAGGAAGTCGCGCGCGCCCTCCCCCTTCAGGTCCACCGGCAGCATGTGGGAGACGTCGAACATGCCGGCATCACTGCGTACCGCATGGTGTTCCTCGATCTGCGAGCCGTAGTGGATGGGCATCTCCCAGCCGGAGAAATCCGCCAGCTTGGCGTTGGCTTCCCGGTGGCGCTGGTTGAGAGGGGTCTGTTTGAGCATGGCTTATTCCTTTTGGCCGGGAAACGGGAAAAGGGAAACGGGAAAAGGGAAACGGGAAACGGGAAACGTGGAAAGCCCCACGGGGTGAATTTGCGTTTCCCGTTTCCCGTTTCCCGTTTCCCCTCGTTCTTCCTCCGCGAAATAGGAACTGCGCACCAGCGGCCCGGCCTTCACCCAGGCGAAGCCCATCGCGCGCGCGGCGCTGTCGTATTCGGCGAATTCCTCCGGCGGCACGTAGCGGGCCACCGGCAGGTTGTCCAGGCTGGGACGCAGGTATTGGCCCAGGGACAGACGTTGCACGCCAACGGCGCGCAGGTCGGCCAGCACCGCCAGCACTTCCTCCCGGGTTTCCCCCAGGCCGAGCATGAGGGCGGACTTCGCTTGCATCCCGGGCTGACGGGCGGCCAGGGCGAGCAGGTCCAGGCTGCGCTCGTATTTCGCGCCCTTGCGCGCCGCCTTGTACAGACGCGGCACGGTCTCCATGTTGTGGCCCCAAATCAGGTGAGGCGTGAGGGGTGAGGCGTGAGGCGGCAGCGGATGCGCCCGTATCGCGGCCAGGAAGGCGGCGGCCGCCTCGGTCTGGACGTTGCGGAAATCCGGGGTGAGGAACTCCACGCCCATGTCGGGCTTGCGGCGGCGCAGCTCGCGCAGGGTGTCGGCGAAGCAGCCGGCGCCGCCGTCGGGCAGGTCGTCCCGGTTCACCGAGGTGAGCACCACGAAGGACAGGCCCAGGTCCAGGCAGGCTTGCGCCACCCGGCGCGGCTCGTCGGCGTCGTTCCAGGCGGGGCGGCCGGTCTTCACCGAGCAGAAGGCGCAGGCCCTCGTGCAGGTGTCGCCCAGCAGCATGAAGGTGGCGGTGCCCCGGCTCCAGCACTCGCCCCGGTTGGGGCAACGCGCCTCTTCGCAGACGGTGTGCAGGCGGTGGCCATGGACCGCGGCGGCGGTGCCGGGATAGTGGCGCTCGCGCCCCAGGTTCTGGCGAATCCAGACAGGCATGCGCACGGCGTTGGGCGGGTGTGGCTGCAAAAGCGGGGCTCCGGTTGGCAGGCTGCTGAACGGACTCATGTCCATGCACCCCGCTGTCCTTGGTACCTGAGAGATTTACCCCGTCGGTGGCCGCGCGAAACGGCGCTCTCCAGCGTTGCCCAATCCTCGCGGTCCTTTTGCCTGAGCGGTTGCGGGTGGCGTTGCGCCTTCGGCGGCCGGCTGTTCCGGCGCTCTCCCGCGAGAACGATGGCGGGTCGGACTATACCGGAGCCGTTCCCGCGCCGGCAAACTTCACGGATATACGGGGCTAAGCGCGAACCCGGTGGCGGCCAGGTTGCCGATGTCGAGCTCCAGCCGGGCTTCTTTCTCCTCGCCGCTGGCCATGCCGGCGGCGATCTTCGTCTGCGCCGGCAGATAGCTGGCGGGCGCAAACAGCTTCATGGCCACCGGTTGTTCACGCACGTCGGTCAGGGTCAGCGAGATATGCGGCCAGGCCTGGGTCTGGCCGCTGCGGTTGGCCAGCAGGAAGCTGAGGCGCACGCGCGATTTCTGTTCCGGATCGTGCTCCAGATTGGCGGCGGCGATGGCCTCCCTGCCCAGTTGCCGGGGCAGCGGCACCTCGCAGCCGAGCAAGCGGCAGGCGCCTTCCAGAGCGGGCCGCGACGCGGGCCAGGCGGCGACCAGCGGCGCGCGCAGGAAATAGGCCAGTTGCGCGAACAGCAGCAGGACGAGCAAGCCGCCAAGCAGGCCGAACAGCGCGCTTTTCACTCGCCCGGTCGAGGCGGCAGCGGGCTTGCGGTGAGGCAGTTCGGACAGCAGGATGGAATCCGTCGTCTCCGCCGGCGGAGCTTCCGCTTCCACCAGCGCTTTCGGCTTCGCCGCGTCCGCCGCGGGGGCCGGTTGCGTCCCGGCCGGGGCGGGTTCTTCGGGCTTGAGCGTCTCCGCCTCCGCACTATCCGGCTGCGCCGCCAGCGCGTGCGGCGCGTAGGCCGCCCGGGCCGCCTCCGGATCGGCCAGCGCATCGTGCGCCGCCGGAACCGCCGCGGACTCCGGCGCATCGCGCAGCTCGGCGAGCAGGGTGTCGTAGGCATTGAACACCGCGTTGCACTTGCCGCAGCGCACCAGGCCGCGGCGCAGGCCGAGCTGATCCTGGTTGACCAGGAAGACGGTGCGGCATTCCGGACAGGTGGTCTGCATGCTCGATCTATGCCGGCGCGGCGCGGCGGCGCGGGGCGGCGGCCCTCATCGTTTGACCCCGCTCAGGCACACCCAGCCCTCTTCCGAATCCCAGAGCGCCATGTCGAAGGCCTGGCCATAGAGGTCGAGGATTTCCTCCGCCTGTTCGGCCAGGATGCCGGACAGGGCGATGCGGCCGCCCGCGCGCACGCGCGCCGCCAGCAGGGGCATGAGGGCCTTGAGGGGATTGGTCAGGATGTTGGCCACCAGGACGTCGTAAGCTCCAGCTGGGAGCGCCCCGGGCGCGAAAAATTCCGCCGCGCAGGCGTTGCGTTGGGCATTATCGCGCGAAGCGGCGATGGCCTGCTCGTCCAGGTCGGCGCCGAGCACCCGGCCGGCGCCCAGCTTCTTCGCGGCGATCGCCAGGATGCCGGAGCCGCAGCCGTAATCGAGCACGGATTCGCCGCCGCGCAGGTGCTGTTCCAGCCAGCGCAGGCACAGCCGGGTGGTGGGGTGGCTGCCGGTGCCGAAGGCGAGGCCGGGATCCAGTTCCAGGGTGATGGCGGTCGGGTCCGGCGCGACGTGCCAGGAAGGCACGATCCACAGCCGCTCGGAGACGCGGATGGGCTCGAACTGGGACTGGGTCAGGCGCACCCAGTCCTGTTCGGGCACGGCCTCGATGGCGTGTTCGACACCGGCGGGCAGGCCCAGGCGAACCAGCAAGGCCGACACGTCGGCTTCCGCCTCCAGCAGGGCCACCACCCAGTTATGCCGCCAGGCTTTCGCGTCGTCGAGGCCGGGTTCGCCGAACTGGGGGGCCTCCGCGTCGGTGCCCGCGTCCCGGTCCTCGATGCAAACCGACAGGGCGCCCGCCTCCATGAAGGCATCCGCCAGGGCCTCGGCGCGGTCGCCGTCGGCGGCGATCTTGAGGGAGACCCAGGCCATCCGGCGCTCCTCAGGGTTTATGCATCCCCAGCTTGTTTTCCAGATAGTGGATGCTGACGCCGCCTTCCAGCACGGCCTGGTCCACCAGCAGTTCCTGATGCAGGGGGATGTTGGTCTTGATGCCTTCGACGATCATTTCCGACAGGGCGATGCGCATGCGGGCGATGGCCTGTTCGCGGGTGGCGCCGTAGGTGATGAGCTTGCCGATCATGGAATCGTAGTGGGACGGCACGTAATAGTTCTGGTAGACGTGCGAATCCACGCGCACGCCGGGGCCGCCGGGGGCGTGATAGAGGACGATGCGGCCGGGCGACGGCATGAAGGTGCGCGGATCCTCGGCATTGATGCGGCATTCCAGGGCATGGCCCTTGAAGTGGATGTCCTTCTGCTTCCTCGACAGCGGCAGGCCGGCGGCGATGCGGATGGATTCCTGGACGATGTCCACGCCGGTGATGAACTCGGTGACCGGATGTTCCACCTGCACGCGGGTGTTCATCTCGATGAAGTGGAACTCGCCGTCCTCATACAGGAACTCGAAGGTGCCGGCGCCGCGGTAGCCGATCTTGCGGCAGGCCTCGGCGCAACGCTCGCCGATCTTGTTGCGCAGCTTGGGGTCGAGGCCCGGCGCCGGCGCCTCTTCCATCACCTTCTGGTGGCGACGCTGCATGGAGCAGTCGCGCTCGCCCAGATGAATGGCGTTGCCGAGCGAGTCGGACAGCACCTGAATCTCGATGTGGCGCGGATTGCCCAGATACTTCTCCATGTACACCATGGGATTGCCGAAGGCGGCGGCGGCCTCGGCCTGGGTCATCTGCACGGCCTGGATGAGGGTGGCCTCGGTGTGCACCACGCGCATGCCGCGCCCGCCGCCGCCGCCGGCGGCCTTGATGATGATGGGATAGCCGATGTCGCGGGCCAGACGCATCCATGCATCGGGATTGTCGTCCAGGGCGCCGTCGGAACCTGGCACGCAGGGCACGCCGGAAGCCTTCATGGCCTCCTTGGCCGAGACCTTGTCGCCCATCAGGCGGATGGTCTCCGGACGCGGGCCGATGAAGACGAAACCCGAACTCTCGACGCGCTCGGCGAAATCGGCGTTCTCCGAGAGGAAGCCGTAGCCGGGATGGATGGCCTCGGCATCGGTCACCTCGGCGGCGGCGATGATCGAGGGCACATGCAGGTAGCTTTTCGCCGAGGGCGGCGGGCCGATGCACACCGACTCGTCGGCCAGGCGCACGTACTTGGCCTCGGCGTCGGCCTCGGAATACACGGCCACGGTCTTGATGCCCATTTCGCGGCAGGCGCGCTGGATGCGCAGGGCGATTTCGCCGCGGTTTGCGATCAGGATTTTTTCAAACATGGGTGGCCTCCGCGACGAAGTCTCCCTTGCGGCCTGCGGCCGCCATGCGATTTAGCTTCGCTGCTGCGCCGCCTCGCGGCGGCTGGTCGCCGCGATTGGCGATCAGAATTTTTTCGAACATCGCTGAGATCCCTTGCTGGACTCGCTGCCGAACCAGGAATCCGTCATTCCGGCTTTCATCCCCGTATGAAGGGGAAGCCGCAATCCAGAGTGCATTCTGGGCTCCGGCTTCCAGCGGAGCGACGGCATGTCTCCGAGGTCAGCCAATAATGAACAACGGCTCGCCGTATTCCACCGGTTGGCCGCTTTCCACCAGGACAGCCTTGACCACGCCGGCCACGTCGGCCTCGATCTCGTTCATGAGTTTCATGGCCTCAATGATGCACAGGGTGTCGCCGGCCTTGACCGTCTGGCCCACCTCGACGAAGGCCTTGGCGCCCGGCGAGGGCGAGCGGTAGAAGGTGCCCACCATGGGCGACTTGACCACGCGCCCTTCCGGCTGGGCCGGCTCCGCGGCTGCCTCGGAGACCGTGGTGGCGGCGGGCGCCGGCGGCATGGCCGGCGCCAGCATCGGCGCCTGCGCGTAGACGGTCTGCGGCGACGCCGCCACGCTGGTGATGCGGACCTTTTCCTCGCCCTCGGTGATCTCCAGTTCGGCGATGCCGGACTCCCGCACCAGGTCGATGAGTTTCTTCAGCTTGCGCAAATCCATGTGTTCAGTCCTCCAATGCGTGCAGGGCATAGCCCAGGGCGAACAGATAGCCCATGGCGCCCAGCCCGGATATCACGCCGACCGCCTTGTCGGAGAAATACGAATGCTGGCGGAAGGCTTCGCGGGCATGGACATTCGACAGATGCACCTCGATGAAAGGAATCGCCACCCCGGCCAGCGCGTCGCGCAGAGCCACGCTGGTGTGCGTGAAGGCGGCGGGGTTGATGATGATGAAGCCGACGTTCTCGCGGGCGGCGGCATGTACGCGCTCCACCAGTGCGTGCTCGGCGTTGCTCTGGAAGCACTCCACCTGAACCCCGACGGCGGCCCCCTGCTGCTTCAGGGTGGCGTCGATCTCCGCCAGGGTCTGGCTGCCGTAATGCTGGGGCTCACGGATGCCGAGCAGATTGAGGTTGGGACCATGCAGGACGAGAATCCGGCGGTCCCCTCCGGATGGCGCGGCAAACGCTTCGGAGACGGCAATGGGCGGGATTTTCGACTTGCGAGCACGGGCCATCGGGTAGGTGCCGGTGGTGGAAATGGCGGCGATTGTGCCGGAAATCACAGCGATCCGTCCAGTTGACATCCACTTCGCGGCATGTTTGCAACCGCTTGCCGGCAGCCTGCCCGCGGCCGCGCGACCCTGCCCGAGCACACCTTTCAGGGCGTGGGACTTTCCATTCCGGTCGGGATATGTTTGCATCCCCGCCCGATGCTGTGTCGCCCTTCCCGCCCGGCATGCACTGCCTAAAAATCATGCACCCAGACGCCCGCAGCGAAACACGATGAAGCAAATTCTGGTGGTTGGCCCGTCCTGGGTGGGCGACATGGTCATGGCGCAAAGCCTGTGCATGACCCTGAAGGCGTCGCCAGACTGCGCCATCGATGTGCTCGCCCCGCCCTGGTCGCTGCCCCTGCTCGAACGCATGCCCGAAGTGCGGCGCGGCCTCGCCCTGGCCGTCGGCCATGGCGAATTCGGCCTGGGCGCGCGCTGGCGGGTGGGCCGCGAACTGGCCCGCACCGGCTACGACCAGGCCATCCTGCTGCCCAACTCGCTGAAATCCGCCCTGGCGCCCTGGTTCGCCGGCATTCCGCTGCGCACGGGCTTTCGCGGCGAGATGCGCTACGGCCTGCTCAACGACCTACGCCGCCTGGACAAGGCCCGTCTGCCCATGACGGTGCAGCGCTTCGTGAGCCTGGGCCTGACCCCGGACTCGCCCCTGCCCGCGCCTCTGCCTCACCCCCGACTGCGGGCCAACACTGCCAACCAGGCGCCATTGCTGGATCGGCTGGGCCTGACGATGGAACGACCCGCCGTCGCCTTCATGCCCGGGGCCGAATATGGTCCCGCCAAGCAGTGGCCCCTGCCCCACTTCGCGGCCCTGGCGCGAGGCCTGGGGGAACGGGGCCGACAGGTGTGGATCCTCGGTTCCGCCAAGGACCGGGAAGCGGGCGAAAGCATCGCCGGATTGGCCGGCCCCTACGTCCACAACCTGTGCGGCCGCACCGCCCTGGGGGACGCCATCGACCTGCTCGACCTCTGCCAGGCGGCGGTGACCAACGATTCCGGCCTGATGCACGTGGCCGCCGCCCTCGACAAGCCGCTGGCGGCCCTGTTCGGCTCCTCCACCCCGGACCACACGCCGCCCCTGTCGGACCGGGCGGCGATCCGCTACCTGCGGCTCGAGTGTTCGCCCTGCTTCGAGCGCACCTGTCCCCTGGGCCACACCCGCTGTCTGCGGGACATCACCCCCGACAGCGTGCTGGCGGCGCTGGACGGCCTTTCGCGCGGGGCTCCGGCCTGATGCGGGTTCTGCTCATAAAAACCTCGTCCCTGGGCGACGTGATCCACGCCCTGCCCGCGCTCACCGACGCCAGGCTCGCCCGGAGGGGCATCCGCTTCGACTGGGTGGTGGAGGAGGGCTTCGCGCGGATTCCCGCCTGGCATCCGGCGGTGGCCGAGGTGATCCCGGTCGCCCTGCGGCGCTGGCGGTCGCGGCCGCTGCGCGCTCTGCTCGGCCGGGAATGGCGGGAGGCCAGGCAACGCCTGGGGCGGGAGCGCTACGATGCCGTCATCGACGCCCAGGGCCTGCTCAAGAGCGCCGTGCTGACCCGCTATGCCCGTGGCCCGGTGCACGGCCTGGACCGCGACTCGGCGCGCGAACCCCTGGCCAGCCTGTTCTACGATCACCGCCACCCCGTGGCCTGGGGCCGGCATGCTGTGGCCCGCGTGCGCGAACTGTTCGCCCGCGCCCTGGGCTACCCGCCGCCGGCGGAGCAGTCCGCCGACGGCCTCGCCGCCGATCCCTACGGCCTGGATCGCGCCCGCGTGCTGGGCGGCACCCCCAGTCGCCGCGACGACCAGGCGCCCTATCTCCTCTTCCTGCATGGCACTACCTGGCCCACCAAGCACTGGCCCGAAGCGTACTGGCGGCGATTGGCGGACATGGCCCGCGCCGAGGGCTGGCAGGTCCGGCTGCCGTGGGGCAACGACGCCGAGCGCGCCCGCGCCGAGCGTCTGGCGAGCGGCCTGGCCAACGCGCGGGTGCTGCCCCGCCTGTCGCTGGACGGCATTGCCGCCGAGATCGCCGGGGCCCGCGCCTGCGTGGCGGTGGACACCGGTCTGGGGCATCTCGCCGCCGCCCTGGCCGTGCCCACCGTCTCGCTGTACGGGCCGACCAATCCGGCCTACACCGGCGCCTGGGGCTTTGGCCAGCGCCACCTGGCGTCGGACTTCCCGTGCGCCCCCTGCCTGAGGAAGCGCTGCGCTTATGTCCCGCGCCCCGAGGACCGGGCCCGTCCGGATTTCGCCCGCGAACAGCCGCCGTGCTTTACCCGGCTGCCGCCCGAGCGGGTGTGGGAGGAACTGGGCCGGCTGCTTGCGTCCCCTGCCCTGCCCGGCCAGGGTGGACCGGACACCGCGCGACATGGCGGCATCGAGGGGCGGGCGTGAACCACCTGGACGAATTGCCCTGGCTCAACGCCTCCGATCTGGCCGCGGCGGGCAGACAGCCGCCGGCGCCCTGCGCCATCCGGCTGGAGGACGGCGCCGAACTGACCCTACGCCGACTCCTGCGCGTCCTGCCCGGCAAGCGCGTCGTCGGCGCGGCGTCGTGGGGGGATCGCCCGGTCCTGGCCAAATTGTTCGTCGCCCGCGGCAGCCGACGGCACTGGCGCCGCGAGCGTGACGGTCTGAACGCCCTGGCCGGCGCCGGCATCCCCACCCCGCCCATCCTCGCCGCCGGCCGGTTGGAGGCGGGCGGACACTACCTGCTCACCGAGTACCTCGAGGAGGCGACGACCCTCACCCCCGAGCGCGACGACCTGCTCGTCCATGCGGCCCGACTGGTGGGCCTGATGCATCGCCGCGGGCTGATGCAGACGGACCCGCACCTGGACAACTTCCTCCGCCGGGGCGAGACGTTGTACGTGATCGACGGCGACGGCATCGTCCAGCGGCATGGCGGCGGCCCGTTGGGACAGCGGGCCGCGCTAGGCAATCTCGCCCTGTTCCTGGCCCAACTGCCGCTCTCCCTGGCGCCTTTGCGGACGCGACTCCTCACCGCCTACCGGGACGCCGAACCCGGCCCGGACCTGGAGGAGGAGACCCTGGCCGGATTGGAACGCCGCGCCCGCGAACGTCGCGTCAACGACCACCTGGACAAGAGCGTGCGCGATTGCAGCCTGTTCAGGGTGGAGCGGCGCCTCGACCGGTTCACCGCCGTCGTCCGCGCCGAGGCGGACTGGCTCGCCCCGGTGCTCGCCGATCCGGATGCCTGGATGGCGCGCGGCACCACCGTCAAGGCCGGCCATACCTGCACGGTGGCGCGCGTCAACATCGACGGCCATGACCTGATCATCAAGCGCTACAACATCAAGAACTCCGCCCATGCCCTCTCGCG
The DNA here is from genome assembly GCA_037442845.1 of Hydrogenophilales bacterium. Classification (GTDB taxonomy): domain Bacteria; phylum Pseudomonadota; class Gammaproteobacteria; order Burkholderiales; family Thiobacillaceae; genus PFJX01. The sequence continues at coordinate 629 of JBBIPL010000008.1, read as the reverse complement.
CCTGTGGCGGCCAAGCCGCGCCTGGCATGCCTGGCGCGAGGCGCATCGCCTGCGCGCCCTGGGCATCGCCACGCCCGCGCCGCTGGCATTGATCGAACGCCGCTACGGTCCCCTGCGGGGGAAGGCCTGGCTGATCACGGCCTTCGCCGCCGGCCCGAACCTGCTGCAGCACTGGGAACCCCATCTGGATACGGGGCCGCCGGCGGCCGAGGGGCAGGCCGTCCTGCGCCTGTTGCGGGACCTGGCACGGGCCCGCATCAGCCACGGCGACATGAAGGCCAGCAACCTGCTCTGGCAGGATGGGGCGGTCACCCTCATCGACCTCGACGCCACGCGCCAGCATCGCGACCAGCGAAGCTTCGACCGCGCCTGGCGGCGGGACATGGCGCGCTTCCTGGCGAACTGGCCGCAAGGCAGCGCGCTGCGAAGCTGGCTCGAAGCGGAGCGCCTGAGTCACCCTCCCCTTCCCTAGCCGCTCACCCCATCGGACCCCGCGGGTGGGCGGCACGCTCCGAGTTTGTGCCGCCTCGCCACCAAGTCGCAAGCGCACCTGATTGTAACAATTTCGAGTCAGTTTTAACGTGAAAGTCGCCTCGGCGACTCTCGAAGCTCCCCTCTCCCGCAGGCGG